>JAXDME010000263.1:0-16649 GCA_034666285.1 Gemmatimonadaceae bacterium | reverse complement strand
ACATATTCGTTGTCAACAAGGCCGATCGACCGGGAGCGGATCGGCTGCGCAACGATGTCGAGCTGATGCTGGGACTTCGGAAGGGCGTGTCCTTCGGTAGCGTACCTGCGCATCACGGCGTCGATCTCAAGCGAACGAATCCGGCACGGTTGGCTCGCGAGGCTGCGGCTGCCGACAACCCGACGCTCTGGACGCCACCAGTGCTGAGCGCGGTCGCAACGAAGCAGGAGGGAATCCCCGAGATGGTCGCCGCGCTCGACCGTCACTTTGCTTATCTTGAGCAAACAGGAACACTGCGCACTCGGCGACGTGAAAGAATGCGCGAGCGCGTCATAGACGTGGTAGAGCGAAAGGTCAGGGATCGGTTGTGGAAGGATTCTCGCACCATGGCCTGGCTGGACGAGCAGCTCCCCTCAGTGGAAGAAGGTCGCTCGACACCATTTGCGGTCGCCGACCAGTTGCTTCGCCAAAGCGGTGAGCTCGTATGCGGAGAAAAGGAAAAATGAGCAAACTCAAGAGCCCCGACTCGAAGGGCGCTACTGACAGAGACCTGATCGCGACCAACGAGGAACAGAGCGCGGAGCTGCGCCTCCTCCGAAAGGAAGTCGCCGAGTGGCGCAGAAAATATGAGAAGGGCGAGCTCCGTGACATTGCCTTCACCAACTCAGAGAAAGAGGTCCAGCCGGTCTACACCCCTCTGGACGCCGCGGAGACAGACGCCGCTGCGCTGGGGATGCCGGGCGTATATCCGTATACGCGAGGTATTCACCCGACCGGATATCGCGGACGCCTGTGGACGATGCGTCAGTTCGCCGGATTCGGAAGCGCGCGCGACACGAATGAGCGCTACAAGTTTCTCCTCGAGCACGGCCAGACAGGCCTATCCGTAGCGTTCGATTTCCCGACGCTCATGGGATATGACTCCGACCATCCGCGATCGGAAGGCGAAGTCGGCAAATGCGGCGTCGCTATCTCGAGCCTCGCCGACATGGAGACGCTCTTCGACGGTATCCCCCTCGATGAAGTCTCGACGTCGATGACGATCAATGGCCCCGCCGTCATCCTCTATTGCTTCTACATCGCGGCTGCCGAGAGAAAGGGAATCGATTCGCACAAGCTTCGCGGCACGATCCAGAACGATATCCTCAAGGAGTACATGGCGCAGCACGCGTGGGTCTATCCCATCGAGCCGGCGCTTAGACTCATCGTCGACTGCTTCGAGTGGTCGGCCGAACACGTGCCGCAATGGAATACGATTTCCATCTCGGGCTACCACATCCGTGAAGCGGGCGCCACGGCAGCGCAGGAGCTCGCCTTCACCCTCGCGGATGGTTTCACCTACGTCGAACGCGGAATCGCGCGCGGTCTCGACGTCGACGCCTTCGCTCCCCGACTTTCGTTTTTCTGGGACATCCACAACGACTTCTTCGAGGAGATTGCCAAGCTTCGAGCCGCGCGCCGGATATGGGCCCGTCACATGAAGGAACGGTACGGCGCAAAGGATCCGAGATCTCTGGTGATGCGGTTCCACTCGCAGACGGCGGGCGTCACGCTGACGGCGCAACAGCCGATGAACAACGTCATTCGTGTAGCCTACCAGGCCATGGCCGCGGTACTTGGCGGCACACAATCGCTCCACACGAACTCGATGGATGAGACACTCGCGCTGCCAACTGAGGAATCCGTACAGGTTGCGCTTCGCACCCAGCAAGTCCTCGCCTACGAAACCGGTGTACCCAATGTGATCGATCCCCTCGGCGGCTCGTACTACGTCGAAACACTCACCACCGAGCTCGAGCGGGAAGCCGAGATGTATTTCACGCAGATCGAGGAAGTTGGCGGAGTAGTCCGCGGGCTCGAAACAGGCTGGCTCCAGAGAAAAATCAACGAGTCTGCTGCGCGCCAACAATGGGAGATCGAGCAGCACCGGCGTGTGATCGTCGGCGTCAACGAGTTTGTTACCGACGAGCCGGAGCTGAGGATCGAGCTTCTGAAGATTGCGGAGGAGACAGAGCGCGATCAGAAGCAGCGCATGGCGAAAATGAGGGCCGAGCGTGACAACAAGTTGGTGGAAGAGCGGCTGAGCGCGCTCCGCGAAGCGGCAAAGACGTCCACCAATCTGATGCCCTACATACTCGACTGCGCGCGCGCGTACTGCACGCTCTACGAGATTCGTGCCGCGATGGAATCGGTCTTCGGCGCGTACCGCGAGCCCGTTTTCTTCTGAGAAAAACGAAAGAGTGGTGGGAGTCGGCATTCGACGCCCACTACCTCCTGGAGTACGGCGTCCTCTTCACGCCCGAGCGCGACCGCGAGGAGACCTCGCGGCTCATCGACTTGCTCGGTCTACCGGCTGGGGCGCGGCTTCTCGACGTGCCGTGCGGCCAGGGTCGACACGCTCATCTCTTCGCGGAGGCGGGCTATGACGTCGATGGCCTCGACTACTCGGAAGACCTGCTTGCGGTGGCGCGCAAGGGCGGTACGGCAAAGAACCTGCGCTATGTTCGCGGCGATATGCGGAAGCTTCCGGCAAAGTGGACGAGTCGGTTCGACGCGGTTCTCAACCTCTTCACGTCGTTCGGATTCTTTGCGCACCCAAGCGATGACTTGCGTGTAATCAGAGAATTCTCGCGCGTGCTCAAGCCCGGTGGGACGCTGGTGTGGCACGGAGGGAATCGAGACGGTGTTATGGCGCGTTTCCTCCAGCGCGACTGGTGGACAACGAGTGACGGGACACTTTTTGCGCAGGAGCGCGAGTTCGATTCACTCTCGGGGGTACTGACCGTACACTCGACGTGGACGCGCGGCACCAGGAAGGGAACTCGCGAGCACCGGCTTCGTCTGTACACGCCCACAAGGCTGGCCGAGCTCTGCGCTGATGAAGGCCTTGTCGTTGAGCAGGCGTTCGACGGTTTCAACGATCGCTCCCTTCGCCGGACCTCGTCCGAGATGCTGCTTATCGCGCGCAAAGGCTGATCCGATTGCCGCTCGTACGCCGCAACGGCTAACTTTGACTCCTCTATGAGACCAATCCGAGTACTCGTTGCCAAACCCGGGCTCGACGGTCACGACCGCGGCGCCAAGGTTGTCGCCGCCGCGCTCCGCGACGCAGGGATGGAAGTCATCTACACGGGTTTGCATCAGACACCGGAGATGATTGCCACCGCGGCCATTCAGGAGGACGTCGATGTCATCGGGCTTTCTATCCTGAGCGGGGCACACATGACGCTGATCCCGCGAGTTCAGGAGCTCGTGCGCGCTCAAGGTCGGGACGACATCCTCATCACCGGCGGTGGAATCATCCCCAAGGAGGATGTCGACGCGCTCTCCGAAAAGGGCATCGGCCGCTTGTTCGGTCCAGGCACTCCCACGAGCGAGCTGATCGCGTACATCAAGGAGTGGTTTCAGGCGCACGAAAAGCAGGAAGCGTAGTGAGCAACCGTCTGCGCGAGCTGAGCGATCAGGTAAGAGCGCTCGAGGACAAGCTTCGTGAGGCCGGCGGCGCGAAGAAGATCGAGAAGCTGCACAAGGAAGGAAAGCTCACGGCTCGCGAGCGCGTTGACCTCCTGCGCGACCCCGGATCGAGCATGCTCGAGATCGGACTGCTCGTCGCCCACGATCAGTACAAGGGGCAGGCCCCCGCCGCTGGGGTCGTCACAGCAGTAATACGCGTGCACGGGCGTGAGACAGTCGTTGTCGCGAACGACGCAACCGTAAAAGCGGGCTCATGGTGGCCGGAGACGATCAAGAAGATTCTTCGCGCGCAGGAGATCGCCATGCGCTGCCGAATCCCGATCGTGTATCTCGTGGATTCTGCCGGCGTGAATCTCCCCTATCAGGGTGGTGTTTTCCCTGGACAATACGGCGCGGCTCGGATCTTCTACTACAACTCCATCATGCGACGTTATCTGCGCATTCCACAGATCGCGGCTGTGATGGGACAGTGTGTGGCTGGGGGCGCATACCTTCCCGCGTTATCGGACGTGATTCTGATGGTGAAGGGAAGCTCCTTCATGGGGCTTGCGGGTCCCAACCTCGTGAAGGGCGCAACGGGAGAGATTGTCGATTCTGAAACGCTGGGCGGCGCATCCACTCACACCGAAATCAGCGGGGTCGCCCACTACGCGCTCGACGACGACGAGTCCTGCATCGCGAAAATACGCGATTTGATCGAGCGTCTTCCCACCTCGAGCCGGGACGTTGCCTTGTTCCCCCGCGAGAGCGGCGCCAGCGCCAGCCCCGAGCAGCTTTACGATTTGCTTCCCGCGGATCACCGCATGTCGTACGACATGCATCAGATTCTTGGCGCAATTCTCGACAATGGAAAGATCGACGAGTTCCAGGAGGGAATAGCGCGTGAGATGATCTGCGGCGACGCCCGGATCGAGGGAATCAGCGTCGGCGTCATCGCGAATCAGCGTGGACTCATCAAGGCACGCGAAGGAGAGAAGCCGCATTTTGGTGGAATCGTGTACACGGAGAGCGCCGAGAAAGTCGCCTACTTCATTGACAGGTGCGACAGACTCGGCATTCCACTTCTGTTCGTACAAGATGTGTCTGGATTCATGGTCGGAACCGAAGCGGAGCAGGGTGGGATAATCCGCGCTGGCGCTCACTTCGTTGAAGCGATGGCGACGGCGCTCGTGCCGAAGATCGTGCTCACCGTCAACCACGCCTCGGGCGCAGGCTACTACGCGATGGCGGGGCAGGGATTCGACCCTGATTTCATCCTCAGCTGGCCAACCGGACGAATGGCCGTGATGGAAGGCGAGTCGGCCATTCAGGCGGTGCACGGCCCAACGCTCGAGACCGCCAAGAAAGCCGGCAACGCGCCTCCGCCAGAGGTCGCAGCCGCTGTCGATGAGATGCGCGCCGATTACGAGCACCAGCTCGACGCGCGCTATGCGGCGGCGCGTGGCTTCGTCGACGCGATCGTCTACCCTGAAAACACCCGGGAGATGCTCAGCCTCGCACTCCGCGCCACACTCCACAATCCCGGACCGCACCTCGGACCCTTCGTCCTGCCGGCGCACCTCGGGGAGACCACTTGAAGGAAATCGTTCGCGTCGCAGCTGGTCAGGGGTTCTGGGGCGACGATCTCGATGCGCCGCGACGGCAGGTGGAGGGGGGAGAAATCGACTATCTGATGCTCGACTACCTGGCCGAGGTCACGATGTCGATCCTGCAGAAGCAGAGGGAGCGCGATCCTTCGCTCGGCTACGCGCGCGATTTCATCGGCGCGATGGAGAGCATTCTTCCAGCCGTACTGGAGAGGGGAGTCAAAGTTGTCGCAAATGCTGGCGGAGTGAATCCTAGAGCGTGCGCGGAGGCTGTCAGGCTGGTAGGAGCACAACGTCGCGGAACCAAATTGCGGATTGGAGTGGTCACCGGCGACGACCTCCTCGGACGACTCGACGATCTCATCGCACACGGCCATCCGCTTGCCAACATGGAGACCGGCCAGCCGCTCTCGAGCGTGAGAGACCGCGTTCTCTCCGCGAACGCCTATATCGGCTCGGACCCAATCGTCGAGGCACTAAGGGGTGGCGCGAACGTCGTGATCACCGGGAGATCCACCGATACCGCGCTCACGATGGCGCCGCTGCGTCATGAATTCGGGTGGGGTCGGGAGAGCTGGGATCAGCTCGCGGCAGGAATCGTCGCTGGCCACATCATCGAATGCGGCGCACAATGCTCGGGCGGAAACTGTCTCTATGATTGGAAGTCGATTCCCGATCTCGCGAACGTGGGTTACCCGTTGGTGGAAGCGCGCGCTGACGGCACTTTTGTCGTGACGAAACATCCAGGAACCGGAGGCCGGGTTTCGGTCCCGACAGTCAGCGAGCAGCTCGTTTATGAGATGGGAGATCCCCACTCGTACATCACGCCGGATGTCATCGCGGATTTCACCACTATTCGTCTGGCCGACGACGGTGAGAATCGCGTCCGTGTCTCGGGGATCAAAGGAAAGCCGCCTACAGACAAACTCAAGGTATCCGTCGCCTACCGAGCCGGATTCAAAGCGGTGGGGACGCTAGTCTATGCCTGGCCTGAGGCACTCGACAAAGCACAGGCCGCCGACAGGATTCTTCGTGAGCGACTCGACCGTCTCGGTCTGAAGTTCGATCGCGTTCTCACGGAATTCGTTGGCGCAAACGCGACTCACGGAGCGCTTGCGGGTGAGAGGTTCGATG
Source organism: Gemmatimonadaceae bacterium (assembly GCA_034666285.1). GTDB lineage: Bacteria > Gemmatimonadota > Gemmatimonadetes > Gemmatimonadales > Gemmatimonadaceae > UBA4720. The sequence goes on along the minus strand of JAXDME010000263.1, from coordinate 10,455 downwards.
CGCCCGAAGTTCAGCTTCGTTTCGGCGTTCGTGGCACGGATCGCTCCGCTGTGGAACGATTCACGCGTGAGATTGCTCCGCTGGTTCTCAATGGCCCGCCAAGCGTGACCGGATTTGCTGGAGGCAGGCCGAAAGTGGAAGAGATCGTAGCGTACTGGCCGGCACTGATCGACAAGTCGACCGTCAACCCCAAAGTCGAAATCATCTCATGAAGGTGCGACTCCTCGACATCGCGCATGCGCGCTCGGGTGACAAGGGAGATACCGCGAATGTTGGCGTGATTGCCCTCCAACCGCAGTGGTACGAGGTACTGGAACAATTTGTCACGCAGGATAGAGTCGCCGATCACTTCCGCGGCATGATCGAAGGGGATGTCGACAGGTATGAGCTGCCAAATCTGAACGCACTCAATTTTCTTCTGCACGGTGCGCTAGATGGTGGCGGAACGCTTTCACTCAAGACGGATGCGCAAGGGAAGGTGTTCTCGACGGCGCTCCTCAGGATGGTCATCGACGTCCCGGATGCCGATGCAAAGCGCTTCGCTCTCCCGGTGGCACAGTGAAGAACATTCGGATGACGGTCGAAGGTGCGATTGGCAGGATCACCCTCGCGCGTCCGGAAAAGAAGAACGCACTCGATCGCCTGACGGCGGACGAGCTGGCCGAGGCGCTGTTCGCCTTCAGTGAGGCGCCGGTAAATGTCGTGGCCATCGATGCCGAAGGTCCCGACTTCTGTACCGGCGCCGATCTCAGCGCGCTCGAGACAATGTTGGACGCGCCTCGGCAGGAGCACCTGGACGATGCGAAAGCGCTCGGCCACGTGTTTCACACCATTCGACGGATGGAGAAGCCCGTTGTCGCGCTGGTAAGGGGACGCGCTTACGCGGGGGGCGCCGGGTTGGCGACTGCTTGTGATATCGTGCTCGCGCACGAGGACGCGAGATTCGCTTATCCGGAGGTTACGATCGGTTTCGTGCCCGCTATGGTCATGACGATGCTGCGTCGCTCGGTCGGCGAGAAACACGCTTTCGATCTTGTGAGCACGGGACGCATCCTCAGCGCTGACCAAGCGGAACAAATCGGACTCGTTTCTCGCGTGTTCGCCGCGAGCGAATTCACCGGACTCTCGCAGGCACTCGTCGAGCAGCTCGCAAAGCAGCCACGAAGCGCAATGGCTGCGACCAAATCACTCTTCTACAAGCTCGACAGTCTGGGGTTTCTCGATGGCATCTCGGCGGGCATAGTTGCGAACGCCGATGCGCGCGCCACGAACGATTTTCGGGATGGCGTCAAGCGGTTTACCAGCCGGGAGAAAGAGAAATGAGTCCATTCACCATCGCCAAGCTCGCGCTGATGCTCATCGCCGCTGTATTGCTCGGCTGGGGAATTCGCACTGATGACAGCGCGCTCCGATGGGCGGGCATTGCATTCCTCTTCATCGCACTGATTCTCCGTTTCTTCAAGCCCCGCAAACTTCGCGGACCCAGGTGACGCGCCCGCGTCCGACGACGATCGTCGATTCGCCCAGGCTTTCCAGAAAGCTCGGCGTCGACGTCGTATTTGCCAGCGAGACGCTACAGTACACGGGCAGCTTCAAGTTTCGCGCTGCCTACAACGTCGCCTCGAACGTCGAGCAACAGCACATCATCACCGCGTCGTCTGGAAACTTCGGGCAGGCGATAGCCTACGCGTGCTCGCTGTTCGACAAACGCTGCACCGTCGTAATGCCGTCCGCTGCGCCGAGGATAAAGGTCGATGCCGTGCGCGAGTACGGCGCTGAAGTCGACCTCGTCGACGTGAAGAAGCAAGGGCGACTGGAGAGATTGGCCGAGCTCGCGACGCAATTTCCCGAGGCATACGTAGCGAGCCCGTACGATGATCCATTCGTAATTGAAGGCAACGCAACTCTGGCCAACGAGCTGTTCGCTCTCGGGCTCAATCTCGATTTCATCATTGCGCCAATAGGCGGTGGGGGTCTCACGTCTGGTCTCGTCAAAGCGGTCGAGCGCAGTGGCGAGAAGGTTCAGGTTCTCGCCGCCGAGCCCACGCTGGCCAACGACGCGGCCGAGTCCTTCAGGGCGGGGCATATCGTAACCCAGTCGGACGAGTCCGCGACTATCGCCGATGGCGCCAGAGTGAAGCGCATTGGCGATAGAAACTGGGAGATACTCAGTCACGGCCTGGCCGGCGTGATAGAAGTCTCTGAAGAGCAGATCATGGAAGGCGTACGACTTCTGTTCGCCTTGGCGAATCTGAAAGCGGAGCCGACGGGCGCACTTGCACTCGGGGCTGTTCTGGCCGATCCCGCAAGATTCAAGGGAAAGCGTGTGTGCTGCGTGATCAGTGGGGGGAATGCGGATCCAGCGCTTTACGCCAGGCTGATCGAGAGTACCTAGCTCAACCGAGAGCCGATCGCAGCACAACAATTACACGCGCGCATCGGGGTCACATCGACCCGGCTTGTCTCGCTACCTTTCAGCGGATGCCAAATCCGACACTTCAGAACGCCCGAGACCTGCTGAGGAGTGCATTCGGCTACGAGGCATTCCGTCCAGGTCAGGAGGCCGCGGTGTCGGCGATCCTCGCGGGGCGCGACACGGTCGTGGTGCTCCCAACCGGTGGCGGCAAGTCACTCTGCTTTCAAGTGCCGGCTCTGTTGATGCCCGGGCTCACCGTCGTCGTCTCACCTCTCATCTCACTGATGAAGGATCAGGTGGACGCGCTCGTTGCTCGAGGACTGCCGGCTGCGTTCATCAACAGCACGCTGTCCTCGGGACAGGTTTCGGATCGTCTCGCACGTGTCGAGCGCGGCGAAATCAAGCTCCTCTACGTCGCCCCCGAGCGCTTCGACTACGGGCGGACTGCTGAGCGGCTTCGCAAAGTCGGAGTATCGCTTCTCGCGATCGACGAAGCTCATTGCATCAGTCAATGGGGCCACGATTTCCGGCCAAGTTATCTCCGGGTCAAGAAAGTCCACGAAGAGCTTGGTTCGCCGACGACCATCGCGCTGACCGCGACGGCCACGCCGGAGGTACGACGGGATATCAGTCGTGAGCTCGCACTCAGGAATCCCGAGACGATCATCACCGGCTTCGACCGTCCGAATCTCCATTACTTCGTGATCCCGGTGAAGAATGACGCCGAGAAAGAGAAACAGATTGTCGAGATCCTGAAGAAGCACGATGGGCTTGCCGTGATCTATGCATCGACACGCAAGGCTGTCGATCACCTGACCACGGTTCTCGAGCGCGCCAGAATTCCGGCCGCTGGGTATCACGCGGGCCTGGACGATGCCAGGCGCCACGAGGTGCAAAACGCGTTCATGTCGGAGAAAATCCGCGCTATCGTTGCAACCAACGCCTTCGGCATGGGGATCGACAAGCCAAATGTCCGCCTCGTGATTCACTATGCCATGCCCGGAACTCTGGAAGCCTATTACCAGGAAGCCGGCCGCGCGGGACGCGACGGCAATCACTCCGACGTGTTTCTGCTGCACGCCTTTCCTGACCGCTTCACCCACGAGTTCTTCATCAAAGGCTCTTATCCCGAAAGAGCGACGGTGGAGCAGATCTACGAAGCGCTGAAGAAGCTATCCGACAAGCAGGGGTTCGTCGGAGCGCCGCCCGAAGATCTCATCCGTCTCGTCAAAGCGAAGGTCAACACCAGAGAGATCGAGGGCGCTCTCAGAATTCTGGAGCGGAGCGGCGCCGTTGCGTCGAGCAACGGCGAACAGGCTCGCGTTCATGTCCGACTCCTGGCCACGCCCGAGCGGATCAAGCGCGAGGTCACCGGTGAAGCAAACGCGGAACTGGGTTTACTGCGCGCGTTGTGGCGCGGCGTCGGAGCCGCGCTTCGTACCGGCGCCGTCGTCGATCTGGACGGATTGCCACCCGGACTCGGCGGCGCTGTCGCATCCATTCCACTGCTCGAGTCACTGCAGGACCGGCAGTTCCTTGTGTGGGAAAGAATCGGCAGCGGTCTCTATCTGGCTGACCGGGCTGCGCCGCTTTCCAAGTTTCGCATCGATTGGGCGGTAATCGATCGAAGGCGTGCTGCCGATACTTCGAAGCTCATGGCTGTACAGAAGTACGCTTACACCAAGGAGTGCCGGCGCGGCTTCGTGCTCCGGTATTTCGGCGACCCTGCCGCGAGAGCGCGGTGCGACGGCTGTGACAACTGCCTCGGCATTGCCGCTGTAGCGAGCGAGCGCACCGATTCGCCGCGTCTGCGGCGTGGCAGACAAATATCGCGCGGAGGATCTCGAGCGGTAGCGGCCGGAAGTGATGACGTGGCGCTCGGTCCGGTCGAGGAGCGCGCTCTCACTGCTCTCAAGACAGTCCGCACCCGGATTGCCCGCGAGGAACAAGTGCCGCCGTATATTGTATTCTCCGATCGTACACTCGCGGAGCTCGCTGTGCGGCGGCCACGGTCCCTCACCGCCCTGCAGGATGTTCGCGGAGTGGGACCGATGAAATTGGAGCGATACGGGGCCCGCTTCCTGGCCGCGATCGCCGAGCTGGATGAAACCGAGGCGGCTTGAAGCAAGAGCGCCCGCAACCAAAGTCATGATGCAAATGATATCGAGAAAGCAGCTTCACCTCGTCGAACTGTCCAGGACATTGGCCTTCGCCGGTCTTTGCCTTTCCGTTGCATCTCTTGCGGCCGCGCAGCAGCCGATGGTCGGCGCTCCAGGCAGCCCGCTTCCATTCGACCCGGCCGTGACGATAGGCACGCTTCCAAACGGCCTGCGCTACTACATCCGAGAGAACCACAAGCCCGAAAAACGCGCCGAGCTGCGATTGGTGGTCAATGCCGGTTCTGTGCTGGAGGACGAGGATCAGCGCGGACTTGCTCACATGCTGGAACACATGGCATTTCGCGGAACGACCAAATTCCCAGGAAATCAGGTCTCGAGCTATTTGGAATCGGTGGGCATGCGATACGGCCCCGACATCAACGCTTTCACGAGCTTTGACGAGACCGTGTACATGCTCACAATCCCGACGGACACGGCAGCGATCGTGGACAAGGGGTTTCAGATTCTCTCCGAGAGGGCGCACAACCTCGCGCTCGAACCGTCGCAGATCGACAAGGAGCGACCGGTTGTCATCGAAGAGTGGCGCCTTGGGCAAGGCGCGGAGAACCGGATGCAGAACAAATGGTTCCCGGTTTTGTTCACGGGGTCGAAGTACGGCGAACGAATTCCTATCGGTGACAAGAAGACTCTGGAGACATACACGCCGGCGACTTTGCGGCGTTTCTACACCGATTGGTATCGGCCTGACCTGATGGCAGTCGTCGCGGTCGGTGACTTCAAGAAGGCGCAGGTCGAAGCTCTCATCCGGCGCTACCTCGGCGCGATCCCTCGCGCGACGAACCCGCGTCCTCGTCTCCTTTCTCCGGTACCCTCCCACGACAGCACCCTCGTCTCGATCAACAGCGACAAGGAAGCGACACGGTCGGTGATCCGGCTTTTATACAAGGAGCCAAAGCGATCGAATACGACCGTGGCCACCTACAGGCAACATCTGGTGGAGGGCCTGTTTGCGGGGATGTTCAACGATCGCTTCTCGGAGATCATCCAGAAGCCGAATCCGCCATTCATCAACGCGTTTGCCTCTCAGGGCGATCTCGTTCGATCGGCTGAATCTTTCTCTCTTACTGCAATCGTCGCGGACAACGGAATTCCCCGCGGACTCAATGCACTTCTTACCGAAGGCGAAAGAGTCAGGCGGTTTGGGTTCCTTCAGTCCGAGCTCGACCGCACCAAAAAGGACTACCTCCGCGGAACCGAACAGGCTTACGCCGAGCGAGAGAAAACGAACTCGACAGTTTACGCGGAATCCTACGTCTCGTCCTTCCTGCAGTCCGAACCATCCACGAGTATCGCATACGACCTCGCTGCCATGAGGCAGTTCCTGCCGACGATCACACTGAGCGAGGTGAACCGACTTGCGGGTGAGTGGATGACCGATAAGAACCGCGTGCTTGCGACGACCTCGCCAGACAAACCAGGCGTAGTGAATCCAACAAAGGGAGAGCTGCTTCTGGCGTTCGACGCCGTCAAGGGAGCGGACATCTCGGCCTTCACCGAGAACGCTCTGTCCAAGCAGCTCGTCGAGGCGGAGCCGACCGGCGGCAACGTTGTTTCGACGCGGGAGATCAAGGAAGTCGGCGTTACCGAGTGGAAGCTCTCCAACGGAGTTCGAGTTCTGCTCAAGCCAACGGATTTCAACGCGGATCAAATCACTTTCACCGCCTATAGTCCCGGCGGCGCCTCGCTGCTGCCGGATGCAGGCTACGTTGCGGCAAGCGGAGCGGATCTCATTCCGATGACGAGTGGCGTCGGCAAATTCAGCGTCGTCGATCTGCAGAAGTTTCTCGCTGGCAAACAAGTCAGCGTCTCGCCGAGCATCGATGATTTGAGCGAGGGAATTTCCGGCAGCGCATCGCAACAGGACGTGGATACGATGCTGGAGCTGGTGTATCTGTACTTTACCCAGCCGCGCCTCGACACTTCCCTCGTCAACACGTTCATCGGGCGGTTCAAGGGCGTCCTCGCCAACCGTACCGCGAGCCCCGAGGCCGCGTTCAGTGATACCCTCCAGGTGACGATGGCCCAACACTCAGTGCGCGAGCAGCCCATTTCCGCCGCGCAGCTCGACCGCATCGATCCATTCAAGTCGTACGCGTTCTACAAGGATCGATTCTCCGACGCCAGCGGCTTCACCTTCGTGTTCGTTGGCAATTTCAAGCCGGATTCCCTCAAGCCTCTCGTTGCAAAGTGGCTCGGCTCTCTTCCATCGACTGGAAGAAAAGAGACCTGGCGTGACACCGGTGTCCGTCCGCCGACGGGAGTAGTTCAACGCGTCGTTAGAAAAGGCACAGAGCCCAAGGCACGCACAGCCTTGGTGTTCACCGGACCGTTCGAATACACGAGACAGAACCGCTATTACTTGAGTGCCCTCGCCGAGCTCCTGAACATCAAGTTGAGGGAGGCGCTGCGCGAAAATCTCGGCGGCACTTACGGAGTCAGCGTCGGCCCGAGTGCGACACGCGACCCACAACCGTCCTATCGGTTCTCGATTGGATTCGGATCGGCGCCCGAGCGTCTCGAAGCACTGACCGCTGCGGCGCTCGCGCAAATCGACAGCCTTAAGCGCTTTGGGACAACGCCTGAGTACCTGAATAAAGTGAAGGAAGCCGCGCTGAGATCACGCGAGACTGCACTCAAGCAGAACAGCTACTGGCTATCCCAGATCTCCACGTTCGACCAGAACGGCTGGCGACTCGAAGATATTCCGGACGGTGAGAAGCTCATTTCGTCTCTGACCGCTGAAGATCTGCAGCGCGCCGCCCAGAAATATCTTCGAATGGATAACTATGTGCGGGTATCGTTGTACCCGGAGACCTATCCAGCGGCGGAGAACAAGTAGCGGGGACCGCTAGAGCATGGACGACTCCCTTTACTTCACAGAGCAGCACCTGGCGGTGCGCAACATGGTACGCGAGTTCGCGCGTTCCGAGGTCGCGCCCGTTGCGGCGGAGTTCGACGCCAAAGCCGAATTCCCCTGGGCAAATGTCAAGAAGATGGGACAGCTGGGGCTTCTCGGCATTCCATGGCCGGAGGAGCTTGGCGGTGCGGGACTCGATCTACTCAGCTACATGATCGCGATCAACGAGATGGCCAAGATCGACGCTTCCCACGCCATCACCATTTCCGCACACACCACCCTTGGCACCTCGCCGATCGTCAACTTTGGAACGGCCGCGCAGAAGAAGCGGTACGTACCCCTCCTTGCCACCGGCAAAGTTCTCGGAGGGTTCGGACTCACTGAGCCCAGCGCGGGGAGTGACGCGGCCAGCACGCGTTCGACCGCTGTGCGCAAAGGCGCTCACTACGTCCTGAATGGGACAAAGATTTTCATAACTCACGGTGGCGTGGGAGAGGTTTTTGTCGTCACGGCTGTAACTGATCCCGCAAAAGGCACGAAGGGAATCAGCTCTTTCATCGTAACGAAAGAAGCGAGCGACCTGGACAAGGCGAAAGGGCTCGGCATCGGTCACGACGATTCGCTGCCCTCGATGCGCGGATTTCGCGCTGGCAAGAAAGAGGACAAACTCGGTTGGCGCGCCTCTGATACTCGTGAGCTCATTTTCGAGGATGTGGAGGTCCCCGCCGAGAACATGCTAGGCGAGGAGGGGGAAGGATTCAATAACTTCATGCGGACCCTCGATTCGGGTCGGGTTGGAATCGCAGCCCTGTCGTTGGGAATAGCTGAAGGGGCCTTCGAGCAATCGCTCAGGTACTCGACGCTGCGCAAGCAGTTCGGACAGCCAATCTCGAGCTTTCAGGGGATCCAGTTCCAGCTTTCCGACATGGCGACAGAAATCGAAGCGGGCAAGCATTTGATGTTTCACGCTGCCTGGCTCGCGCAGAACAAACAACCATTCGGCAAGCAGGCGGCGATTGCCAAACTGTACTGCTCGGAGCTGGCGATGCGCACGACCATCAAGGCGATCCAGATCCACGGTGGTTACGGCTACACAAAGGAGTATCCAGTCGAGCGAATGTTTCGCGACGCCAAGATCTGCGAAATCGGGGAAGGGACTTCGGAAATACAGCGTATCGTCATTGCCCGGCACCTCCTCAAGGAGCTAGCGGATTGACCTACTCCGAGATTGCCAAGCGCCTCCGGCTCCCGCTCGGCTTCCTGCTCGGCCTCACCTATCTGGTTTTTGCGCGCCCGACGCCACTGACGCTCGCCGTCGGTGGCGCGGTGGCACTGATTGGGGTCATCGTCCGCGCCTGGGCCTCGGGCCATATCTCGAAGAATGAACGGCTCGCCACGACCGGTCCCTACGCCCATACGAGAAATCCTCTCTACTTCGGGAGCTTTCTGATCGCGGCAGGATTTGCGGTCGCGGCGCACTGGGCGCTGCTGCTACTCGTCGTTGCGTTCTTCGTGCTGATCTATGCCCCGACTATGCAGCGAGAGAGGGCAAATATTGCGGGCAGATTTCCCAATGCCTATGACGTCTACGCTGCGAACGTGCCGGCCTTTCTGCCGAGGCCAACGCCGTGGAAAGCCACTCATCCCGACGACGAAGGCGCATTCAGCGTTGACCTCTATATGAAGCACGGTGAATGGAAGGCCGCACTGACTTACGTCTTGGTAATCGCGTGGCTCATCTATAGAACCGTTACCGGATTCTGAGCCTGGGCGTCACATACCTGCCGGGCGCCTAAACTTGAAAGCGGCCTCGTAAGTTGTTGTCGCTGTTGCGGAAACACTCGGTTTGGCGGTAGATTGGTGGCACTGACTGTGGCTCTCAATGCATGGGGCATTCGCGCGACTCGCGGGTCCCGAAAACATGGACTGGGAGCGCCGAAGGTGAAGTACACAGGTAATCATAAACGCGGCCCTGTAGCACGACCGCGCGGACTTTTTTGGACCGTCCTTCCTTAGCTCGTCGAGTCGCCGAGCGTTGGGGCTGAGACGGCGACAATGAAAAGAGAAATCCTCATCAACGCGGCTCCGCGCGAAACGCGGATCGCGATTCTGGAGGACGGGAAGCTCGTTGAGCTCCTCGTAGATCGTCCAGACAACCGACGCATGGTCGGTGACATTTATCTCGGTCGAGTCGATGCCGTACTTCCAGGTATCCAGGCCGCCTTCGTCGACATAGGCACCGAGAAGAGTGCTTTCCTCCACGCCTCCGATCTGGTTCGTCAGTCCGCCGATGAGGCGGAAGACGATGACGAGGAGGACGACGACGAGAGCGACGAGCCCGTTGCCAAGAAAAACGGAAATGGCGGCAACGGCAGCGGACGGCGCGCCAAGGCGCCGCCGATTCAGGAAGGCCTAAAGCGCGGACAGGAGATTCTGGTTCAGATCTCCAAGGAGCCGATCTCGACAAAGGGCCCTCGCGTAACTGCTCAGATATCGTTGGCGGGACGCTTCCTCGTTTACATCCCGGACTCGTCCAAGGTCGGCGTGAGCAGAAAGATCGGCTCTTCCGCCGAACGCGCCCGCCTCAAGGAGCAGGTTCAGAACATTCTGCCCGAGAAGTCCGGCGGGGTCATCGTTCGGACCGTCAGCGAAGACGTGACGCTGGAGATGCTGCAGGGTGAGCTGAACAGTCTCATGGCGCAATGGAAGAAGATCAAACGGAAGATGCACTTTCAGAAAGCCCCGTCACTGGTGAATCGGGAGAGTGGTCTTACCCGTGGGCTCGTCAGGGACATTTTCAGTGACAAGGTCGACAGTCTCACGGTCGACTCGAAGCAGGTCTACAATGAGATCGTCGGTTACCTCAAGGACATCGCGCCCGACCTGATTGCTCGTGTGAAGCTCCATGAGGCCCAGGTTCCATTGTTCGATACGGCAGGGATCGAGTCCGAGATCCGCGACATCTTCAAGCGTCGCTGCGACCTCCCATCGGGCGGCTACCT
>JAXDME010000262.1:0-17544 GCA_034666285.1 Gemmatimonadaceae bacterium | reverse complement strand
GGCAAACCCCGGCTGGAGCAAGGCCAAATATGCGGCGAGAGGAGTCCACCTCGACCAAGACACCGCGGGTAGGCTGCTAGAGGGCATGGGTGACCATGCTCGTAGAGAAATGATCGTCCGGATTACTTGCGTGATCCGACAGGACCCGGCTTATAGACCGATTGCTCGCTAATATGACAACCTCCAGTGATATCACTGGAGGTTGTTTATTTCCCCAAGAATCTCGAGCGAGACTACATGAAGATTTCAGGTACGAGAAAGTATTGGTACTTCCTCTCCGGAATTGCCATGGCATGCAGTAGCGGAACCAAGAGCTCGCCGCCGAGCGCTCCCTCGCCCTCACCAAATTCTCCAGTCGCCCAGCCATCAGCACCGACAATCCCTGCGACAGAACCATCATCCTTCCGGTATGCATCAGGAGCAATCAGGTACAGAATCTCGCGAAGCGCATCTATCGAGAGTACCACTTCCGATTCCCAGCCGCATCGAGAGGTCTCCACGAATATCACCAGTGAGCTGTTGACACTGGAGACCGTGGATCGGGTAACGAATTTCGCGGCCCTCATAGACACTTCTACGACAACTACCCAAGGATTGATTGGTCCCGCTCAATCTGTCCAGCTACCTGTCCACGTATCCGGTTCGATCACAGATAGTTCGCTGATGATCAACACGGAAATAGCTGGAAGCAAGTGCAACATGGTCAGCTCAATGCTTGCCGCGGATCTTCACGACCTCTTGATTCCATTTCCAGAGCAGTTATCCGCGGGAGTGACCTGGAGGGACTCGACAGAAGTCCAGGGTTGTCAGGCAGGTATACCGACTTCCGCTCATACGACGAGATCTTACATCGTCTCCGGAGATACTTCATACGGGGGCGGTTCGGCGCTCGCAATTCTAAGGACGGATACGACGCACGCCAGGGGAGAGGGAGGGCTTCAGCAGCATCGTGTATCGATTGATGCTGTAGGAACTGGAACTGCGCTCTACTACCTCGACATTGCAACTGGCCGGGTTATAAGGCTAACCGTCGATCAGCTACTTGATCTGGAGGTAACGGCGTCAGGAAGGCGATCTCAGTTCAAGCAAAATTCCAAACAGGAATTCCTGATCGTTCCCTAGTCGACAAGACGGAGTGGCATCACCAGGCACATGTACGAAGCTGGATCCTTCCATCCTTCAGGTTCGAGCGTGGCGGCCCTTTCTGGTGCCTTGAACGTCAATTTTACTTCGTCTGTCGGGATGTAGCGCAAAATTTCAAGCAGATAACTCGCGTTAAAGCCGATATCCAGCTGATCTCCGGTATAGCGGATTGGAAGTTCGTCCTGGGCTTCTCCAAGATCCGGGGTCTGAACGCTGAATTTCAACATACCGGAATTGAAGGACAGGCGAATTCTGTGGGTCTGATCCGAAGCGATCACTGACATCCGTTTGAGTGCACTGGCCAATGCTACTTTGTCAGCAACAGCTACCTTGTCGTTGTCCTTCGGGATGACCTGCTCATAATTCGGATATGGACCTTCGATGAGGCGCGTAAAAACAGCTGTAAATGGCGACCGAAAGCCTATGTGATTGTCCCCACGAGCAATTTCAAGTTCTTCTTCAGCGGGAAATAGTCGTCTTACCTGTTCGAGTGCTTTTGGCGGAACGATAAGATCACTCGCCGGTGCGTTTGCTGACTCTATGGGAACATCCATCTTTGCCAATCGATGACCGTTTGTGGCAACCATCCGCATTCTGTCGGGCCTAAGCTCCCACAAGACACCGTTCAAAATCGGCCGACTTTCCTCGGCAGAGACTGCAAATGAAGTATGAGCTATGAGCTGCTGAAGGTCTCCCGATCGAATCCGCCAACTCTCGTTGAACCGAACCGATGGGAATGTCGGAAATTCATCCCTGGGAAGGCCAAGAAGTTTGAATCGTGACCGACCACACTCGATCGTGACTCTCTGTTCTCCCACCGCACCAATTTTTACAGGAGCCGGCGGCAACTCACGGGCAATCTCACTCAGCTTCTTCGCGGGAATTGTAACCGCACCAGGGACGTCCACATCCGCCATCACTTCGGTACTGACAGCAATATCGAGATCTGTTCCAGACAGCTTGATCCCTTTATCTGTCGTCTCGAGCAGAATGTTTGCCAAAACAGGGAGTGTCGTCTTCGCCGGGATACTGGCAGCAACAGCTGCAAGCCCCTCCTGAAGCTTTTCGCGAGAGATCGTGAAGCGCATCCCTTCCCTCTGTTGAATTCGAGTGGTGTACTAGTACTCTCTATTTAAGAGAATAAAAGTAGTAGCCGTAGTAGAGCAGTGTGGAGCTGTGTCGAGTCGGTCTAACTTATGAGGGCAGCTAGGTTTCCGCTATGCTGGCTAATGTGTGATAAGATGTTGGTAACACGAGTTGGACTGGATTGTCGACATCACTTTCCTGAATGTGTGATCCTTTCCACACGGACAGGCGGTGAAATGAAGGTTTCCAACATTCCACGAAGTCGATTGATACGGATTTTGAGATCAGAATCTTCGCCAATTGATTCCTGAACCTTATCGATGCTGTGAATCACCGTCGAGTGATCACGTCCACCAAACGCGTTTCCGATCTCTACTAGCTGAGTTGCAAGAAGATCTCTTGCGAGATACATGGCAATCTGGCGGGGAATAGTGAGCGTTTTTGTCCTCGTCTTGGATCGAAGACCATCGACGGTTACTCCCCATTCCTTAGCAACTGCCTGCTGAATGGTAAGAATCGTAAGCCTGCCATTCGGCTCTGCTTCGAGTCCTTCAATTGCTCGAAGCTTATCTCTCAGCGCCTCCCGCGCGACCTCGACGGTAATATCCTTGTGTTTGAGGGACGCATAAGCCAGGAGCTTGATTATTGAACCTTCCAGCTCTCTGATATTCGAGCGGACATGTTCAGCGATAAAGTGGATTACATCATCCGGAATCGTGAGCTCGAGCCGATCGACATGTGCCTTTTGCTTCAGGATTGCAACACGGTGCTCAAAATCCGGTAGGGTGATATCGGCAACCATCCCCCACTCGAAACGGCTCTTCAACCGGTCTTCGAGGCCAGGAATCTCGGAAGGTGGACGATCACTGGTGAGAACAATCTGACGACCACCTTCGTACAGCGCGTTGAACGTGTGAAAGAACTCTTCCTGGGTTGCTTCCTTGCGGCCTTTGAGGAAATGAACATCGTCGATCAGCAGCAAGTCCACTTCGCGATAACGCCGGCGAAAATCAGCAACAGTCCGCTCACCAATCGAGCTAATCAGCTCGTTCATGAATTGTTCAGCGGCCACATAAGTGATGCGGGTTCCCGAGTTTCGGTCGAGAGTATCGTGCGCAATCGCCTGCATCAGGTGAGTCTTTCCGAGCCCGGTATCGCCGTAAATGAAGAGTGGGTTGTAAACCTTCCCTGGAGCCTGGCTGACTGCGTGAGCTGCTGCAGCCGCAAGCTCATTCGACTTACCAATTACGAATAGGTCGAAAGTGTAGCGCTGGCTAAGCGGAGGGGAGCTACTGCCGTTTTGCATCAATGTCGGCTTTGCGACTGCAACAGGGGGGGCTACGAAGAAATCCATCTGAGAACGCTTCTTCCGCTCCTCATTCACCCGAAAGACCACATTCATGGGATAACCAAGAACGATTGGACAGAAGCTCGACAGTAAACTGGAGTGTTTGGAATCATTCCAGTCTGCTGTGAACTGGTCCGGGGTCCCCACAAACAGGGTAGTGCCTTCTATGGAAAGAGCTTCTGTCGGCTCAAGCCACGCCTGGAAAGTTTGATCCGGGAGTTCTTGACGGGCACGATCGAGCAAGCGGTTCCAGACTTCGGCAGGACTCAGCGACATGACCCGCCACGCTAGCCGTTTTATGTGGAAAAGTCAAACCAGAGAGAAGTGAACTCGTTTACGCGACTTGACCTATCTTCAATGCTGGAATAGTTTTACCGGCTCTCGACAGCATCTTATTGGTTTCTGGAGTTTTGTAATGGGCAAGCCCACATATCGTCCCCGCAACAAGCGCCGCATCCGCACACATGGCTTCAGATTGCGCATGGCCACAAAATGGGGACGCGAGGTTTTGAGCCGCCGTCGGAAGAAGGGACGTAAACGGCTTACCGTCCAGTTACCCTCCAAGTACGCCGGCGTATAAGCGCCTCGGCTTTCCTCGCAACCGGCGGCTGACGAGAGAAAGCGACCTGGAGTTGGTGCGACGTGCAGGGAAGCGGATGCAAACCGAGTGTCTCGAAGCTCGGGCCTCTGCTTCCCTGCTCCCTCATCCGAGAGTAGGGGTGGTTGTTCCGAAACATGGGCGAAACATTGTCGATCGGAACCGCACCAAACGCCGTTTACGCGAGCTTGTGCGGCTTCGGCTCTTACCAGTAATCGGGCGTGTAGATCTTCTTGTAAGAGCCAAGCCCGAGGCATATCTCTCGACATTTGACGAACTCGCCGCACAGGTGAACACTATTGCCAGCTGGGCGGCTGGAATCGCAGCACACTGATCATGCGGTCGGTTTTCGTACTTCTGATTCGCGGTTACCAGCTGGCAATCTCACCACTCTTTCCAGCGAGTTGCCGTTACTATCCAACGTGTTCGGCCTATTCGCTTGAAGCCTTCGAGCGATACGGGGTGATCAAAGGAATGCGACTAACAGTGAGTCGCATTCTTCGGTGTCACCCCTTTCGGCCGGGCGGCTACGATCCGGTTCCCTGAATGGATAAGCGCTTCTTCCTCGCTCTGTTTCTTTCGCTGATTGTAATTGCAGTTTCGCAACTGCTATTTCCAGCGCCAAAACCAACTCCAGGCTCTCGCGCAGCAGCTGTTGGAGATTCGATCTCGCGGCTAAAGAACAGCGGAGTACGAATGGCCGCATCATCCTCGGTGCCGAGTGTGAATCCGGTGGCCGCGCCGCTTGTGACTCGAGTAAGTCCCGGGTCAACTCAGGCAGCTGGTCAACCCGTCGTGGAAACGACGACCGTCAACACTTCAAAAGCGACCTACAAGTTTACCAACATTGGTGCCGCGCCAGTTTCAATCATAATGCGCGACTACGTGAACAGGTCCACTTCTGGAGGTCTGGTAGATCTCGCAGCCGAAGGCTCTCCGCTGCTTGCGTATAAGCTTGTCACGCCGGGCGACACGATCGAGCTGTCGAAGGTTCCATTCGTGCTTTCGAGAGCGAGAAATGCACGAGGGGAAGAATCGCTAACCTACGACGGCCTTGCAAAGAATGACACAGTGTCGATCGTCTATGCGATTTCACAAGACACCGCGACGAGCTACACCATTGGCGTCAACGGGTATGTAAAAGGACCGTCAGGACAGGCCTATCTGCTGATAGATCTGCCGAGGACGCTCAAGCCTGCCGAAGCAGACACGACTGCTGATTATCGAACTCTTGCCTATAGCTTCAAGCCCGAGAAAGATCATGCACGGAGCGTGTTGTTTGGAAATCTGGAACCTGGGGAAAAAACCTTAGAGCCCGGCCCACTCAGCTGGGCGGCAGTTAAGAGCAAGTATTTCGTCTTGGGAATTCTTTCGCCTCCAACTGGGACCCTTTTCAGCGAAGTCACTCTTGCTGGCGGTCCGCGTACTTCGAAGGTGGCGACGAATGCTACTGCAACCGTGGTAGAAGCGATCAAGAACAACGGCTTCGCGTTCCAGGTTTACGCAGGGCCGCAGGAATCCCAGCGACTTGCACGAATGGGCCAGGACTTTGACCACGTGAACCCCTATGGATGGCGCTTCCTTCAGGGCGTTGTGCACCCGATTGCATCGAAGGTCATTCAGGCCCTCCTTTGGATGCATAACCGCCTGAATCTGAGTTACGGCTGGGTATTGGTGATTCTTGGAGTTCTTGTTCGCTTTGCACTCTGGCCCCTCAATCAGAGTACGATGCGTTCGAGTCTTAAAATGCAGGAACTACAGCCGAAGCTTGCCGCGGCGCAGAAGAAGTACCCGGATCCGGTTCAGCAGCGTGAAGCGATAATGAAAGTCTACAGCGATGCGGGAGTCAGCCCTTTTGCTGGTCTGACCGGATGTCTTCCGGCGCTCCTTCCAATGCCGATTCTGTTCGCGCTCTTTTTTGTTTTTCAGAATACCATCGAATTTCGCGGCGTGCCCTTCATGTGGCTGCACGACATATCGATCAAGGATCCGCTCTACATCCTGCCACTGTTGATGGGCGTATCGATGTATGTGCTGTCCTGGATTGGGATGCGTGGTGCTCCTCCCAATCCTCAGGCAAAAATGATGGGCTACATGTTTCCCGTCATGATGACCGTCATTCTTATCAACATGGCCTCAGGGCTCAATCTGTACTACACGGCCCAGAACATTGCTGCCCTTCCGCAGCAATGGCTCCTTGCGCGGGAACGAGCAAAGACGCGTCCCAAGGGCGCTTAAGGAAACTCATGCTGCGTGTCACGTATATTGGTCACGCAACGCTACTAATTGAGGTCGGCGGCAAGCGATTTCTTACCGATCCCAATTTCGATTCTGCGCTGGGCAAGTTTCTCCCTCGGGTGAGCGCGCCGGGAATCGCGCTCAATGCGCTTCCAAAGCTCGACGCGATCCTGCTTACGCACGCTCACGCCGACCATCTGTCGTTCGATTCTCTCGACGCATTACCCGATGACGTTCCGTTGTTCGCTCCACCCTCCATAGCGAAATGGCTCGGAAAACAAGGATACGTACAGGCGGTTGGAATCGCGCCGGGGGAAGCCACCAAGGTGGATGGTGTAACCATTCGTGCCGCTGCGGCGACGCACAAGGGAAACCGGTACGGCGTCGATAGATGGCGTAGTTCGACCAATATGTATCTAATCGATACTAATAAAGCATCATGCTTCTTTGCCGGCGACACCGCCCTCATGTCGGATACCACACACCTTGTGGAGAGTCATCTGACAATCCATGGTCGAAACCTGGATGTCGCACTGCTTCCGATTGGGCACGCACCTTGGTGGAAGCCCGGATTTCGAAAAGGGCACCTCACCAGCTCCGATGCCCTTGCCCTATTCGAGTTGCTGAAGGCGAGGTACTTCATCCCATATCATTGGGGAACCTTCAATCACGTGACGTCGACCGCCTTTGACGCCATAGACCGGTTGCGTGCAACGCTCGAGGGACATCCCCTTCATCCCGCCGTGAAAATTCTCGAGCCGGGCACGAGCTTCGTGCTCCCAACAACGGCGCCATGAGCTCAGGTGTCGCAGCTGGCGTTGCCCAGCTCGATGATACCATCGTCGCTGTGGCTACTCCAGCCGGAATGGGCGCGTTGGCCCTGATCAGACTCAGTGGACGCGGTGCGTACGCAATCGCCCAGAAACACGTACAGCCATGGCCGTCCGAATCTCGGGCAAGCCGATTGAGCACAGTTCACAATCTGGGTCAGGTACTCGACCAGTCCCTCGTTACCCTCTTTCCGGCTCCCAACTCCTTCACCGGCGAAGATACCGTCGAGATTTCCACGCACGGCGGATATCTGGTCCCTGCTTCGGTAATCGCCGCGCTGATCGCCTCGGGTGCGCGACAAGCCCTTCCCGGAGAGTTTACCAGACGCGCGGTATTGAATGGAAAGCTCGACATTCTGCAAGCTGAGGCGATCGGGGATCTCATCGATGCCCGATCACAGGCGATGCAACACGCTGCTCTGGCCCAGCTTGATGGCGGACTCTCTCGTCGCCTGCTACAACTGAGGGAGGATCTGATCGGCCTCGAATCATTGATTGCCTACGACATTGATTTCCCCGAGGAGGATGACGGTCCCGTTCCACGAGACAAGATCGAAGGGGCTATTGGAAAAATGGTGGCTTCTCTGGAAGCCATCCTTGCCACAGCTCCCGCTGGCGAGTTGATCCGGGAAGGTGCGATAGTGGTAATCGCCGGGCCACCCAATGCCGGAAAATCTTCGCTTTTTAACTCCCTTCTCGGAAAATCCCGGGCAATCGTGACAGAAATTCCAGGTACCACTCGGGATGCTCTCGAAGCGGTCGTAGACAGTGGGAAGTGGCCGCTGCGGCTCGTCGACACTGCTGGCCTCCGGGACACGACTGACCCAATCGAACTTTTGGGAATCGAGGTTAGCAAGCAGTATCTCGCCAGTGCCGCAGTGGTTATCGCCTGTGCTGAAAACTCCGAAGGTCTCGACCAGACGATCAGCGCTATAACTCGAAAATCGAACGCACCGGTGATAGCTGTGCGAACGAAAGCTGACCGGGCAGTAAGCACGGAAGACTTGAACCGGAACCAGGCAGTCCAGGTCAGCGCTCACACTGGGGAGGGCCTGCAGAGCTTACTCGATGCAATCAACAGCGTGATCGCCTCGAAATACGGAGAAGCCGAGCCCGATTTTCCGATGCTAACCAAGGCACGTCACAAGAAAGCGCTCGCTACAGCACTCGTGGAAATACGGCAATTCCAGCAAGCCTGGCGTGAGGAAAAACTACCTGCGCCTGTTGCGTCCGTTCACCTTCGTGCGGCAGTCTACGTTCTCGAGGAGCTGATCGGAGCGGTCGGCGTCGAAGACGTTCTCGACCGAGTGTTCAGCTCGTTCTGCGTGGGGAAGTAGTTCAGGCAGAAGCGGCGGCAGAGCTCGAAATTGAAGTGATCTCGCCCGCGCTGGCACGAATGGCCCATGAAAGTCCGCGCGCATTGACTGCCGACTCCACCATTTTAGCTCCCAAAAAATAGCCGCTTCTTTCGGGAAAAACGTGGCGGTCAACTGTGCGGGCGTCATCGCTCATTCCGCCCGAGAGGTACCGAAGTCTCAGGCCCAATCCAGCCCGGTCAAGATCGGCGTTGAGCGATCGTGTCATCAGCGGCTCGAGCTCACGAACGCTCGCGTACTCCCGTCGCGTATATCCGTAGTACTCCCACGCGGCGTGACCGGGACTGATGATTCTCGAGGCATGGGTAGCTAACCCTTCGTTGATCATGAGCTCACGAAGCGTCGCACGTCTCCCCGTTTCCCAGTAGGAGTAGTAGCCGCCTGCGTCATCGACCAGCTGTTTCAGCTCACTGCGACTGGTGGGTGACGCGTATCGGACGCCGTGAGCGATCTCATGTGCCAGCCAGAGGGGAATCAGCTCTGGATCGAGCCCCAACCCCTGAGTTTCGGGATTTGTGACACTCGTAAAATGCTCGAGGCAGACGAACGCAATCGCCCTTCCATCGACAACGAGTTCTCCAGCGTTCGCGGCACCGACTCCTACCATCAGCACGACATCGATATCGATATCGATATCCAGCAAGGTTCTGCACTGCTCTTCCGTATTTCTGGCCAGAGAGACGACATCGATTCTCTCGAGCATCGTGCGCAGATCTACACGGCTCGCAAGTGCGGTAGAGCGAACGACTTCCAGAAAATGGGGGCCGGCCGGGTCGAGGACGTAGTTGTGCCAGTAGGCTTCCAGAAAGCGGCGGTGATTTTCGAAGTAGCGGAGATAGGCGGCGACACGGTCTGTACTGTTGTGAACGGCGAAGAAGTCGGGCAGTAGGTTGATGAGCATCAACGACCAGTTCGCGGGGTGGGAAGCCTATCGCGGTTTTGCGATGCGAGAAGATACAATCGACCGAAAGTCTCAACAAGGCCGATGTCTCCAAACAAAATTCCAAATCATGGCACAGATATTCCTTCTCTGTTTCGGAGAGCGAGAGGAGGAGCAGCTAATGACAACGCTGCGTCAGATAGAGCTTCGGTGTCCCGTGTGTGACAACGAGTTCAAATCCCAGAGTGTAGTTTCGACGAATGCCTTCGGCGGCAAGCGGACCGATTTTCACGAGCGAGCGGCAGGCACTCAGCCGCTCGCCTATCTCATCCACATGTGTAGCGAGTGCGGCTACTCCGGTGGAGAGGCAGATTTCACGGCCCCGACGGAGGTCAGCCCGATCCTGAAACAACAGGTGCTAAAGGAGCTCGCGCCTCTGCACTCGTCACCAATGTGCGGGTCGGAGAAGTACGAGGCTGCCGCCAAGGTCGCGCAATGGCAGGGCATGGAGGCCCGCCACGTCGCTGACCTGCTCCTGCGTGCGGCATGGTGCTGTGTCGATGAAGGAGATATAGAAGCCGAGAGATACTTCCGCCGGCACGCTGCGTGGAAGTTCGAAGAAGCGCTGGGTTCCTACGATGCTGTCCCGCGGGATGAACGCGCGATCCTCACATATCTCGTAGGAGAATTGTGGAGGCGGATCGGGAATGCCAAGAAAGCGGTCAAGTGGTTCGAGTCGGTTTCCGGCGAAGTCGTCGATTTGCAGAACCAGCAATGGGTCATGGATGCCGCCGAGCAACAACGCCTGAACCCCAGAGAATGGTTCGGGTAGGGGATCACTTCGTTCCGAACAATCTGTCTCCGGCATCGCCAAGTCCGGGCAGAATATAGCCCTGACTGTTGAGTTCGCGATCGAGTGCGGCGCAGTAGATCTGTACGTCCGGGTGAGCTTCGCTCAGGCGCCGCACTCCCTCCGGGGCTGCCACCAGACAAAGGAATCGGATCCGGTTGGCACCGGCTCTCTTGAGAGATGCGACTGCGGCGGCCGCGCTACCTCCCGTGGCAAGCATCGGATCGAGTAGAAAAAAATCCCGCTCAGCGGTGTCCCCCGGGACTTTGAAGTAGTAGTCAACTGGCTGCAGGGTGTCATGATCGCGGTAGAGTCCAATGTGACCCACTCGCGCTGAGGGAACGAGCCGAAGGATCCCTTCAACCATGCCGAGCCCAGCTCGGAGAATGGGAACCAGGGTCAGTTTCTTTCCGCTGATGTGCCAGCCTGAGGTTCTCTCGAGCGGGCTGTCGACCGGTCTCGGCTCGAGTGTCAATTCACTCGTTGCTTCATAGGCCATGAGCATGGCGATCTCGTCGACCAGCTCCTTGAAGTGCTTCGTCTGGGTCTGTTGGTCGCGGAGAATCGTTAGCTTGTGCTGAACAAGAGGATGCCGGATAATAGTCAGCGTCGGAAATTCCTTGACCCGCTCGATCATTCTAGCCTCGGGATTCCGTCCTCTATACGATAGATGTTCACCGGCTCATAATCTCTAACTCCTGATGAAAGAATACCAGGCTGTGGTGGTCAAGCTGACGCGACACACGCGGGAAGATGAAGACACTCTCACCGATCTCCTCAACGAGCGAAGCAGGGGAGGTTGGGAGCCCGCACTCATGTCTCAGGACGAGCAACGCGTCACGATTCTCTTTCAGCGCGATGCGGTAGCAGAAGGCTAGCTATTGGAGATAACGTTTGTCGGCGCGGCAAGAGAAGTCACTGGCTCCTGTCATCTGCTGCATGTAAACGGATACACGGTCGCGCTCGACTGTGGGATGTTTCAGGGGAAGCGACAGGACTCGGCGGATAAGAACCGACACCTTCCTTTGCCGATCAAGGATCTCGACGCGGTCGTTCTCTCCCACGCGCACATAGACCACTCGGGACGCCTTCCCTATCTCATTGCGGAAGGGTATTCGAAAACCATTTGGGCTACCTCGGCAACGCGGGATCTGTGCGCGGTAATGCTGGCGGATTCGGCGCACATCCAGGAAAGAGATGCCGAATTCCTGGCGAAGAGACACAAGGACTTCATCGAGCCACTTTATGGGATGCGCCACGCGGTACGTACCATGGACCTTATGGTGGGCGTTCCATACAACAGGTCGTTCGACGTCGTACCCGGAATCAAGGCCACATACATCGATGCCGGACACATCCTTGGCTCCGCTTCGGTTCTCCTCGACTGTACGGAAGGAGGCAAGACCAAACGCCTCGCGTTCTCGGGAGACATTGGCCGAAGCGGACTAGCAATTGTCCGAGATCCGGTCCCACCCGAGGGCGCCGATGCTCTGATCATGGAGTCGACGTATGGAAACCGGGAGCATGAGTCTGTAGAAGGGGCCAAGGCCCAGCTCGCTCAGGTCATTCGCGAAACTGCCGCACGAGGCGGCAGGGTTCTAATTCCAGCTTTTGCACTCGGCCGCACGCAGGAGATGATCTACGTTCTCCACTCGCTTACCCAGGAGGGAGCCATTCCGTCAATACCAATCTACGTGGACAGCCCTCTCGCGATCGACGCGACCACCGTCTTCGAAATGCATCCAGAAAGCTTCGACCGTTCCGAGGAAATGGTCAGGAAAGCCAAAGAGCTCTTTCGATTCGATCTGCTTCACTATACGCGTGATGTAGAAGAATCAAAGGCACTCTCAAGGGCGCACGGGCCGATGGTCATCATCGCTGCATCAGGCATGATGGAGAATGGACGGATCCTGCACCACCTCGCCCAAGGTGCCAGCGATCCGCGAAATACCATACTCGTCGTCGGATTTCAAGCCGAGCATACCCTTGGTCGGAGAGTAGTCGAGAGGCAACCCGTTCTTCACATCTTCGGAGAGGACGTTCCTCTACATGCGCGCGTTGAAGTCATCGACGGCTATAGCGCACACGCCGATCGAACTGAAATGATCGCATGGCTTGGTCGAGTGAGGGACAAATCCCCGAATCTCGGCCCGATATGGCTGGTGCACGGAGAGGTGCCAGTCCAAGATGAATTCAAAACGACCCTCATCGCGCTTGGCTATTCAGTCGATTGTCCGGAGCCCCACACGCGTCGCACACTCTAGCGTAGCTTCCGACGGATGAAGCGGGCAGCGAAAGCGAAAAAGGCCATAAGAACAGCGCGTCGAATACTGACCATCTGCATGTTGACGGCCTTTTTTCTGTGGGTAGTCTCGGCGGTCACGGTGCTATTCTGGAGCTCTCGTGACGAAGCAAGGCCCGCACAAGCAATTGTGGTTTTGGGAGCGGCGCAGTACGCGGGCAAGCCATCCCCCGTATTGCGCGCTCGACTCGATCACGCGCTGGACCTCTGGAATCGCCATCTCGCTTCGCTGCTGATACTAACGGGGGGCACAGGCTCCGGAGACACTACCAGCGAAGCCGCAGTCGGCAGAAAATACGCGAAGAAACATGGTGTGCCGGACACCGCGATTCTGGTGGAGAACGAAGGAAGGACGACCAGTGAATCGATGCGCGCAGTTGCCGGTATGCTTGAAGTACGTGGCCTGCAAACCGCGCTCCTGGTCAGCGACCCGTTTCACATGCTGCGATTGAGAATTCTGGCGAGACGCTTCGGATTCACGGGCTACACCTCTCCGACTAGAACGAGTCCGATCTCACCCAACAGGGAGGAGCGCTGGAAGTACATCTTCAGCGAATCCATCAAGGCACCAATGGCCTTCCTGTTCGAGAGGAGGTTGTAAAGGGCTCAGTCTCGACTATCGAGAGCCGCAACAACCCATTTCCAGTATTCCTCCCCGGCAACTTCAGCAACATCGCTGTGACCTGCCTTCTCGACTACGAGAAGCTCGCCCTTTATTCTGGCGGCTTCGTACACATCGATCCCCATCCTGAGGGGAACGATTCGATCGCGCCTACCATGTGAGACAGAAACGGGAACGTCGAGGCCTGAGACAACGCGTGCTGTGTCGAAGTGAATTCGGGAGACGGCTCTCCATACGACGGCGACCCAAGGCGTCACGATCAATCGAGCCATCGCGCGCGCGGAGGAAAAGGGCGACTGGAGGAGCAACGTTCGCGGGCGACGTACCTCGGCCAGCTCGACGGCTATGGCGCTACCGAGTGAATGCCCGAAGTAAGCGATCCGGCTACTATCGACGCTGAACGCAGAGTCCAGATAATCGTATGCCGCGAGCGCGTCGAGCTTTGTAGTGGAGTAGGTGGGTTTCCCTCCAAGCCCCATGTAGCCACGATATTCAGCGAGCATGACGGCGTAGCCGGAACGCTTCTCTACGTCACGGGCCCATTCCAGCTGCCACATTGCAAGGTCAGCATTCCCGTGAAAGCAGAGAAGGACTCCAGACGCAGTCTGAGGGTCGCCGACGATGAAACCAGTGAGGACCTGGCCATCCGAAGCGCTATAACTCACGCGACCCATCTCTGCCGGGGCGTCGAAAAAGCGGGGGGGCTGAAACAAAATGCTTTCCTGCGACTGCCAGAGAAGAGCGATCAGGCCGAGTAGCAGCCCGAGCACAACAAGGGCGGCAATCATGAGAGAACCCCGAGGGGGTTCCAGTAGGTTTGCATGGCGGGCAATTTACGACAATGCGAATTCCGGTAGAAACCTTTCGTCTGGAGAACGGACTCCTGGTTACGTTATCCGAGGATCACACCGCCCCGATTGTGGCCGTGAACCTCTGGTATCACGTCGGATCCGCCAACGAAAAAATCGGCCGGACTGGCTTTGCGCATTTGTTCGAGCATATGCTCTTTCAGGGGTCCGCGCATGTGAGCTCGAACGAACACTTCGAGCTGATTCAGCGGGCAGGGGGCACCCTTAACGGATCGACCTGGCTGGAACGGACCAACTACTTCGAAACAGTTCCCTCAAACGAGCTCGGGCTCGCCCTGTGGCTGGAAGCTGACCGGATGGGCGAGCTACTGCCAGCGATGACGCAGACGAAGCTCGATACCCAGCGTGATGTCGTGAAGAACGAGCGCCGCTGGTCGGTGGACAATCAGCCCTACGGCACATTCCTCGAAAAAATGCAGGAGCTCGTATTTCCAGCTTCACATCCGTTTCAGCATTCGCTGATTGGATCGATGGACGATCTTTCGGCCGCATCGCTGGATGATGTGGCCGAGTTTTTCGCAACGTACTACACGCCTGACAATGCCGTTCTCTCAATTGCCGGCGATTTCGATCCATCAGAAACGCGCAAAATGGTCGACGACTACTTCGGGCCGATTCCGAAGGGGAAGGCAAGGCCGCCGTTGCCGCCAATGGATCTTCCGCCAGTCTTCGAAAAGCGGTTAAGAGAATTGGTTTACGACAGTGTAAGTCTTCCCCGGCTGTTCATGGCTTTCCGGTCTCCTGTATTCGGAAGCGACGCCTACTATGCGGCCAGCATCACGTCAGCGGTGCTTGGGCTGCGACGCGGTAGTCGATTACACCGCTCCCTGGTTCGTGAACGCCAGGTAGCAGCTGACGCCTCGGCGTTCACGTTTGACCTGGCAAAAGGCACCGACCTCTTGATCGTCGATGTCACAGCGCGTCCCGAGACAACCGCCACTCAGTTGGAAGAGGAGGTAGAGCGTGAGGTCGATCATCTGCACAGTGAAGGCGTCTCCGAGACGGAAGTGCGAAGGGCAATTTCACTGATTGAAACCGATCTAACAGCGTCAATGCAGTCAGCAGGGGAACGAGCAGATCGCCTGTCGATGTTCGCGACCTATTTCGGCGATCCGGCGCTGATCAACGAACAGGCCGATCGATACCGTGCTGTCACTACCGAGGAGGTAAACGAGATCGTTTCAGAAAGGTTTGGGGAAGACAATCGAGCCAGTCTCATCTACCTGCCGAAGGAAGGAGTTGAATCGGAGAATGTCCTCGCTGCTGCCGGTACCGGATGATGGTTACATCTCTTCGGCCGAAGCCAGGACCGCCTAGGAGCTACAGATTCCCCCAATTCAAGGATGAGACACTCCCCAGCGGAGTGAGACTGATAACGGCACCAGTTGCAAAGCTTCCTCTGGTAACTGTGCTGGTCCTAGTAAACGCAGGTTCGACTAGCGAGCCACGCGGAAAAGAAGGGGTCGCAGCACTCACAGCAGCGGGCCTACTTGAAGGGACAGCCAGTTTTGACGGAGCGGAACTCGCCGAAAAGTTCGAACAGCTCGGTACGTCGCTCGAGTCCGGAGCGGACTGGGACAGCGCCTTTCTGAAAATCACGGTGCTTTCTGATAAGCTACAAGAGGCAACCAGACTGCTCGGCGAAGCGATCAGCAGCCCTGTTTTTCCTGAACGGGAAATCGAGCGGCTCAAGGCAGAACGACTCGCCGAGATTCTCCAGCTCGAAACCGAGCCACGCGGACTGGCGGATGAAAAGTTCTCAGAGTTCCTCTACGACGACGAATCGCGGTACTCGAAGCCAGACGAGGGAAGCACAGAGAGTGTGGCCTCACTGACACGGGGTGATGTCGAGCAATTCTACAAGTCGAACTACAGCTCGGGTGGCACGACCGTGATAGTAGTCGGGGATATCTCGTCTGAAAATGCGAAGAGGTTGATTCTCGAGGCGTTTGCAAACTGGCCGCGTGGATCTTCCCGAGAAACGCAGCTGTCGGGAAAGGCACGCCAGAGTCGGAAAAGCACTCACATTGTGAACAAGCCGGACGCCCCGCAATCCGAGCTGAGGGTCGGACACGTTGGCCTGCCAAGAAAGCATCCGGATTTCTTCCCAACGCTGGTCATGAACGCAGTTCTCGGCGGGCTTTTTGGGTCAAGGATCAACCTCAATCTCCGAGAAGCACACGGGTATACCTATGGGGCTTCGTCATTCTACGATTGGCGACGAGGGCCGGGACCGTTTGTGGTTTCCACAGCAGTGGAAAGCGAGGTAACCGCACCTGCTCTTCGCGAAATCCTTTTGGAGATCGACAGAATTCGCAGCGAGAAGATCTCCGCGGAAGAGCTGTCATTGGCCACGGATTATCTCGAAGGAGTCTTTCCTATTCGTTATGAGACGACCGCCGCAATTGCCTCAGCCCTGGCTACCATCGCGATATACGAACTGAACCCGGGTTACTACGATTCGTACCGGACTAACATTCGAAACGTATCGGAGGATGCGATCCTTGAAGCGGCCAAGACTCACCTTCATCCGGAGCTACTGCAGACGGTAATCGTTGGAGATGCGTCGACCGTTCGTGACTCGCTGGCCAACCAGGGCATGGGTGAAGTGACCGTTCACAACGTCTGAGAGTGAAAAGCGGTGAAGAAAATCGTCCCGGGCGGATAAATTCGCGCCGCGTTTATTCCGGCAAGGTCATCTCGCTCGACGTCGATACCGTACGATTTCCCGATGGATCAGTTGGTGAGCTCGAGATGGTGCGGCATCCCGGTGCGAGCGCAGTGGTTCCCTTCCTCAGTGACCCGGCCGGAGAAGACCCACAGATCCTTCTGATCCGGCAGTACCGTTACGCGAGTGATGGTTATCTGTATGAGATTCCTGCAGGCCGACTAAATCCGGGTGAAGATCCCCGCGAATGCGCCTCAAGGGAACTGAAGGAGGAAACCGGATGCTCCGCGGACCGAGTGGATGAGCTGTTCACCATGTACACGACTCCCGGATTCACCGACGAGAGAATTCATCTTTTCATGGCAACCGGATTGACGTCCGGCGAGACTAAACATGAAGCGGATGAATTTCTCGAATTGCAACCGATGCCACTCTCGCGAGCTCTGCAGATGATCAAGGCGGGCGAGATCCAGGATTCCAAAACGGCTCTCGGTCTGCTATTCGCGGCAGGGTTTCGCGCCGGTCATTAACCCTCTTGGCCAAATTGGCGTCTAATCAATGAATAGACGCTGACATGTCATGTAAATAGGACAGACTTGGCAGAATGTGGACAAGCTCAGGCTTGGCCGCAGCGCCCTAAGTCCTTGCCTGACATACTGTTAAGCATCGGGACCACCCGGCATGTCCCGTGCAATACATGGTATGGGAAAAAGTTCCAGCAGAGATCTGCACTA
>JAXDME010000261.1:0-4984 GCA_034666285.1 Gemmatimonadaceae bacterium | reverse complement strand
CTCGTAGTGCTCTCGCTCATCAGCTGGGGGATCATCTTCAGCAAATGGTACGAGCACCGCCGCGCGGGTAGAATCACCTACACGTTCGCGCACGAATTCGCCGGCGCGCGCGGGGTCGAGAGTGCAGCGCAGATGGCGCGTCGAAGCAATGGACCTCCGGCAAAGATCATGGAGCGCGCGATGCGCTTCATCGAAGAGACTACTCCCGCGCTTTCCGGGACCTCGGAGCGTGCGGCCCGATTCAGTGGCTCGCAGGTAGAAGCGCTCAAGCTCGTGCTAGACGCAGAAACGACGTCCGAGCGCGACCGATTGAGTCGCTGGGTCACGTCGCTCGCGACCATCGGCTCCGTCAGCCCCCTCATCGGACTCCTCGGCACCGTACTCGGCGTCATCGACGCGTTCGTGGGAATTGCAGCGAAGGGATCGGGAAATATCGGAGCCGTGGCGCCGGGCGTCGCTGAAGCTCTCATCGCAACAGCGGCGGCGCTCAGCGTGGCCATCCCAGCCGTGTTCGCCTACAACATTTTCGCTTCGCGTCTAAACAAGATCGAGGGCCAGCTGGAGAGCTTCGGGTCAGAGCTGATCGCGCTGCTGGTGCGAGAGGGAAGGATCTAGTGGCGCGTCGGCGTGGTCGCGATCGGCTCGTGCTGAACGCGGAGATCAACGTCGTGAGCCTCATCGACGTCATGATGCTGCTGATGATCATCTTCATGATCACCGCCCCGATGATGCAGGGGGGCGTAGACATCACGCTGCCCAAGGCGCAGTCGCGACCGCTCGAGTCGAAGAGCGGGCTCACAGTGACGATCGACCGGAGTGGGGCGATCTTCGTCGACGAAGCGCGCCTGAGCCTGGCCCAGTTCACCGCCAGCTTCAAGGCGCTCGCCAACCGGCGAGGGAGCGGGGGAGTCTATCTGCGAGCCGATGACGGCGTGCCCTACGGCTCCGTGGTGAAAGTTCTCGCGATAATGCGGGCGAGCGGTGTGGGTGATATAGGCCTCGTCGCCGAGCCTCCCGAGGTGAAGTAAAAGGATGGCGAGCGAAGCGGGTCGATCACGACACCTGGCCCCCTTTACGCTCTCCGCGATCCTTCACGCAGCGATCGCGACGCTTCTCTTCAACACTCTCAAGGAGCGTAAGCCAGTCGCGCTGCCGCCGATGTATCGGGTGAATATTGTCGCGGCTCCGCCGGGCGAGAGGGCCATCGGAGAGGTGACGAGCGGCCAAGCCAAAGCGGCTACGCCTGTTACGCAGCCTAGCGCAGCGCAGTCAACGCTCAAGGAAATGCCGCTTCCCAAGGCGAAACCCGCGCAGAAGACTCCAGCGCGTGCGACGCCGAGTGCGCCGAAGCCTGCAGCGAAGGCTGGTGCGGCGGATGCGAAAGCGGTTCCGCAGCCGAAGACCCAGGCGCCCAAGGCGGGCGGTGGTCCGGTCGGCGGAAAGGGAACCGATGTCGCGACCGTGCGCACTGACGGGATCGAGTTCGCTTTTCCAGGGTACCTCAACAACATAGTTCGGCAGATTGCAATCAACTTCAGGCCAAGAAACACGAACGCCAGTCTCAAGGCGGAAATCAGGTTCCTCATACATCGTGATGGGTCCGTCTCGGACCTCACGTTCATCAGGCGTTCGGGCAATTTCTCCTTCGACCTGGAAGCACAGGGCGCGGTGGAAGCGGCGTCGAGCGCAGGGCGATTTGGCCCGCTGCCGGATGGTTTTGCCGATGATGTGTTGCCCGTCGTATTCAGCTTCGACCCCCAATTTCTGAAATGACGAAAGTACGCCACGCTTTTCTGATCGCGATGCTGTGCTGCTTTGTTCTTCCTGCTGTGACTCGTGCGCAGGACACGACCACGACGCCCGGAGTGAGGCTTGGTCTGAACTACGCGGCAGGATCGAAGCCCGGGGTGATCGTCCTGCCGGTCGCAGACGAGTACGGGGATGATTCGCTGCGCGCGATCGTTCAGCGCGACTTCGACTACGGCGATCGGCTGAACGTGATCGCACTCGATGAACAAACTCTTCAGGGTCTCGTCCCTCCGCTCGGAGGGAAGATCAATTTTCCGCTCGTGGCCAAGTTCGGTGCGGCGCTGCTGATCCGAATGACGCAGACCAATGACGGGCTTCACGTGGCCGCCTACGATGTCGCGAGAGGCCAGCTGCTCCAATCGGAGCAGTTTCTTTTCGATCGTCGCGACAGAGACTGGCGCTTCGCTCTCCACGGCGTCTCCGATCAGATCGAGCAGTGGGTCTTCGGCAAACGTGGAATTGCGCAGACGCGCATCGCGTACGTGAACAACGGGCTGCTTCGGATCATCGACAGTGACGGTGCCTTGACTCGCTCGATCACCACCGGGAAAGGAGCGCTTTCTCCGGCGTGGTCACCCACCGGGGAGTCGGTGGTTTACACCGTGCTGGGCAACGCAGGCACTCAGGTGGAGGAGCTCGACGTGCGCACGGGACGGACGCGCCGCATCAGTCAGATCCAGGCGGGCCTCAACATCACGCCGGTCTATCAGCCGGGCGGAAACGCGATTCTCTACGCTCAGGGAACGGGCAACGGAACCGATCTGGTTCTGGCGAACCTCGACTCCAGCGGAGCACGAAAACTCACCGTGGGCAAAGGGACGGATAACACGTCACCTTCTTATAGTCCCGACGGCCGTCAGGTCGCGTTCATCTCAGGGAAATCGGGACAGCCCCAGGTTTATATTATGGATGCCGACGGCACGAACGTTCAGCTGCTGACTCCCTATACAGCGGGCACCCGCAGCTATCGCGCGAGCCCGGACTGGTCGCCCGACGGCAACGCAGTTGCCTACGAGCAGCAAAACGGGAACTTCCAGGTCTGGATGATCGATTTGCGGGACCGAATTCCGAAGCAGCTGACGAGTGAAGGGGAAAACGAGGATCCGTCCTGGGCGCCGGACGGGCGGCATCTGGTCTTTACGTCGACGCGCTCGGGTGAAAAGCAGTTGTGGATTCTCGACACAGAGAGCGGCCGAGCGCGGCAGCTTACTCATAACAAGGGAGCGAGACTGGCGGCATGGTCGCCGGTACTCGCCAACCCCGAAGTGGGAACCTATTCGCAATGATGAAGCTTCGCAGGACATTTTCGCTAAATCGCGCGGGCGTGGGAGGAACGGTTCCCATGGCGGCGCTTCTCGTTCCATTGGTATGCGGCAGCTGCTTCTTTGCGACGAAGCAGGACATCGACCGGCTGCAGGCGGACATCAACGGAACCAGGGTGAGCTCTAGCGCTGCCGATTCTGTCCAGCGCGCGCAGCTGATCGAAGTGAGTCGTTCCGTGAGGACGCTGAACGATTCGATTTCCGCTCTCAGCAGAAGAATGGCGGCGATGCGCACGGCGTCCGAGAGCGACATGACCGCCATGAGGGAGAACATCTCGCAGCTCCAGGACCTGAGCGGACAGAGCGAGCAGCGGCTGCGCGACATGCGCGCCACTCTGGAGGAGAAGCGGCAACAGCAGGAGTCTGCTGCAGCCGCACCGGATTCAACCGGCGCACCGGCCACCGGACCGGGACCGCTCCAGCTGCTGCAGGCGGGGCGCGATCAGCTGCTCAAGGGCGGAAATTCTTCTGCCCGGGCTGCATTCAACGAGCTCATTACGAAGTACCCGACTTCAGAGTACGTCCCGGAAGCAATGTTTTATACCGCGCAGGCGTATGCGGCCGAGCGGAATCTGACGGCCGCGGACGCGGAATACTCTTCCCTGATCGCGAAGTATCCCAGCTCACCACGAGTGCCGACCGCGATGTACAAGCGCGCAATGCAAATGCAGTCGGCGAAGAGGAACGCTGAGGCGAAGAAGCTGTATCAGGACATCATCAAGCGCTTTCCGCGCTCGGACGAGGCCGCACTCGCCGACGAGCGTCTCCAGTCGATGCGGTAGCACAAGGTCGTCGTATGAGCGGAGCTCCCGGCCAAGAGATGCCGTTCCTGGATCATCTGGAGGAGCTGCGCAAGCGTCTCTTCTGGATCGCGGGCGCCGTCGTGCTGGGCGTCGTCGTAGCCTTCGCGCTTCTCTCGAAGCTGGACATCATCAGGCTGCTCGAGCGACCGATTCTTCCGCTTCTCCACGGGCAGAAGCTGATCTACACGCACCCGGGGACCTCCTTCCACATTCTGCTCAATGCATCGCTGGTGCTGGGGATAATCCTCGCCTCACCGATCATTGTTGCACAGCTGTGGGGATTTCTGGCGCCGGCGCTTTACTCCCACGAGAAGCGAGTGGTGGTTCCGGTTGTCCTGTCGATGGCGGCGCTGTTTCTTGCCGGAGTATCGCTCAGTTATTTCGTCGTTCTTCCGCTGACGCTCCAGTTCCTGATGAGCATCGAGTCGACGGCGCTCACGCCAATGATCTCGGCCACCGAATATTTCGACTTCGCCATCAGCATGTGCCTGGCGTTCGGCCTGGTGTTCGAGGTTCCGATCGCGATTCTGGCACTCACAGCGCTGGGGATCATCACGCCACAATTTCTGTCGAAGTACAGAAGGCACGCGGTGGTGGTCTGCCTTACGGCTGCCGCGTTCATCACGCCCGGAGCGGATCCGTACTCGCTATTCGCGCTCGCCATTCCGCTCTACGTGCTGTACGAGGTGAGCGTGTTCGTCGCGTTCTTTGCGTACCGCAAACGGCAAAAGCGTCAGAAGCGCGCCGAGGCCGAAGAGCTCGAGTCCGAGGCACCGGCAAAGTCAGCGGCGGTCCCGCGATCACTGTATGTGATCCTGGTTGCAGCGCTGCTCATCCCAGGCGCACACGTTGTAGCGCAGGTACCTCGCGTTCCGGACTCGCGCAGGGCGGCACCCAGACAGCGGCCAGATTCCTTGCGTAAAGACTCGACCGCGGCTGATTCGGCGCGCAACAAGCAGCTGATAAAATGGCTGGATGCGGACTCAGTGATGAAGGTGCTCATGGCCCGGCCCGGATACAGCGCCACGCGCTACCAGGCGGACCAGGTGA
>JAXDME010000260.1:0-12491 GCA_034666285.1 Gemmatimonadaceae bacterium | reverse complement strand
CCGGACGGACTCACCAAATCCGCGTTCATCTCGCGTCTATCGGCCATCCTGTCATGGGCGACGACGTGTATGGCGGGGGCGGAGGACGTCGTGTGGCCGGACTTCCTCCCAAGCGGCACTTCCTCCATGCCGCGTGGCTCGCGTTCAATCACCCCGTGACCGGCGAGCCGCTCGATTTCCGCTCGCCCCTTCCGGAGGATCTCGCGCATGCGCTCGCCGTGATGTCAGGCGAGCACGCGCTTCCTCCCGGCGAGGACCCTCTTACGTCGTTCCGATTTTATGAGTGAGTCGGCAACGATTCCACCCGAGCAGGCTGTAGAGGAAGAACCACGAGTACCAACTCGCCGGCTTCTGGCGTTCGAGGTGGGCGGCGGGGTGTTCGCGTGTGATATGGAATCATTTCGAGAGATAGTCCCCACGCAGCGAACGACAAGGTTGCCCGGCGCACCTGACACGGTGTGCGGGCTGATCAACCTGCGCGGAACGATCGTGACGGTGATCGATGGCGGAGTCGTGCTCGGTAAGCGCCCCTGCGCGCAGACAAATGGGCTTATTCTGCTCGCCGATTACTTCGAGCGTCTGGTTGGCGTGTGTGTAGACGACGTTAGAGACATTCACGATGTCCCCATAGATCAATTCACGAGCGGCAACGCGCCGGAAGGTATTCCCGAAGGTATTGTGACTGGAATCGTAGAGATCGAAGGAAAAAGTGTGATGGTGCTTGACACCAAGGCGTTGGTTCAGAAGGTCATCGGACAAGGGAGGTAGGGTGAGCAGCACTGTGCTGGTTTGTGACGACGCGGTTTTCATGCGGACTATGGTTAGCGACATCCTGTCCCAGGCTGGTTTTACGGTTGTCGGCGAGGCCGAGAACGGAAAGCAGGCCGTGGAGAAGTATCAGCAGCTCAAACCGGATCTGGTGACGATGGACATCATCATGCCGGAGATGGGTGGCATCGAGGCTGTAAAGCAGATCACTCAGCTGGATCCATCCGCACGAATTCTCATGTGCAGTGCAATGGGTCAGCAGGCGCTCGTTCAGGAAGCATTGCAGGCTGGGGCGCGCGATTTCGTCGTGAAGCCGTTCCAGCCGAGCCGGGTTCTGGAAGCAGTGCAGCGGGTGCTCGCCTGATGGATACTGGCCGCTACGCCAAGCTCTTTCTTTCCGAAAGTCGTGAAAATCTTTCGGAAATAAATAACGCACTCGTCGAGCTCGAGCGTGGTGGAAGCATTACGGCCATCGACCGTCTTTTTCGGGCAGTTCACACGATGAAGGGTATGGGCGGAGCGATGGGCTACACCTCGGTCAGTGAGCTTTCCCACGAGCTGGAAACGCTTCTTGACCGGCTCAGAACAGGGTCATTGAACGTGACGGCGGTGATCATGGACACTCTCTTTGCCGGCGTCGACGCGCTCGAGCAAGCGGTTGCTCTGGCGACCGCCGCGACTCCGACACAGCATGACATCACGGACGTTCTCGCGCGCATCAAGGCAGCGTCGAGCGAGGAGATTCCGCAAACCTTTACCACCGAATTCGCCATCATGTCCGTGGCGAAAAATGAGGAAGAGGCAAAGGCGCCCGTCTCAAAACAGGCTCGCCACATTCGCATCGACGCGCGCCGGCTCGACGCGCTGATGAATCTCATGGGCGAGCTTGTCATCGCTCGTGATCGCATCGCGCAGATTGCCGAGCGTCTTGGCGACGAACCGCTCATCGAAGCTACGTTGCGCGCCTCCCAAATTGTCGCCACGCTGCAGAACGAGATCATGAACAGTCGAATGGTCCCGGTGTGGCAGGTGTTCGATCGTTTTCCGCGCGTCGTCCGTGACACCGCGCGTTCGCTGGGTAAGGAAGTGGAGTTCAAGATCGAGGGGAAGGAGATCGAGCTAGACCGCTCCATGCTCGACGAGATGGGAGAACCAGTTCTGCACCTGCTGCGCAATTCACTCGATCACGGTATAGAAACTCCGGCCGAGCGAAAGAAAGCAGGAAAGCCGCCAATGGCTACGCTGACCCTGACTGCCGAACGCGATCGCGCTACCGTCCTCATTCGCGTGACCGACGACGGCCGCGGTATCGATCAGGCAAAGGTGCTGCCTCGCGCGAAAAAGCTCGGGCTCGTAGATGCCGCGACCACGAAGCTTTCAGAGGACGAGCTGGTGCGCATCATATCGCGCCCCGGGTTCTCCACCGCTGAGAAAGTGACGGACATCTCAGGACGCGGCGTGGGATTCGACATTGTCGCCAACAAGGTTCGCGCCTTGGGCGGCTCACTCGAGGTGCACACCGACTCAGGACTCGGGACCAACGTGAGCATGCGACTGCCTCTCACTCTGGCGATCACTCGCGCGCTCATTGCCCGCGTGGACACCGAAGTTTACGCAATCCCGCTCACTCACGTGCTCGAGACCTTCGCGTTGTCGCAACCGATGTTGCAGGAAGTCAAAGGAAGGGAAGTTGTGGCCATCCGCGACGATCTGTTCCCCGCGATCTGGCTTCGCGACAAGGTTGGACTTCCGGCGTCCAGCAAGACTGGCGGGCAGGTAGTCCTGGTCGAGCTCGCGGACCGCCGAGCCGCGCTGATCGTCGATGAGTTTACCGGCCAGCAGGAAATCGTCGTGAAGCAGTTCGATGGTGTGAACGGCAGCAGGACACTCTTCAGCGGTGCCACCATTCTTGGGGATGGTGCTCCCGCTCTCATAGTCGACGCCTCTACTCTCCTCTGAAATGACAATTCGCCGCGATGCACAATCGACCGATGGTGGAACGACGCTGATGAGCACCGCGCGCCTGGACGCGCTGCGAGAAGTCGCAAACATTGGCGCCGGCCATGCCGCTACGGCGC
Organism: Gemmatimonadaceae bacterium; assembly: GCA_034666285.1. Classification (GTDB taxonomy): domain Bacteria; phylum Gemmatimonadota; class Gemmatimonadetes; order Gemmatimonadales; family Gemmatimonadaceae; genus UBA4720. Next base: position 9,645 of record JAXDME010000260.1, on the reverse strand, counting down.
TCTCGACGCTCACGGGCACGCGCATCATGATCAGCGTGCCGATGGTAAACATTGTCCCTCCTGGTGACTTTGTCCCCGAGATCGCACCCGACGTGGAAATAGTCGCCGTCCAGATGACGATGTCGGGCGACATAGGAGGGCAGACGGTGTTCCTGCTCGCAACGCCAGCCGGACTTCGCCTCGCCGAGCGGATGTTGCGGCGCAAGCGAGGGACATCGCCGAGTCTCGGTCCGCTCGAGCAATCGGCGCTCAAGGAAGCGGGCAACATCCTCGCAGGCGCATACCTCACGGCGCTGAGCGACTTTTTGCATATGGGCCTCATGCTTTCTCCGCCTACCCTTACGACGGGAGATCCGAGCCACGCGCTTCACGCCCTTGGCGATCATGCTCCCCAGACCGATTCGCCGATCCTTTGCGTCGAGACCGAGTTCTTTCTCGAAGAGCCGGTGGAAAGCCTGCACGGATTCTTCCTCCTTGTCCCCGACCAGAGCGCCTTCGACGCAATCTTCCGCGCGGTTCGCGTAGACTGACCCGATGACCCCAGCGGCAACTGCCCGCCCACCGGCAGCCGCGAATGGCGGTGAGATCGACATCCTGCGGTCGTTCGCGCATCGAATCGATCCGTCGGACGCTGGCGCCTATAACAACCTCGGAGTCCTGTATTTCCGAAAGGGACTGACCGACGAGGCGATCGTTGCGTTTTCGCGCGCGCTCGCACTCGACGAGCGCATGGGGGTCGCGCGTCGAAATCTGGAGATCGCGTACGGCGAAAGTGGGATTCTCGAGCGGCGGCTGCACGACCTCGAGGAACGGTTGCGGGCGAATCCCGACGATCTCGAGGCACTGGTACAGAGTGGAATAGCGGAGAAGACCGCCGGAAGGCTCGAAAGGGCGCACACCTTGTTTCAGCGCGCGATCCAGCTCGACTCCGACAGCTCCGTCCTGCACTTTCTGCTCGCGGAGACACTGTACAATCGAGGACTTCACGAGGAAGCGATGCGCTCAGTACGTCGCTCCATCGAGCTGAATCCAGAGAATCCGGATGCTCTCTACCTGATTGGGTTCATACTCGGCGATCTCGGGCGCAGCGAAGAGGCGGCAGAGGCAAATCGGCGCGCAGTGATGCTGAACCCGACGCTCGTACGCGCTCAGGCGAATCTTTCGTTGCAGACGTATCGCCACGAAGTCACGCCCAGCCATCAGCAGAGAACGCCGGCGGGCGCCCACATCACGCTCGGCCGTGCTCTTCGCCAGAAGGGATATTTCCAGGAGGCGCTCAAGGAGTACGAGAAAGCCATCGAGGGCGGAGAAGCGAACGCAGAAGTGCTGCAGGCGATGCTCGAGCTCTATCTCCTCCAGCGCGATACAGGAGCGGCGATCGCAACCGCCGACAGATTCGCCCGCGAGTTCTCCCCGACTGCCAAGACATGGAACGGCCGCGGTGTGGCGCTCCAGCTCGAGGGCAGGCACGCGGAGGCCGAAGAGAGCTACAACCGGGCTCTGGAGATCGACTCGAGTTATCCGTATGCGCAGAACAACATTGGCGTTCTTATCTGGCACAAGAGCGACACCAAGAACGCGATCAATGCGTTCAGGCGCGCTCTGCAGGCGCCTTCGCCGCCGGTCGAGGCGCGGCTGAATCTGGCGCTGGGGTTGTTCCGGAGAAAACACATCGACTTGTCACTCGAAGCGTACCGACAGGTTCTCAGCTTGGCGCCCGAGCATCCGGTGGCGTGGAATGGGATCGGACTGATACTCGTCGAGCTGGAGAAATACTCGGACGCGCGAAACGCGTTTGCGCGCGCCATCCAGGCGAATCCGGACTTCGCCGAGGCGCACTACAATCTGAGCTTCACGCTCTCTAATCTGGGTGATTTCAGCTCCGCGCTTCGTGAAACCAAGCGCGCGCTCTCGCTCGACCCGATGTACACGCCACAGAAGCTCGAGCTGGCGATCGAGCTTCCGCACGAAGAGATCAGGCTCACGGTGGCGCCGCCGATCACCGAGACCGACGAATCGGTCGACCACGTCGAAGACTTTCATTTCGATCCAGCCATCCTCGAAGCGCTGTTCGCCGTAAAGCCGGCGCGCGCGGAGCAAGTCACCGAAGATCCGATGGCTGGGTTCAACCTCGCCCGCGATTTCATCACCAAGGGCTTGTACGACCGGGCACAGGGCGAGATTGCTCGCGTATTGGCTCGCGGTGGCGACAAAATAGTCGGGCTCGTTCTCGCGGGCGACGGATTTGCCGCACAGGGCCTTCACGGCGAGGCGCTCGAGCGATACCGCCGGGCACTGGAGACGGAGCCGACCAATCCTTTCGCTCGCCAGGGAACGGCGCGCTCGCTTCTCGCGCTTGGTCGGGCCGAGGAGGCCCGCCCGTACGCCGAGGCTCTCGTCGAAGCGGGAAGCACCGATGTGAATCTGCTGCTCCTCGCGGCCGAGGCGCGCGTAGCGTCGCTCGACAAAGCAGGGGCGCGCGAGATTCTGGTCTCGCTCGAGCAGAACCAAGGCCGGAATGCGAACGTGTTGAAGCGCGTCGGCGATCTCTATGCGGCGCTCGGAGATTCCAACGAAGCAATCGGCGCTTATCGTGGGAGCCTCGCGATCGACGAGCGTCAGGTGGAGACCCGTGTCGCGCTCGGCAAGCTGCTCGCCCAGGCAGGCGACGACACGGCCGCGATCAGAGAGCTCGAATCGGTCCTGGTCACGGCGCCGAACCACGACGCAGCGGTGGTGGAGCTCGTTGGGCCCTATCGGCGTACCGGTCGGTCTCGCAGTGCGCTGCCGCGTGTCGTAGCGCTCGTCCGGCGCGACGTCTACCATTTTCCGGCTCTGATTGCGCTCGGAGAGATCCTTATCGATCTGGCGCGCGAGAGTGACGCACTAAATGCTTTCGAGCGGGTGCTGCGGTTCGATCCGAATCACTCCGAAGCGTTGCGATACTACCGGCTCATGCAGAGAGGGAGGCGCTAGTGGCGATCGAAGGACCTCTCCGCGAGCTCGGCATCCACGACGTCTTCCAGCTTCTCGATCTGAGTCGGAAGACCGGAACTCTCCGCATAACCTCCCCCGAACGCAACAATGAGGGCAGCGTGTACTTCGACGCCGGGACCATTGTCGCGGCGACCATGAAGAGCAATCCGCATCTCCTCGGAACGATCCTCGAGCGATCGGGGAAAGCCACGGCGGCTGACCTCGCCCGCGCAACCGCGATGCAGCGTGCGGGCGACAAGCGTCGTGTCGGCGAGATACTCGTGGCGCACGGAATCGTGACGCCGCGCGACATCGATCGCTTCATGCGTCAACAGATCGAGACAGTCGTATTCGACCTGATGTCGTGGTCGGAGGGCTTCTTCTCATTCACCGAAGAACCACCGCGACCTATTCGGAAGGACATCGCCGTGCGCGTCAGCACGGAGTCTCTGCTGATGGAAGGCGCGCGCCGCATTGACGAATGGTCACGGATGGCTGACAAGATTCCCGACGCGCGGGTTCTTCCGCGCCTGGCGCCGCTCGACGACGGACCGGAATCCTTCATCGACCTGCTGCCGCGCGAGTGGGAAGTGCTATCGGTGATCGACGGCGAGAGAAATCTGCACGAGATAGGAAAGCGTCTGGTGCTACCGGAGTTCGAAGTTGCGAAAATCATCTACGGCATGCTCAGCACGGGCCTGATCGAGATCACGCCACCGGACGACGGAGGAAATCGTGCCTGAGTCGTCGCGCGCACTTTTCGCAACCGCGATCGGCGAGGCCGAGCAGACGGCGCTGCTGCTCGATGCTGCCGGTGTTCCCCTGGCGGGAAGCTACATCGACGACCGCGGTCGAGACATCTCGGCAGAGATCGGAGCCGCACTCAGTGGTGTGAGCAGGGAAGTGTCCCGCTCGATGCGGCTTCTGTCGCTCGGGGCGTGGACGGCGGTAGTCGTCGAGACCGATGCCGCGACCATCGCGCTCGCGCCAGCGCCGCAGGACAGTGTGGTGCTGCTCGCCTCCTCGTCGGCTGTGCCGCTGGGGCTCGTACGCCGTGTGCTCACCCGGTCGGTGGCGCTGGCGATCAATTGGATGCAGGGGCGCGCGTGAAAGGATCACTCGCCGAAATCGTGACGACGCTGTCGCACCTGCCGGGTGTGGTAGCGGCGATGATAGTGGGGGCGTCCGACGGATTGATCGTCGAGACGAGCCCGATGAAGGGAGCTACTGCTGGCGGAGTGGATTCGCGCAAGCATACCGCCGCGCTCGCGGCCTATCTTTACGCCAAAGTCACGCGCGCATCGGATGCTGCCCGCCTCGGCACTCCGGCATTCATGCGGCTCGAGGCCGAGCGGGGACAAATCTGCGTCGTCAGCGCCGCCGACGTCGTACTCGTCACGATCGTCACATCTGACGCCAACCTGGGACGAGTGAGACTTGATATGATGAAGGCAGCCCGAGACAAATCATGACGCAGCCAACAGTAGCGGAACCGTGGGTTGCAGGGCCGCTCAGGCGGCTTATGGACGACGCCCGACTCATATCGGGCGTGTTGCTCTATCCAACCGGAAAGGCCGTAGGCCAGTTCGGGTTTTCCAATGCGGCCGACGTCATGTCGGTCTGTGCCCTCACGTCCGCGATCAACGCGTCGGCGCGCGAGCTGGGCAGACAGCTCGATGGCAAGCCGTTCCTGGAGATGCACCACGCTGGCGCGGACCGGCAGGTGTTCATGGCGCGATGCGCCGCCGGCGCGCACGAATTTCTTTTCGTCGGCGTGTTCGACCGCGAAAGCTCCTTCGGAGTGGTCGAGATCTATTTCGAGGAGTTCCAGAAAGCGATCGAAAAGCTGACTCCGCAAACGGAAGTCCGCGGAAAAGGTCCATCGGGAGATTTCGAGGGCGAGCTCAATCGCAGCCTCGACGCACTCTTCGGCCCACTTGGGAAATAATGTCAGTCGTCAACTACGGTACTCGCGAAATAACGTGCAAGATCGTGTACTACGGTCCAGGCCGGTCGGGGAAGACTACCAATCTTCAGCACGTCTATTCGCAGCTGCCCGAAGAGAGAAAGGGCAAAATGGTTTCGCTCGCGACCGAAACGGATCGAACTCTGTTCTTCGATTTCCTTCCGCTGGATCTCGGAACGATCTCGGGGTTCGCGACCCGGTTTCAGCTGTACACGGTTCCGGGACAGGTCTATTACGCGGCGACGCGCAAGCTCGTGCTGCAGGGAGTGGACGGGGTCGTCTTCGTCGCGGACAGCCAATCGCGACAGCTCGCCGAGAACATCGAGAGCCTGCAGGACCTGCACGCAAATCTGGCCGACGAAGGTCTCGACCCGCGGACGCTGCCACTCGTGATGCAGTACAACAAGCGCGACCTGCCGCCGGGTGAGATAAGCACGATCCCGGAACTGGACGAGACGCTCAACTTCCGCGCGGTACCGTATTTTGCGGCCAACGCGATCAACGGCGGCGGGGTCTTCGAGACTCTCCGCAGCATCGCATCAATGGTGCTTGGCCGTCTCAGCGCCCCCGCTCCGAAAGGAGCCTGAGCTTGGCTACGGGCGTCAAGAAGGGAGCGGAGGACGACAGCGGCGAGTTCGCCGACTTCATGGCCGACATCAGCAATGAAATCGCGAAGCGCGTCGAGTCTCTCGATCCAACGCCCAAGAGCACGCCCGCTGTAAAGAAGCAGGCAACGCCCATCCCGGACGCGGGAGTCATACGCGAGTGGGATAACGTTGCCGACAGAATGATCGAGGAGATGGGCTGATGGCTATCAAGGGCAGCCTGAAGGAAGCGAGCCTCCCCGACGTTCTCCAGCTCCTCTCGATGGGGAAGAAGAGCGGCTGCCTCGGGTTGTCGTTTCACGACAGCTTCGGCTCCATCTATTTTGACGCCGGACGTATCTGCCACGCGGCCATCGTCAATCGGCCGCTCGACACGGAAAACGCGTTCTACACGCTCTTCACGTGGACGAGCGGTACGTTCAATTTCGAGCCCGGCGTCGAGCCGGAGGACGGTGCCGAGCGCGTTTCGGTAGACCCACAGTCGCTGTTGCTCGAAGGCGCGCGTCGGGTGGACGAGTGGTCGCTGATCGAGAAGAAGATTCCGAGCTTCGATGTCGTTTACAGCATTGACCGTCCGCGCCTGACCCGAAACCGTGACACTCTGTCCCCGGAGCAGGAGGCTTTGCTTCCGCTGCTCGACGGCCACCGCGACATCAACGCGCTGATCCGGGACTCGGGTCTCAGCGAGTTCGACGTGGGAAAGGCGCTTTATGGTCTGCTCAACGCGTCGTTCCTGCTGCCGGTCGGCCGCAAGAGAACCACACCGACGCTTCCGCGCAACGCGAGCCCGCTTGAACGCCGCGAGCTGGCTAGCGCTCTGTATAGAGCGGGCATGCACGACGAAGCGGAGCGCGAGTTCCGTGCGCTGGTCGAGGAAGCGGCTGATCCGGTCGCCTCATTTCACCTTGGCTTGATCGCGCTCCGGAAGAAGGAATGGGCCGGCGCGGTGAACGCGTTCATGACATCCGCTCCGAATGCGCCGAGCAAGACCGCGTTATTGCATAATCTCGCGCTCGCGTACGAGCAGCTTGGCCAGCTCGAGAAAGCAAAGCTGGTGAGCGATCGCGCCATCATGGCCGGCGGCAATTCGGAGCCTCTGATACAGCTGCAATCGGCGATCATCTCCGCCCGGCTCGGGGATCTGCAGTCCGCCAAGGTTGCACTGAGCGAAGCGCGCAGTCTGTGGAGCTCCAGTCAGCCACCACCCGTCTGGTTTCACTACGCGGCCCAGGTGGCAGCGATGACAGACGATCCGGATAGGGAGATCCTGCTGCTGGCGGCTGCGGCGGAGACTCACCCCCAATCGCCAATACTGCTCAACAACCTTGCTGCGGGATATCTCAAGCGGGGCGAGTACGCACAGGCACGCGACGCCGCGGAGAAGGGGATCACTATCGCTCCCGAGCTGTCCCAGCTGCGGCGCAATCTGTCCGCTGCTCTCGAGGGACTCGCGCGCGCGGAAAAAGACACCACCCATCAGACGAATAACTCCTGACAGCCACCACCGAATTGATTCAGGGCGATGACGCCGAATTCCGCGCGCTGATGGACAAGATCACGCGCGACCGCGGCTTTCAGTGCTCGAGCTACAAGGACAAATGCCTGCGGCGGCGGATCGCTGTTCGCATTCGCGCAAGAGGCGCATCGGGCTGCGCCGAGTATTCGGGAATGCTCGATCGCGATCCACACGAATACGAGCGGTTGATGCGCTCGCTTACCGTGAATGTCACCAAGTTTTTTCGCAACTGGGAGACATACTCCGCGATCGACCAGAAAGTGGTTCCGGCACTGATGGAGCGGGACGATCGCGATGTGCGTGTCTGGAGTGCGGGCTGCTCTTCCGGGGAAGAACCGTATTCACTTGCCATACTAATGCACAGGCACGCGGCCACGAGCGGCAGGGCGGGCCTGGGATCCGTTTCGATCGTCGGCACTGACGTCGACGCCGACTGTCTGGAAGAAGCGGAACGGGCGATCTACAAAGAGTCAGCTCTGGGCGATACGCCGGCGGATTTGCGGGAAGAGTATTTCCCACAGATCGCCGGCATGCACACAATGCTGCCGGAGGTGCGAAAACTCGTCCGGTTCGAGCTTCGCGACCTCCTGCACTTTCAGCCGCCGTTCGAGGCGGCGCACCTGATTGTTTGCCGCAACGTCATCATCTATCTCGAACGGGCGGCTCAGGACGCGCTTTTCGCCCACTTCCACGAAACGCTCGCACCTGGTGGAGTTCTCGTGCTTGGAAAGGTCGAGACGCTTCTGGGCGACGCGAGGGGACTCTTTTCTCCGGTCAATGCGCGCGAGCGCATTTTCCGAAAGATCTGACACGGCAGCGACTCGACTATGGAGCCGCTTTCCACTGTGCTTGTGGTCGACGACAGCTCGTTCATGCGCACCCTCATCGCCGAGATGGTGGAATCCACGCCAGAGTTTCGAGTCGTCGGAACAGCGGCGGACGGAATGGAGGCCATTGAGTCGATCCGGTCTCTCAACCCCGACATCGTGACGCTGGACATCGAAATGCCGCGCCTCGACGGTCTACAGACGCTCGACACGATCATGCGCGAGATGCCGCGGCCGGTGGTGATGCTCAGTGCGGCCGGGTCGGAGCGCGGGAACGAGATGACCCTTCGTGCGCTGGAGCGTGGCGCAGTCGAATTCGTGAGAAAGCCGTCTGGCCCTATCAGCATTGATCTGCTGACTGTAAGGCAGGAGCTGATCGCGGCGCTCAACGCAGCGCGGGCTGTAAACATGGCCGGTGTGCGAACACCCCCTAACGCAGGCGTTCCTGTCGGGGCGGAGACAGTGCCGAAGAAAATCTCCGGAGCGGCGAGCCGCGTCGTGGTGATTGCCGCATCGACGGGTGGGCCACGCGCCCTCGGAGAGATCGTCCCGCATCTTCCCGAGACCCTCGGAGCCGCGGTGCTCATAGTCCAACACATGCCCGCAGAGTTCACCCGCAGTCTCTCGCATCGACTCGACCTGATGAGTCCGTTGCCGGTCGCTGAAGCCACTGATGGAGAAGCAGTTCTGGAGAATCACGTCTATCTGGCACCGGGCGGATTCCATATGACCGTCAGCGGCGGGTTGGGTGCCGCGTCGATAACACTCGATACTTCCGCGACCATATGGGGAGTAAGACCCGCCGCCGATCCTCTCTTCGCTTCCGCCGCCGAGGTGTTCGGCGCGAACGCAATCGGAGTGGTGCTCACTGGTATGGGTCGCGATGGGGCTGAGGGGTTGAAAAGAATTCGCGCGGCGGGCGGAAAGTCGGTGATCCAGGACCGCGACAGCTCGATCATTTACGGAATGCCGCAAGCCGCGATGGAAGCAGCTGGCGCTGATCGGGTGGAGCCAGCGCGCGACATTGCGCGGGCAGTCAGGGACCTGTGCCGGTCCAAGAAGCGAGGCATTGGCGGATGAAGATACGCGGGGTATCGTTCGCTGTTCGTTGCTCACCATCCAACAGTTTCAGAGGCAAAATGAGCGAAGCCGGGATCGATAATGCGTAGGATGTTCGTTACCGGCGCCGCCGGCTTCATCGGCACGAACTTCGTGCATTTCTGGGCCGAGCATCATCCCGGAGATACGATCATCGCGCTCGACGCGCTTACGTACGCCGGCAATCTGTCGAACCTCGAGCAGCTCTCCGAGAATGCGCGATTCACCTTCATCAAGGGTGACATTCGAGACGGCGACATCATGCACGACATCATCAAGCGCGAGGGGATCGACACCGTCGTTCACTTCGCCGCCGAGTCGCACGTCGATCGATCGATCCGCGGCCCGGATCCTTTCATCGACACCAACGTGCGAGGCACGCACGAGCTGCTGAAGGCAGCACGCGCGGCGTGGTCCGAAGACTGGTCCGGTGGCGCGCGACGGTTCCACCATATCTCGACCGACGAAGTCTACGGCTCGCTCTCGCCGAACGCCGCTCCTTTCACCGAGGAGAACGCCTACGCTCCCAATTCGCCCTATGCCGCGAGCAAGGCGGGTGCCGACCACCTGGTGCGAGCGTATCATCACACCTACGGCGTGCCGGTGACGACCACCAACTGCTCGAACAATTACGGGCCGTATCACTTCCCCGAGAAA
>JAXDME010000259.1:0-5392 GCA_034666285.1 Gemmatimonadaceae bacterium | reverse complement strand
TACGTAAACGGTGGCCGCGAGCCCACCGGACTGGATGCGATCGAATGGGCCGCGAAGTGTACGGAGCTGGGCGCCGGTGAGATCCTTCTCACGAGCATCGACCGCGATGGCGCGCGAACCGGCTATGATCTCGAGCTGTTGTCGCGAGTCGCGCGAGCATCAACGGTTCCGGTGATCGCATCGGGCGGCGCCGGCTCGGCGGCCGATATCCGCGACGCTTTCACTCGCGGAGGAGCAGACGCAGCGCTGCTGGCAGGATTGCTCCACTCCGGAGTCACTGATATTCAGAGTATCAAGAGCGCCTTGCGCGCCGATGGCATCTCGGTGAGGATCGCGGCATGAGTGATAGCGAGAGCGACAACTATATGAATGCGGTGGCCGAGGTTGCTACGCTCGCAGGGAACGTGGCCAAGCGCTACTACGGGAAGAATCCCGCAATTCAAGTGAAAAACGACGGCTCGCTCGTCAGCGCCGCCGACTACGATGCTGAAGGCTCCGCACGCGACTGGATCGAGAAGAGATTTCCTGCTGATGGAATCATCGGCGAGGAATTCCCCACGACGCGTGAATCCGCGAAACGCCGATGGATCATCGATCCCATCGACGGGACGTTCACGTTCCTTCAGAACGTTCCACTCTGGGGAACGCTCGTGGCGGTGGTCGAAGGAGAGAAAGTGATCGCGGGCGCCGCTTATTTCCCGGCGCTCGAGGAAACGATCGTCGCGGCACCCGGGAAAGGCGCGTGGTGGAACGGTTCCCGCACCAGCGTCTCACAAGTGTCGGAGCTCGAGTCCGCGCGGCTCGTCACTACGGACGCACGGTTCAATCGCGATCCTTCCCGTCGTGAACGCTGGCTTCAGCTGCAGAACAGTGCCAAGGCGATGCGCACCTGGGGAGATTGCTATGGGTACTTATTGGTCGCCACCGGACGCGCGGACGTGATGGTCGACGACGCAATCAACGTCTGGGACGGAGCCGCGCTCTTACCGGTGATCGTCGAGGCGGGTGGATCGTTCACCGACTGGAAGGGAACGACGACCGCGTTCGGCGGCGATGCGATCGCCACGAACTCTTTGCTGGCCGACGCGGTCCGAGAGATTCTCGTCTGTCCCGCCGCGCTCAACCTCAGCCCGGCGAGATCATGACAGCATCTCTGAATCTCGACGACGTCAAATTCCCCGTCGATACGGGAACTGTTGTCGTCGTCGCACAGGACGCTGCCACCGGGAGAGTCCTGATGGTTGCGCACGCCGATAGGGAAGCGCTCGCGCTCACAATCGAGACGGGCGAGATGCACTATCGCTCGCGCCGGCGCGGATTGTGGCGGAAAGGTGCGACGAGCGGGAATGTGCAAAAAGTGGTTTCGCTCGCACTCGACTGTGACAGTGATTCCGTGCTCGCTCGCGTGATTCCTGCAGGACCAGCGTGTCACACCGGGGAGGTCTCCTGTTTTCCGGACTCCAGTCAGCCAAGTGCGTGGGCATTGCTCGCGCAGACGATCAGGAAAAGGCGAAATGGCCCGGACAACACCGGCTACACACGGACTCTCCTTAGTGATCGCAATCTGCGCCTGAAAAAGATCGGAGAGGAGGCAGCCGAGTTCGTCATCGCGTGTACGGATGGCGATGCGAGTCGTGCAGTCGAAGAAGCTGCCGATGTTGTCTATCACATGGCGGCAGCCCTGGAAGGTCTGGATACATCGATAGATGCGGTTGCTCTCGCGTTGTTCGAGCGTTCGACGGATGCGAATCCCGCTCACACGCGGCTCGCCCGATAACCATTTCGAAGAAGATGCCTGCTACCTACACCATAGACTCGGACCGAAAGCTCGTCACCAGCCGTCTGTGGGGCGCGGTGAGCGAAGAGGAGCTGTACGATCACAATGCGAGATTGCGCACCGACCCGGCGTTCGTGCCCGACTATCGGCAGCTCGTGGACATGACTGGACTCACGGAGATCCTGATCAGAACGAAGGTGATCAACCAGACGTCGATCGATCAGTTCTTCAGTCCCGGGACGCCGAGGGCGTTCGTGGCCTCGAGTGACGCGACGTTCGGGATGGCGCGCATGTTCCAGCTACAGGCGGAAGGGGCTGGACAGACGATCGAAGTGTTTCGCGAGCTGTGCAAAGCCGAGGAGTGGCTTGGGCTTACTTGACCGAAGTTCGCTAGCGCTTTCTGGACGGGACTCTGACGGCTATCTACATTGGTCCTAGTCTCCCGCCCGTTCCAAGACCCCGACAGCCGTATCCCCGTAAATTGACCCTCCCAATTCAGCGCATCCGCGAAGTGCTCGCGCCGACCTACACCATCGATCGCGAGCTCGGGCGCGGCGGAATGGCTACCGTTTATCTGGCGCAGGATTCCAAGCACGATCGTGTCGTCGCGCTCAAGGTGCTCCACCCGGAGCTTGCCGCATCACTCGGCCCCGATCGGTTCCTCCGCGAGATCAAGGTCGCCGCTCGCCTCAACCATCCTCACATCCTTCCACTGTTCGATTCGGGGGAAGTCGAGGGCATGCTTTACTACGTGATGCCCTACGTGGAGGGCGAATCGCTGCGGGAAAGACTCGACCGGCAGCAGCAGCTGCCCATCGACGAGGCGATTCATCACGCGCGGTCGATCGCGTCGGCACTCGATTACGCGCATCGGCAGAACGTCGTCCACCGAGACATCAAGCCCGAGAACGTGATGCTGTACGAGGGCGAGTCGATGGTGATGGACTTCGGGATCGCGAAGGCCGTAAGCGCGGCGGGCAGTTCGACCGTGACGCTGACGCAGACAGGGATGATGGTGGGCACTCCCGCTTACGTGAGCCCCGAGCAGGCGGCGGGCGAGACGAACCTGGATGGAAGGAGCGACCAGTACAGCCTGGCCTGCGTTCTTTATGAAATGCTTTCGGGTGAACGGCCGTTCAACGGCGCGACGGCCCAGGCCGTGTTGTCCAAGCGGTTCACGGAGGTTCCGAAGCGGATAAGCGAGCTCCGGAAAAATGTCCCGGAGAACGTGGAGCGGGCGCTGCAGAAGGCGATGGCGACTGAGCCAAAAGGCCGGTACAATACGGCGGCGCTGTTCGGACAGGCACTGAGCTCGACAAGTCTCTCCACACCCAGCGATACTCAGACCATGCCCCAGCCCGCGGTCTCGGCCGCGAAATCCGTGGCGGTTCTTCCCTTCGCCAACATGAGCGCCGATCCGGACAACGAGTACTTCACCGACGGAATGGCGGAAGAGATCATCAACGCTCTCACGAAGATCCAGTCGCTGAGAGTAGCGTCGCGAACGTCGTCGTTCGCGTTCAAGGGGAAGAACGAAGACATCGGCGACATCGGTCACAAGCTCAAAGTGTCCACTGTGCTCGAGGGCAGCGTCCGGAAGATGGGGAACAAGCTGCGCATCACGGCGCAGCTGGTGAACGTCGCCGACGGATATCATCTCTGGTCGGAGCGATACGACCGCGAGCTCGAGGATGTGTTCGCGATCCAGGACGACATCTCGCAGGCGATCGTGAAAGCGCTGCGCGTGATTCTCACCGAAGGCGAGAAGAAAGCGATCGAAAAAGCGCGCACCGTGAATGTCCAGGCCTACGACTACTATCTGCGCGGGCGGCAGTACATCCATCAGTGGCGGCGCAAGAGCGTCGAGTACGCCAGGCAGATGTTCAATCGCGCGATCGAGATCGATCCCGAGTATGCGCTCGCCTACGCGGGCGTCGCCGACTCGTGCTCGATGCTCTACACGTATTGGGACGCGCGCGAGTTCAACCTGCGCCAGGCTGATACGGCCAGCAAAAGGGCGCTCGAGCTCGAGCCCGATCTCGCCGAGGCCCACGTCGCGCGTGGCATCGCGGTTTCATTGACGAAGAAGTTCGACGAAGCCGAGAAGGAGTTCGAGACCGCGATGCGCCTCGATCCCAAGCTCTACGAGGCGGCGTATTTCCATGGGCGAGGGCTCAAGTCGCAAGGTCGGAATGCGGAAGCCGCGAAAATGTTCGAGCGTGCGTCGATGCTACGTCCGGAAGATTTCCTGGCGCCGAACTTTCTGGCGGCAGTGCTCGAGGGAATGAATCTTCCCGCCGAGGCGCAGGCTGCCAGCCAGCGTGCGCTCAAGCTCATAGAGGAAAGGCTCGAGCTGAACCCGGACGATGCAAGGGCGACCAACATCGGCGCCGCTATTCTGGCAAAGCTGGGCGATCGAGATAGGACCATCGACTACATCCGCCGCTCGCTGGCGATCGATCCCGAGGACGGAGCAATGCTCTACAACATCGCGTGTTCCTACGCGCTGCTCGGCATGACCGAGGAAGCGCTTTCCAGCCTGGAAACCGCGCTCGACAAGGGATTTGGTCACAAGGAGTGGCTCGAGCACGACAGCGATCTCGATTCGATTCGCGCGACGCCCCGGTTTCAGGCGATCACACAGTCGATGTAGTCACGGGTTTTTCGGGAGGGCGGCGACGATTTTGCACCGCTCATGGGAAAACGGAGACCCACCCATGAGCTACCAAACTCCCTCCCTCAGATTCGTCTGTTTTTCAGCCGCCATTGTCTTCGCGGCTTGTTCGTCGCCACCAGCTACCGTCACACGACCTTTCCCCACAGGAACTGCGACCGAGGTGACGAACCCCGGAGACTGGCCAACATATAACAGAACTCTGGCGGGTGATCGCTACTCTCCGCTGTCGGAAATCAACGCGTCCAACGTCGCCGGCCTGCGAACCATTTGCGCCTACACGCTGCCCGAGGTTACGGCGTTTCAAACCGGCCCGATTGTCGTGAACGGCACGATGTATTTCACGACCGATACAATCTCATACGCGATCGACGCGAGCAGCTGCGCCGAGAAGTGGAGAACGGTTCGTCACAGCGAGACGCCCAGCGCGCTGGGCGTGAACCGAGGCTTTGCGTACATGAATGGAGTGCTGTTCCGTGGAACGTCGGACGTGCACACGATCGCGCTCGACGCCAACGATGGTCATGTCATTTGGGATCGCGTTCTCGATGTGAAAGGTCCGGGAGTGTCGTTGCCGATGGCTCCCGTTGCCGCGAATGGTCTTGTGTATATCGGCAACGCCGGCGGCGACATCGCCAACGTAACGGGACATGTATATGCTCTCGACGCCCGCGACGGACACGTCGTGTGGAAGTTCGATGTGGTACCAGCCAGCGGACCGGCGCGCTCGACGTGGCTCAACCCGCGGTTGCCGGTTTCCGGCGGCGGGTTCTGGACTTCATTTGCCCTCGATGCGCCGAACGGAATTCTGTACGTCCCGGCTGGAAACCCGGCGCCGGATTTCGACGCCGAGCTGCGAAGGGGAGACAATCTCTACACGAACTCGGTGATTGCGCTCTCAGCCAGGAGCGGGCGGATGCTCGCCTGGAATCAGCTGGTGA
>JAXDME010000258.1:0-7071 GCA_034666285.1 Gemmatimonadaceae bacterium | reverse complement strand
CGGGAGGTGCCGCCGCCGACGGACGCAGCGATTCGGGGAGCAGTGCAGTCGCTGACGGGCACAATCTCGCAGATTCCGCCAGCATATTCGGCCAAAAGCGTGGACGGAACGCGAGCATACGACGCCGCGAGACGAGGCGAGCCACTCGAGCTTCAGCCGGTGAACGTCACCGTGCATAGCTGGGACATCCACGCGATCGACTCGGGTTCCCTCTCCGCGACGGTGACGTGCAGCGCCGGAACGTACATCCGTGCGCTCGCGCGCGACCTCGGCCGCTTGACCTCCTCCGCCGCTCACCTCGCTGCGCTTCGACGGACCCGGGTTGGCTCCTTTGATGTCGCCGACGCGGCAACACTCGACATGCTGGCGGATGCTCCACGACGCGTGAGAACGCTTCGGGTCGTGGCCGATGCGTAACGCGGCCGACGCTGCGGAGGTATCCGGACTCCCTCCCTATGTGAAGGACACCGTAATCACTGTGGGCACGTTCGATGGCGTTCATCGTGGCCACCGCGATGTCATCGAGCGTGTCGTTGCGCGAGCGCGCTCCCTCAAGATTCCGAGCGTCCTTGTCACGTTCAATCCGCATCCAATGGAGGTCGTGAATCCGTCCGCGGCACCGCTGCTTCTTTCCAGCTATGAAGAGAAGCTGGAAGTTATCGCGGAAACGGGTATCGACTACATGGCGGTGGTCCCCTTTACTTCGCAGCTGGCGTCTTATTCAGCTGAAGATTTCGTGGAGCTCATGCTCCGCCGTTGCTTCCGAATGCGCGAGCTGCTCATCGGGTACGATCACGGCTTCGGTCGCCAACGGACGGGCGATGTCAACGTGCTGCGCAGTCTCGGCGAACGGGACGGGTTCCGTGTGGAGGTGGTCGAGCCTGTCTCCACGCCCGACGGACATTCGGTGTCGTCGACGTTCATCAGGCGCGCTATCGCGGGTGGCGATCTGGATCGTGCGGCCGCAAGCCTCGGCCGGCCGTACTCGGTGAGCGGGCGTGTTATTGAAGGCGCGCAGCGCGGCCGCACGATTGGATTTCCGACGTTGAACCTCGGCCCGCCACCCGCGAGGAAGCTTCTGCCGCCGGAGGGTGTATATGCGGTACGGGTCCAGACTCCTGCCGGGCCCGTTGGAGGCATGATGAACCTCGGCCCGCGACCGACATTCGGGGATGCGGCGACATCTCTCGAGGCGCACTTGTTTGATACGACCGGCAACTTTTACGGTGCGCACGTGCGCGTCGATTTCGTGGCAAGGCTTCGTGAAACGCGCAAGTTTGCCTCGGCGGAACAGCTGACTACGCAGCTGCGACACGACGAGCGCGAGGCCAGAAATGCGTTGACTCAGGTTCAGCTTTCCGGTAACCTTACCGGCTAGTTCCGAAGCGAAACTTTTTCCCCATTACGCAGCATGAGTCTGAAGTATCGTATCCTCGTAATTCTCGCCCTCGTCGGTGGATCCGTATGGGCGCTGTTTCCACGGACCGTCGTCGAGCGGGTGAAGCGCAATGGCGAGTTCGTCTACGACACTGTCCGCCGCGTTCCTCTTAAGCGAGGCCTCGATCTGCAGGGCGGGATGCATCTGGCTCTCGAAATAGATGAGTCGAAAGGGCTCGTTCCCGACAAGAGCAAGGCAATCGACAACGCTCTCAAAGTGGTTCGGAACCGAATCGACGAATTCGGCGTCGCCGAGCCTGTGGTTCAGAAGGCAGGCAGCGACCGCATCATCGTTGAGCTCCCGGGCATCGACGATCCGCGTCGCGCACAGGACGTGGTGCAGAAGTCGGCGTTTCTCGAGTTCCAGATAACCGACAAGACTCAGGCACTCGAGAAGTCTCTGCCGCGTCTGGATGCGGTCCTCAAAGACAAAAAACTCGCGGCAGTCACACCTGGATCTGCGACAAAAAAGGACACAGCGGCCGGCGCAGGCTTGCAGTCACTCTTTACGGCCGATACCGCCAAGAAAGCGGATAGCTCGAAGACGGACACCGCGGCGGCCGTCGCAACTGTTGGGGGCCCTGGCGCTTTCTCGAAGCTGGTTCAGCAGGGAGGAATTCCCGGCGAGTATTACGTAGCGCAGAATGACGTGGCTACCCTGACGCAATATCTCGCTGTGCCTGAAGTTGCAGCAGCGCTTCCTCCCGGGAAAGTCGTTCGCTGGAGCAGCGACACGTTATCTCTCGGCAGTCGTGTGTATCGGCCCCTGTATGTTCTCGACGCCAAGCCGATCATTACGGGTGAATTCCTCACGGATGCCAAGCCCAACACGTCCCCAACGGAAGGGAACCTCGTTCAGTTCACTTTCAACAATGAGGGCGCTCGTCGCTTCCGCACGGAGACCTCGCGGCATATTCAGGATTTCATGGCGATCGTGCTCGATCAGCGCGTCATGGGTCGGCCGCCCGTTATTCAGAGCTCGATCGGTGCGAACGGCCAGATCACGATGGGCGGCAAGGATCTCCAGGCGGCACAGGATCTCGCGCTCGTGCTTCGCGCCGGCTCACTTCCGGTCCCGTTAAAGGTTGTCGACGTAGTACAGATTGGCGCGAGCCTTGGTCAAGATTCGATTCATAAAGCCACGACCGCTGGCGTGATTGCCGTCGCGCTCGTCGTGATCATCATGCTTGGCTACTATCGATTCTCCGGAGCGCTCGCAGTCGCTGGATTGGCGCTCTATATCCTTTACACGCTCGCAGCGCTCGCTGGCTTCAACGCCGTGCTTACACTGCCGGGGCTCGCGGGATTCGTGCTTTCCATTGGTATCGCCGTCGACGCCAACGTGCTGATCTTCGAGCGAATCCGGGAAGAGCTCGTTCACGGCAAGACGGTTCGCACCGCGATCGATGAAGGCTTCCGTCACGCGATGAGCGCGATCGTGGATTCCAACGTGTCCACGGCCCTGACGGCCGCCGTCCTCTATCAATACGGAACAGGTCCGGTGCGCGGGTTTGCCGTCACCCTTCTCGCAGGTATCGCCGCTTCGATGATCACCTCGATCTTCGTTGTGCGCACCTTCTACATGCTGTGGCTCAATCGCTCCGGCGAAGCCCAGACCTCACTGAGCATTTAATGCTTCGAATTCTTCACGACACCAATTACGATTTCATCCGCTGGTGGAAGGTGATGGCTGGCATTACCATCGCCTTCATTGTCCTTGGACTCGGCTCCTTGGCGGTCAAGCGCCCCAATTGGAGCATCGAGTTCACAGGCGGTACGCTCATGCAGCTCGAGTTCGCGAAGCCGCCAGACGTGGGTGAGATTCGCGCGACGCTCGACCAGGCAGAAATCCAGGGCGCCGAGATCCAGCAGTTCGGCACGAATCGGGACTTCACGGTTCGCGCGCAGAATCCGGCAGCCGTCGCCGCGCAGGCGAATGGCGCCGAGAGCATTGCCGTGAAAATCGAAGCGGTATTGAGGCAGAAATTCGGAGAAAACAGCTTCAGGGTAATCCGCACCGAAGCCGTAGGTCCGCGCGTGGGCAGTGAGCTCCGTCGCGGCGCTATCATCGCGATCCTGCTCTCGTTCCTTATTACGCTGATCTATTTGTCGATCCGGTTCGAATGGCGCTTCGCCGCTGCGGCCGTGATCGCGACGAGTCACGACGTATTCACGACCATCGCTTTCCTCAAGTTGATGCACCTCGAGATCTCGCTGACGGTGGTGGCGGGACTTCTCACCGTGCTCGGCTACTCACTCAACGACACGATCATCATCTTCGATCGCGTGAGGGAGAATCTGAGGAAGGGAAGGAAGGAGACGCTGTACGAGACTCTCAACAGATCGATCAACGAGACGCTACCCCGGTCGGTCCTGACCCACGCGACGGCCTTCGCGGCGACCCTGGCCCTGCTCATCTTCGCCGGTGAAGTCATCCGCCCGTTCGCCTGGGTGATGGCGTTCGGAATCGTGACAGGTACCTTCAGCTCGATTTACGTAGCAGCCCCGGTTCTCCTTTGGATCGAACGCAAATGGCCTCGCAAGACGGGCGCGCGACAAGCTTCATCGACAGCCACGCCCACCTCGCGGACGCAGCGTTCGCCGGCGACCGCGACGCGGTAATCTCCCGCGCCCGCGATGCGGGCGCGGCCGCGATCGTCTGTATCGGCGAGTCCGTCGATGCCGCGGAAATGGCGGCTGAATTCGCCGCCAAATATTCGGGCTTCGTTTTCGCGACCGCGGGTGTTCATCCCCACGACGCGGCCGGCTTCGACGCGGAGCGCGACATACCAAAGTTGCGCGCTTTTATTGCGCGGGGTGCCGTCGCGGTGGGCGAATGCGGCCTCGACTACCACTACGACAACTCGCCCCGCGACGCTCAGCGCGCCGCTTTCCTGACGCAACTCGCGCTCGCTCAGGAGGCCGGGCGACCAGTAATCGTACACACCCGCGAGGCCGAGGACGATACGCGCTCGATGATCACCGAGGCGCGTGGCCGAAGGGTCATAGGAGTCTTGCACTGCTACACTGGGACGGCATCCCTCGCGGAGTTCGCGATCTCGGCGGGATGGTACGTCTCCTTCAGCGGTATCGTGACTTTCAAGAAATGGGCGGACGACGATCTGATTCGCATGGTGCCTCGTGATCGCCTTCTCGTGGAATCTGATTCCCCTTACCTCGCGCCAGTGCCGAACCGTGGGAAACGGAACGAGCCCGCCTGGGTTGCGCATACGCTCGCGCGGGTCGCGGCAGTTCGCGGGGATGATCCGAAAGACCTCGGCAGCGCGACCGCGGCCAACACCAGGCGCCTCTTCGGTCTGGCCTTTCCGACGGCCTAGCGAGTAACATTCGCGCTTCACGCGAAATCGTCCGCCTTCTCGCGGGCACTTAACGGAGCTCTTTTAATGGCATTGAAGCAGATAAGTACTGACAAGGCGCCCGCAGCGATTGGGGCCTACTCGCAGGGGATTATTGCGAACGGGTTTCTGTTCACCGCCGGGCAGATTGCTCTCGATCCGGTTGCGGGAAAGATCGTCGAGGGCGGCATCGTCGATCAGACCGAGCGGGTGATGCAGAATCTGCAGGAAGTGTTGCGGGCGGCCGGCGCGTCGTGGGACGATGTCGTGAAGACCAACGTCTACCTGCACGATCTGTCTCACTTCCCGACCGTGAACGAGATCTACGGCAGATGGCTTGGAAACGCTCGCCCCGCGAGATCGACCGTTCAGGTTCCGGGATTACCGCGCGGAGCGCTCGTGGAAATTGACGCAGTCGCCGTAGTCTCCTCGAAGTAGGAACGAAGCCGAGCGAATGAGCACGTCCCGAACACGCGATGAACTCTTTCGCCTGACGGAATTCGCGAGCTGCGCCGGTTGAGCGTCGAAAATGGGTCCGGGCGACCTATCCCGCGCGCTGGCCGCGCTTCCACTCAAGTCCGATCCGCGCCTGTTGGTTGGTCGAGAGACCTTCGACGACGCGGGGGTTTTTCGCATGTCCGATGATCTCGCTCTGGTCCAGACGGTGGACTTTTTCGCGCCGATCGTCGACGACCCATACGAATTCGGTCAGATCGCAGCTGCCAACGCGTTGTCCGATGTCTATGCGATGGGCGGACAGCCGCTGACCGCCTTGAACATCGTCGCGTTCCCAACAAAGGATCTCCCGCTCGAGGTGCTCACTCGCATTCTCGCCGGCGGGCAGGACAAGGTTCATGAGGCTGGAGCGGTCATAGTAGGCGGACACACTGTCATAGACACCGAGCTGAAATACGGGCTCGCCGTCACCGGGCGCGCTCATCCCGACTTTCTTCTGACGAACGCTGGGGCGAAGCCAGGTGACGAAATCATTCTCACCAAGCCGATCGGAAACGGGATTCTTGCAACAGCAGCTAAGCGCAGCAAGCTGTCCCCTGAAGACCAAGCCCCAATGCTCGAGTCGATGAAAGCCCTCAACGGGCCTGCGAGCCGAGCCGCGCTGGCGGTAGGAGCTCGCTGCGCAACCGACGTCACCGGTTTTGGATTGCTTGGCCACATGTCGCACATAGCGCGCGCGAGCAACGTCACGCTGCGCCTGGATCTCGATTCAATACCGATCTTTCCGCGCGTGCGCGAAGCCGTGCGCGAAGGATTCGTCACCGATGGCGCCAAGAGGAACGCCGAATATCTGCGTGATCTGGTGCAATGGAAGAAGGGAAGCGACGAGGACCGCGCGATCCTTCACGATCCCCAGACCTCGGGCGGTCTGTTGGTCTGCGTCGAACGCAGCCGCGCAGCCAACTATCTTTCACGCGTGCTCGGAGCGGTACGGATCGGCGAAGTCATAGACCGGGGAGAATTTGCAATCGAGGTTGAGTGAAACAGTTGGGGGTGGATGGGGCCTGGTGGCTTCCGTGATCTTCAAAATCACTGCGACCTTACTCAGTAAGGTCGGGTGGGTTCGATTCCCACACTCTCCCGCCACCTCGTTCGCGATCGGACTGCTGTGCGCAATCGCGTTCGCACCGGAGGCCGTTGTTGCGCAACAGCGTGATAGCGGCCGGTTAGGCATCTCGGCCGAAGCGACTCGATCGCAGCCGACATCGCGACCCGACACGAGTCCGCCGATGACACCGCGCCGCGCCTTCCTCACGTCGCTTCTCTTGCCTGGATACGCACAGACTGTCTTCGGACGCGATCATGCAGCGATGCTTTTCACAGTCATCGAGATCGGGTCAATAGGCATGGCTCGCAAATCAGCCCTGGATCTCGCTGAGGCGAGATCGCTCGCGCACGACAGCGTCGTGGCGACCTACAAAATCGATCCTGTAACGGGAGTGGCCGTCAAGGATCCCAAGACAGGATTCCCCGTACCCGAGACGTGGATCGCGAGTCGTTACACACCAGACCGCATCAAGGCGCGCCGGACGCACTACGAAGACTGGATCGCTGCGATCATCTTCAATCATCTCTTCTCGGGTGCGGATGCCTATGTTGCGGCCAACCTCTGGGATTTCAAGGCGAACATCGGAGCGGTGTCAAGCGAGCGATCGATAACCGTGTACGCCAGCGTCCGGCTCTGGTGAGCAACGCCGCGCCAATTGGCGTCTTCGATTCCGGCATGGGAGGGCTCACCGTCGTCCGTGAGATCATGAGCCAG
>JAXDME010000257.1:0-5215 GCA_034666285.1 Gemmatimonadaceae bacterium | reverse complement strand
ATCCTCCATTCGCTCGGCAATCTTCTGGTATTTCGCGGCTCGGGCGCCATCAATTCGTATTCCCATTTCCTGAAAAGCACGGGTGAGCTGCTCTGGGTTTTGCGAGGCGTGCTTTTGCTCGCCGTGATACTGCACGTGGTAGCAGCGATCCAGCTCACCCGACAGAGCCGCGCGGCGCGGCCGATCGGCTACGCGAAACGCGAGACCCAGGTGGCGACGATCTCATCCAGAACGATGCGCTGGGGTGGCGCATTGCTCCTTGTCTTTCTGATTCTGCACATCCTCCATTTCACCACGGGTAACATCAGGCCCGCAGGCGTGTTCAGCACAGAGGATGTTTACGCAAACGTGATCACGAGCTTCAGGATCTGGTGGGTCGCTCTCTTCTATGTCATCGCAATGATTGCTTTGGGACTCCATCTCTTTCATGGCGCGTGGAGCTCGGTGAGGAGCATCGGCGTCAGCCCGCCGTCTCCGCAGCCTCTGCACAGGCGAATCTCTCTCGTTATCGCCGTGTTCGTGTGGGCGGCCTTCACCGCGATTCCGGTTGCGGTGTTTTCCGGAGTCGTACGGTGAGTCTGCGTCTCGATGGCAGGGTTCCGAGCGGG
The DNA here is from genome assembly GCA_034666285.1 of Gemmatimonadaceae bacterium. Lineage (GTDB taxonomy): Bacteria > Gemmatimonadota > Gemmatimonadetes > Gemmatimonadales > Gemmatimonadaceae > UBA4720. The sequence continues at coordinate 4,607 of JAXDME010000257.1, read as the reverse complement.
CCGCTCGCGCAGAAGTGGGACAAGCATCGTTTCGAGATGAAGCTGGTCAATCCGGCCAACAAGCGGAAATACACGATCATCGTCGTCGGGTCCGGACTCGCAGGCGGGGCCGCCGCAGCAACACTGAGTGAACTCGGCTACAACGTGAAGTGCTTTTGCTTCCAGGATTCACCACGGCGCGCACATAGCATCGCGGCTCAGGGTGGAATCAACGCCGCCAAGAATTATCGAAACGACGGCGACAGCGTCCATAGACTCTTCTACGACACCATCAAGGGCGGTGATTTCCGTTCGCGCGAAGGCAATGTCTACAGACTGGCGGAGCTGAGTGTGAACATCATCGATCAGTGCGTCGCTCAAGGTGTTCCGTTCGCTCGCGAGTACGGCGGTCTCCTTGCGAATCGCTCGTTCGGCGGAGCACAGGTGTCGCGCACCTTCTACGCCCGCGGCCAGACGGGGCAGCAATTGTTGCTCGGCGCGTACCAGGCTCTCGAGCGACAGATATCGGAAGGCGGAGTGAAGATGTTCCCGCGCACGGAGATGCTCGACCTCGTGGTCATCGACGGGAAGGCGCGCGGCATCGTCACCCGGAATCTCGTGACCGGCGCGATCGAGTCTCACGCTGCCGACGCGGTTGTGATCGCGTCTGGCGGGTACGGCAATGTTTTCTACCTTTCGACGAATGCGCAGGGCTCCAACGCGACGGCGATTTGGCGTGCATACAAGCGGGGCGCAGCGTTCGCCAATCCGTGTTTCACCCAGATTCACCCGACCTGCATTCCGGTAAGTGGAGACTATCAATCGAAGCTGACTCTGATGAGCGAGTCGCTGAGAAACGATGGTCGCGTGTGGGTTCCGTTGAAAGCGGGTGACAAGCGGGACCCGCGACAGATTCCTGAGACCGAGCGCGATTATTTCCTGGAGCGGAAATATCCTAGCTTCGGGAACCTGGCTCCGCGCGACATCGCGTCTCGTGCGGCCAAGGAAGTCTGCGACGAAGGTCGAGGGGTGGGGGAGACCGGCCTCGGAGTCTACCTCGATTTTGCCGACGCGATCAAGCGTCTTGGCAAAGACGTGATAGAGGAGCGTTACGGAAACCTGTTCGAGATGTACGAGCGCATCACCGACGAGAATCCGTACGAGGTGCCGATGCGGATCTATCCGGCGGTTCACTACACGATGGGTGGCCTCTGGGTCGACTACAATCTGATGAGCACCATCGACGGATTACACGTAACCGGCGAGGCGAACTTTTCAGACCATGGCGCGAATCGGCTCGGCGCCTCCGCCCTGATGCAGGGGCTCGCGGATGGATACTTCATAATCCCGAATACAATCGGTGATTACCTGGCAAGTCAGAAACTGTCCAAGGTCGACGCCACCCATGATGCATTTCGGGAGGCGATGAACGCCGTCGCCGAACGGACGAACAAGTTCCTGTCGATCGATGGGAAACGCACCGTATCGTCATTCCACCGCGAGCTCGGGAAGATCATGTGGGATTACTGTGGAATGTCGCGCAACGAGGCCGGGCTCAGGACGGCTCTCGAGAAAATTCCTGAGCTGCGGGCGGAGTTCTGGCGTGACGTCAACGTGCCCGGGAGCGACATTGAGCTGAACCAGGCTTTGGAAAAGGCCGGGCGAGTCGCTGATTTCCTCGAGCTGGCCGAGCTCATGTGCCTTGACGCCCTTCACCGGACGGAGTCATGTGGCGGGCATTTCCGTGAAGAAAGTCAGACACCGGACGGCGAAGCGCTCCGCGATGATGCGAACTTCGCCTACGTAGCGGCGTGGGAGTACGCGGGGGATCGCCAGAGCCCGATTCTCAACAAAGAGCCTCTCGTGTTCGAGAACGTCAAGCTTTCGCAGCGGAGCTACAAGTAATGAACCTCACACTGCATGTCTGGAGACAGTCGGGGCCCGACGCGGCCGGCAAGATGGTCAGGTACCCCGCGGATGACATCAGCCCTGATATGTCCTTCCTCGAGATGCTCGATGTCGTAAACGAGCGGCTCACTGAGCGCGACGAGGTGCCGATCGCCTTCGATCACGATTGCCGGGAAGGGATCTGCGGGATGTGCAGCCTAATGATCAACGGGGTGGCACACGGACCAATGCGAGGGACCGCGACGTGCCAGCTCCACATGAGGAGCTTCAAGGACGGCGACACGATCTACATAGAGCCGTGGCGTGCGCGGGCATTTCCGGTGATCCGCGATCTCGTCGTCGATCGTTCGGCGCTGGACAGAATCATCCAGGCCGGCGGATTCATCACCGCGGCGACCGGCGGAGCTCAGGACGCCAACACCATCCTGGTCCCGAAAGAGAGCGTCGATGACGCGATGGACGCCGCCGCCTGCATCGGTTGCGGAGCGTGCGTCGCCGCATGTCCAAACGCCTCGGCGTCACTGTTTACCGCGGCAAAGATCACGCACCTGGGTCTGCTGCCTCAGGGACAGGCGGAGCGCTACAAGCGCGCTCTCGGAATGGTCGAGCAAATGGAGCTAGAGGATTTTGGAAGCTGCACGCTTCACGGCGAGTGCCAGGAAGCATGCCCGAAGGAGATCTCAATCGATACGATCACCCGGATGAACCGCGATTTCCTCCGCGCCAACCTGCTCGGCACCCGCCCCTGATGCGGGGCGAGGCAGTCCTCGCTCAGGTCGCGAGGGTTATCCAGTAGGACTCAGATTTTCGGAATGTGTGTCGGATCGAGATGACGTCGCTCGACTTCGCGGTTGAGTCGAGTCTTTTCGCTGTTCTTTTCAGCTTCGTCGTGCTGCTGACGCTGCTCGAACAACCGGTGCGCGGCATTGTGATGCGCGAGGTCCTTGACCGGCTCCAGCCCGTCCTTGTTCGGATCGACCGCGCCATTGCCATTGCCTGAGTGCAGCTGCTCCAGAATTTTGCTGCGTGTCTTTGCGCCGTGCTGACCTTCAGCGTGGTCCTGGGGCCCCTTCTGTACTCCGTCGCGATTCTGCATCAGCCTTGCATCCTCCAATTACGGTTAATTCGTATAACCATCAGGTGGCAAGCAAAGGGCCAGACTAAAGTCGTGGCAGGGTTACCCCTTGTTGTCCCTGATACTTCCCCTTCTTGTCCTTGTAGGAAATCTCCGGCTCTTCTTCGCCTTTGAAGAAGAGAACCTGGGCAATTCCCTCGTTCGCGTAGATCTTCGCGGGAAGGGGAGTGGTGTTGGAGATTTCCAGCGTGACGAATCCCTCCCACTCAGGCTCGAACGGTGTGACGTTCGTGATGATCCCGCAACGGGCGTAGGTAGACTTACCTACGGTGATGGTCACGACGTTCCGCGGGATCCGGAAATATTCCACGGAGCGACCGAGGGCGAACGAGTTGGGCGGGACGATGCAGATCGGTCCCTCGAATTCCACGAAGGAATTCGAATCGAAGTTCTTCGGATCCACAATTGAGCTCAGCACGTTCGTGAAGATCTTGAACTCAGGCGCCACTCTCATGTCGTAGCCGTAGGAGCTCACGCCGTAGGAGATGACGCCTGATCGAACCTGACTGCTCTCGAAGGGCTCGATCATCCGATGCTCTTTCGCCATTCGGGTGATCCAGCGATCCGCTTGTATTGACATTTGGGAGATTTGATTGCGGTGAGGAAGGCCAGCCTGTCGTCGGTGGCCAGCTGCCGGCAGTTCGCAGCTTTTCGTCGTGAATGTACGAATTTCGCACTATGATCGCCACCGAACGGGTGCCGTTGAATTAAAAGATAGTGGTCGGTAAATTCCTGAAAATCGCGTTAGTGAAATTTTTCACGAAGTCTGGAACCTCATGGCTCGCGCTTATTTCCCGGTTCTGATGCTGCTCGGTTTCGTGGTGATGAATGGGCTCCTGATCATCGCGATCTCGGCCCTTACGATCCGCGCCCGGCCGACGCCTGTGAAGCAGCAGGCTTATGAATCGGGCGTTCCGGCTCTCGGTGACGCGCGAGAGCGGTTTTCGGTGCGCTTCTACCTGGTCGCGATCCTGTTCATCATTTTCGATATCGAGACGGTGTTCATGATTCCATGGGCCGTCTATTACAAGCAGCTTTCCTGCCTGGTCCCGCTCGTGGCAGAAAGCTGTCCCGTCGGAAACATTTCTCTCTTCGGACTGAGCGAGATGCTCGTGTTCATGCTGATTCTCCTCGTCGGCTTCATCTACGTATGGAAGAAGGGAGCGCTACAATGGGATTGACCGCGCCAACCGACCATCGCACGGTCTCCTACAGTCCGGAGTCGCAGGAGGGATGGGCGCTCACACGGCTGGATTTCCTCGTCAACTGGGCGCGCGCGAACTCGCTGTGGCCGATGCCCTTCGGTACCGCCTGCTGCGCCATCGAGTTCATGGCGACGGCAGCGAGTGACTTCGACCTTGCACGGTTTGGAATGGAGCGGATGAGCTTCTCCCCCCGGCAAGCCGATGTGCTCATTTGCGCCGGTCGGGTTCCGTTCAAGCTCGCACCGATCATTCGTCGTATCTGGCAGCAGATGCCTCAGCCCAAGTGGAGCATCTCCATGGGTGCGTGCGCATCCACGGGCGGCATGTTCGATAACTACGCGGTCGTGCAGGGAATCGACACGATCATTCCCGTCGACGTC
>JAXDME010000256.1:0-11934 GCA_034666285.1 Gemmatimonadaceae bacterium | reverse complement strand
CCAGACATCGTTCTCCACGTTCTACCCGCTGTTGATCCTGTACGCGCTCTGCTACATGCCGACGCTCTCGCTTACGAACTCGATCTCGTTTCATCACGTGCGCGATCCCGGCCGCGACTTCCCCTTCATTCGTGTGCTCGGCACCATCGGCTGGATCGTCGCGGGAATTATCGTGGGCGGAGTCTTTCATGCTGACGCTCTCGTCCTGCCGATGAGGCTCGCGGCCGGTGCGTCGATCGTCATGGCGGCTTATTCGCTGATTCTTCCGCACACTCCGCCGAAAGCCGCGGGTCAGGGTTTCAGCGTGCGCGACGCCCTCGGCCTTGACGCGCTGCAGCTTCTCGCCAACCGCGACTTCTTCATCTTCGTGGCTGGATCGTTTCTGCTTTGCATCCCGCTTCAGTTCTACTACACGTTCGCTAACCCATTCCTCAACGAAGTCGGTGCTCCGAACCCGGCATTTATCCAGACCTTTGGTCAGATGTCGGAAATCATATTCATGCTGCTCCTTCCGTTCGTCCTGAGGCGGTTCGGAATCAAGGTGATCATGCTGGTCGGCATGGCCGCCTGGGCACTGCGGTATCTGGCCTTCGGAATGGGTGCCGACGGGCCCGTGATGTCGCTCATCTACATCGGGATCCTCCTGCACGGTGTCTGCTACGATTTCTTCTTCGTCAGCGGGCAGATCTACACCGATCAGCGGGCCGGAGAGAAGATCCGCGCCGCGGCACAGGGTCTCATCAACTTCGTCACCAATGGACTCGGCTACTTCATCGGTGCTTTCGCTTCGGGATGGGTCGTCAATCGGTATGCGACCCCGAACACGGCGTGTACCGACGCGGCAGCGGCCGCACATCAGTGTCTAAAGGTCACGCACGATTGGCACTCGATCTGGCTGGTTCCATCCGCCGGTGCGGCGCTGGTATTCATTCTGTTCGCTGTGCTCTTCAAGCCCCGAGCTGGGGGGGAGTCGGTCGGTGCGTCGGTTCCGGCGGGGACATCTGCATAGTCCGACACGTCAAACAAAAGCCCGGTGAAATCCGTATTGCGATGAACAACCAGGAAGGGAAGACATGGACGATCCGGCTAAGGTGATGGTCGCGGTTTCATTTTTCGTGTCGGTCGCGTACTCGGTAAGTGCGATCGCGCGGGCCACCGTTGCACACAAGAAAGAGGAAATCCGGCAGACGGATGCAGCCCCGTCCGTAACTGAGGGAAGGCTGGCGCGAATCGAACAGGCGGTGGACGCGATCGCGCTCGAGGTCGAGCGCATCTCCGAGGGCCAGCGCTTCACGACGAAATTGCTGAGTGAGCAAAGCCGGCCGCTGCCGAAGGCACCTGCGCGTCAGCTCACCAGCAACACACCTACCTGATGCGGAGGGTTCTTGTCATCACGAGTTAGGGGATTGGTCCTCGCGCTGCTCGGCGCGGCAGCGGTCGCGTGTGGCACGGAAGAGACTGCAAAAAAACAGGAGCTCACGCAGCGCGAGAAGGACAGTGTGTTCGCCGGCTCGCAGATTCCCGGCGCCAAGGCAGTCGGGAAGGCGCTCCGGACGGCCGACTCAGCCGAGGCGCGTCAAGCGCGCATTGATACTTCCGGGAGTCCCTGACCCGGGAAATTGGTGGACGAGCTTCGCATGAGATGCGGACCACTTATTATTGAATCTCATGACGATTGCTGGCGCGGTGGGCACCGAAACAGTTGAGGACGAGGACAAACCGCTCGCCGAGCCCGTCGCCGCGCCACCGGAGGGCGCCGAACACAAATACCTGATCGCGTTCGCCGTGGTGCTCGCGGCGCTGATGCAGGTTATCGACAGCTCTATCGTCAACGTGGCACTGCCGGACATGATGGGGAACCTGGGTGCGAGCCTCGACGAGATCGCCTGGGTATCCACCGGTTACATACTCGCCAGCGTGATCATCATCCCTCTCACGGGCTGGCTCGGCGAGTTCTTCGGACGCAAGCGGTACTTCGTCGGGTCAATCATCATCTTCACAGTGGCGAGCTTCCTCTGCGGAGCTTCGCATTCACTGTCGGCACTCGTGTTCTGGAGAATCATTCAAGGCCTGGGCGGTGGGGCACTCATGACGGTGTCGCAGGCCGTCCTGTTCGAATCGTTTCCGAGAAAGGAAGCGGGAACCGCGATGGCACTGTTCGGACTCGGCGTCATGGTTGGACCGACCATCGGCCCAACGCTCGGCGGCTGGCTCACCGACAACTACGGCTGGCCGTGGATTTTCTATATCAATATCCCGCTTGGCATGCTCGCCGCCTCGATGATCATCGGGTACGTACACGATCCCGAGGACCAGCAACGCCCTGCGTCGGTGGATTATGTCGGGATCGCACTGCTCGCGATGAGTGTCGGCTCCCTGCAGTATCTCCTCGAGTACGGACAGCGCGAAGACTGGTTCCAGTCCCGGTCGATGACGACGTTGGCATTTACGGCTGTAGTTGCGGGTGCGGTACTCGTCTGGCGCGAGCTCACCATTAAAGATCCGGTCATCGACTTTCGAGTCCTCCGACACCGTCAGATGTGGGTTGGCACGCTGCTCGGCGTCGTGATGGGAGTAGGACTGTTTGCCTCCGTGTTTACGCTGCCCGTGTTTCTGCAGGGGAATCTTCAGATGACAGCGCAGCAAACGGGAATTCTTCTGGCGCCTGGCGCGCTCGCGACGGCCATATCGATGGCTATTGTGGGACGGCTCACCAATAAATACGATCCGCGCATACTGATTACGATTGGTGCGCTCCTCTTCGCCGGCGCGATGTTCAAGCTCTCTCGCATCACGGGCGAGAGTGGCGGCACTGACTTTTTCTGGGCGCTCATCATGCGCGGAATGGGGCTCGGCATGATGTTCGTTCCCCTGACGACGATCACGCTCGCCGAGCTCACGCACGCCGAGCTGCCGCAGGGCACCGGACTCTACAACTTCTTCAGGCAGCTGGGTGGCTCGCTTGGAATCGCCGCAATTGCAACGCTGTTATCACACTACACCGCGCAATTCCGTGCTATTCTCGCGGAGCATTTGGCGAGCGGCGATCCGACGACGCTGGGCCGCCTCGACATGCTGACCCGCGCGATGATCGCGCGCGGCGCCGACTCATGGACTGCCCGCCAGCGCGCGCTGAGCATTCTTGACCGCGAGCTGATGGGTCAGGCCAGCGTGATCGCATACAGCAGGATCTACGTCCTTAGCGCGGTGCTGATTCTCGCATTGATCCCGCTGCTCGTGCTTGTCCGCCACACGCGGGGCGCCGCAGGGGCGCCGCACATACTCGAGTAGGTTCTACTTGGCTGAGCGGCTCGCCGTCTTCGATGGGGCCGGAGAGTCGGCTCCGCTCGCGCCACCCGCGGCCTTTGTGTCGTCGACGTCGGCAAAACTGATATCCTTACCGCGCTGCTTCAGCATGTGGAGGATGCCAACCTTGTCGGTCGCCTTGAGGTAGGCTTCCTGTGGCTCGACCTGGTTCGAGTCGACGAGCTCGATCAGCGCATCGTTCATCGTCACCATTCCCAGCCGACGTGAAGTCTGTAGCACGGAGGGCAGCTGGAAGGTTTTGCCTTCACGAATCAGGTTGGAGACGGACGGCGTCGATAGCATGATCTCTCGTGCGGCTACACGGCCGCCACCGATCTTCTTGCAAAGCACCTGCGAGATGACGCCCTTGAGCGACTCAGACAGCATGACGCGGATCTGTGCCTGTCTATCCGGCGGGAACTGGTCGATCACACGGTCGATGGTGCTGACCGCGGTTGAAGTGTGCACGGTGCCGAAAACGAGGTGACCGGTCTCGGCGGTTTCGATAGCCATCGAGACTGTCTCCAAATCGCGCAGCTCACCAACGAGCACGATGTCGGGATCTTCCCGCAAAGCAGCGCGCAAGGCGTGCTTGAACGAGGACGTGTGTACGCCCACGTGTCGCTGGGTGATTAGACACTTCTTGCTCTCGTGGACGAACTCGATCGGGTCCTCGATCGTGATCACGTGGTCCGAGCGGGTGCGGTTGATGAGGTCTATAAGTGCGCAGAGCGTCGTGGACTTTCCAGAGCCCGTTGGGCCTGTTACGAGCACGAGTCCTTTCGTGAGGTGACACAGACGCTGCACTTCCTGGGAAAGACCCATTTGCTCTACGGTGACGACCGCGGCTGGAATCGCGCGGAACACGGCGCCGATACCCTTGCGATCGCGCAGAGCGTTGCCACGGAAGCGAGCGAGTCCGACGATCTCGTGAGCAAAGTCGGTGTCGTTGATCTCCTTGAACTCCTCGCGATTCTGTTCGAGCATGACCGAGTTCAGCATGACATCGATGTCGTCCGAGCTGAGCACCGCCTCGCCCGGAATCGGAGCGATTTCACCGCTGGCGCGAAGCATCGGTGGCGAGCCGGCGCGAAGGTGCAGATCCGACGCCTTGTTGCCCACCAACGCACGCAACAGAGCTTCGATCTTCTCGAGCGCGCGCCCATCGCTGACAGAAGCCTTCGGAGCCTGAGCTCGGCTCACATCGACCTTCGGTGCTTCGGACTTCGGTGTTTGAACGCTGGGAGCCGTCGCCGGAGCCGCGGCTGCCACCGGTTGTGCTGCCGCTGGCGGAGCGCTATTGGCTCCGACGACCTTTCGCTCGATGCGCGCTGAAATCTTGCCGTTCTGGCTCAGCACGACCTCGAACGTCCCGTCTGCGGACGAATAGTCGAATCGCGCGTTGCCATGGATATCCAGCGCGTGCGGCACATTGGGCGGTGAGATCTCTCGCACCAGGTTGAGAATCTGAGCGCTCGTGAGCGCCTGCTTCATCACGGGGCGGGCAGAATCTTTTATCATCACGGTCGCAACCTCGCCCTCAGACAGATTCAATGCCGAGGCGTTGTTGGACACGAGCAGGTTGAGAAAGCGGTCTAGCTGGGCCATTTCAGTCGGTCAGTCCAGTGGACGAACGCGGTCGATCAACGAGCGGTTGATCAGCCGTGCTTCGTTTGAGGTATAGAGAGTGAGAAAGCGCGACCTCAGCGCATTCAGATAGTCGAGCACCCGGGCCCTGTCGGGCGGGGCGTCGAGCCGAATGGAGCCGAGACGTACTTCGCCTCCCACCAGAAGTACCTGGAGGAGCGCGGTCGGAGAGGGTGGATCGGGCGGAATAAGGTCTGACTCGCCTTCGCTTCTGTCAGCCGCGATCTCGGCGACTCGTTCTTTCGCGACGAGAATCACTTCGGCATTGGGCAGCTCGAGCGGGAAAAACGGACTCTCGGAATTGAACAGCTCCGAGACGTCCTCGAGCTCGAATGGGCGGTAGGGGGAGAAATGGATGAAGATGTTTCCGCGCACTTCCTCTCCGCCCAGCATGGTGAGAATGACGGCCTTTCGCGTCGTCTCGATGCGGTACTGATTCGCGGTGTCACTTGTAAAATGCATGGGCACGCGCGAGAGAGTGGGCGTGAGAACTTCGCTCGGTATTCAGACTGTCCGGGAACCCTTTACGTCACGCCCGGAAACCACACAAAGATGACGTCGGTTTGCCCTAGTGGCGTTCCTGCTTCCGCCTTACTTTCCCGTGTCCTCAACGGCGGATAATCGATGACTTTCGTCCTCCCCTCCCAGCGTAAGACCTACGACGTCTGCATTGTGGGCTCCGGAGCTGGCGGCGGAATGGCAGCGTACGTTCTCACGCGCGCGGGCGCAAATGTTCTCCTCCTCGAGGCCGGCGGGCCGTGGGACAACACGAAAGATTCGGCCATGCTCAAGATGCCCTACGACTCTCCGCGTCGAGGTGCCTCCACCACGGACCGTCCGTTTGGTGAGTTCGATGCGTGCGTCGGCGGATGGGACCTCGAGGGCGAGCCGTTCACCAACGCCGAGGGGACCGATTTCAAGTGGTGGCGCGCGAGGATGGTGGGCGGACGCACGAACCACTGGGGCCGGATCTCGCTGCGCTTCGGTCCCGACGACTTCAGGGCAAAAAGCCGTGACGGGCTCGGCGATGATTGGCCGATTGGCTACGACGACGTGGCCCCGTACTATGATCGCATAGACAAGCTGATCGGAGTGTTCGGCAACAACGACAACCTGCCGAACCATCCCGGTGGCTACTTCCTTCCGCCTCCGAAGCCGCGCTGTTACGAGCTGATGATCAAGGATGCGGCCGACCGACTCAACATCACCTGCGTCGCGGCTCGCCTCTCGATCATTACGAAGAATCACAACGGGCGTGCGGCCTGTCACTACTGCGGTCAATGTAGTCGTGGCTGCATGACCAACTCCAATTTCTCGTCGACGAACGTCCTTATCGCCCCCGCTCTCAAGACCGGGAGGTTGACGCTCGTGACGCACGCAATGGCCCACGAAGTCACGCTCAACGCCAAGGGCCTGGCGAGCGGCGTCTCGTATATCGACACGAAGACGGGCAAGGAGAATCACGCGAACGCCAAAGTTGTGGTCCTGGCGGCGAGCGCGTGTGAAACCGCGCGCCTGCTGCTCAATTCAAAATCCCCGAAATTTCCCAACGGGCTCGCCAACTCCAGCGGCGTCGTCGGCAAATACCTGACCGACACCACCGGCAGCGGGGTTTCCGGATTCATCCCGAAGATGGCGGATCACGTGCCTCATAACGAGGACGGTGTGGGTGGGATGCACGTCTACATGCCCTGGTGGGGCGACAACAAGAAACTGGGATTCCCGCGCGGATATCACGTGGAAGTTGGCGGCGGGCTTTATCCGCCAAGTTACGGATTCATGGGAGGGATTCAGAGCTACCCCTCCGGAGGCGGGTACGGGAAAGCGCTCAAGGACGATTACAGGCGCTACTACGGCGCGTCGGTCTACTTCTCCGGGCGTGGAGAGATGATTCCGAACGACCAGAGCTATTGCGAGCTCGATCCGACCGTGAAGGACAAATTCGGCATTCCGGTGCTGCGCTTCCACTGGCAGTGGAGTGATTATGAGTACAACCAAGTTCGCCACATGCAGGAAACTTTCCGCGCCCTAATCGCCGACATGGGCGGTCAGGTCTTTGACGCGATGCCGGATCACAGCAAAGGCTATGGCATTGCGCGCGGCGGGGAGATAATCCACGAGCTCGGCACGGTACGTATGGGAACCGATCCCAACAAATCGGCGGTCGATCCCAATTGCCGCGCGCACGATGTGAAGAATCTCTTCGTCACGGACGGTGGTCCGTTCGTATCACAGGCCGACAAAAATCCAACGTGGACGATTCTCGCGCTGTCGATGCGCACGAGTGAGTACATCGCTCAGGAACAAAAGAGGGGGGCACTCTGATGTCGAAAGAAAAAGAGATGAATCGTCGCGAGGCTGTTCAGCTGATGTCGGTGCTTCCTATCGCTGCTGCGCTCGGGCTCTCCAAAGTGGATCACGCCAAAGCGTGGCAGCTCGTCGACGACGCGAGGGAACTTGCCGCCGAGGGAATCGCGTTCGCCCCGAAATATTTCACTCCGGCTGAATTCCGGACGGTCGGCATTCTGGCGGACATGATCATCCCCCGCGACGATCGTTCCGGCAGCGCAACGGATGCAGGCGTGCCCGAGTTCATGGACTTCATCATGATCGACAAGCCTGGCAATCAGCAGTGGATGCGTGCCGGCCTTGCGTGGATCGACGCGCAGTCGACGACGAGGTTCGGAAAACCGTTCGCTGGCGCTGGTGCGTCCCAGCGCGAACAGATTCTAAACGACATCGCGTGGCCGGCCAGGGCGGCAGCGACTCTGAGCGATGGCGTCAGCTTCTTCAATCGATTCCGCGATCTAACGTCGTCGGGATTCTGGTCCAGCAAGATGGGCGTAAAGGACCTTCGCTACGTCGGAAACACATTCAATCCGAACTGGAACGGCTGTCCGCCCGAGGCGTTGGCGAAGCTCGGCGTCAACTACGACAAGTTCGACCGCAGCAAGCTTCGCCTGAATCCTTCATGACGCACTGCAACGACGAACTCATGCGGAGAGTGAGATGAGCAGCGAACGCCTCGGAATCGGATTCGTCGGCAGCGGCTTCAACGCGCGCTTTCATGTTCAGTCGCTTACGTCCGTGCGCGAGATCGACGTGCGCGGCGTGTGGAGTCCCAACGAAAAAAACGCCGCGTCCACGGCGGCGCTCGCGCGCGAGCTCGATGTCGGCGAAGCCAGGCCGTACAAATCGATTCGCGATATGGTCAGCGACCCGGCCATCAACGCAGTGTGGCTTTGCGGGCCCAACCAGGCGCGAATAGGGAACATCGAAGAGATCGTCGACGCGATAAAGAGCGGAGCTGGGACACTTCGTGGTCTCGCCTGCGAAAAACCCCTCGCGCGAAACGTCGCCGAAGCAAAGAAAGTCGCGGCTCTCGCCAAGAGCGTGGGATTGAACACCGGATATCTTGAGAACCAGTTATTTGCCCCGGACATAACACGAGGGCGTGAGCTGATCTGGGCGCGCGGCGCGGCGCTCACTGGACGCCCGTACCTCGCGCGGGCGGCGGAAGAACACAGCGGCCCGCACATGCCGTGGTTCTGGCAGGGATCGCTTCAGGGCGGTGGTGTTCTCAACGACATGATGTGTCACTCCGTAGAGGTCGTTCGGCATCTCCTCACGAAACCGGGCTCGCCACGGTCCTCGATCACGCCGAAGCGAATCAGCGCGCATATCGCGTCGCTCAAATGGAGTCGCCCCAAGTACGCCAAGCTGCTGTCCGACACAATGGGTAAGGACGTCGACTACACAAAACGTCCTTCCGAAGATTTCGCGCGTGCAACGATCGAATACGAATCCGAGGACGGCGAGGCGCTGATCGGAGAAGTCACGACGTCGTGGAGCTTCATCGGCGCCGGTTTGCGCCTGTCGGCAGAGCTGCTCGGGCCAGAGTATTCACTTTCCTGGAATACTCTCGACAGCAGTCTCAAAATGTTCTTCAGCAGGGAAGTTCACGGCAAAACCGGCGAGGATCTGGTCGAGAAGCAGAACGCCGAGATGGGACTGATGCCGGTCGTGGCGGAAGAGGCCTCCGTTTACGGATATTCGGCGGAGAACCGTCACATGGCGCGCGCGTTCCTTCGTGGTGAGAAGCCGATGCTGACCTTTGAGGACGGGGTAGAGGTGGTTCAGATCCTGATGGCGGCTTATATGAGCGCTCAGAAAGGCCAGACTCTGGAATTCCCTCCGGCCGGGTTGGACGCTTTTGTCCCGGACGTAGCGAAGGGAGCCTGGAAACCACGGCCCTAGATTACTGCTGAGCTTGGCCTTATGTTGATGGCGTCTGGGAAGTCGGCGAAGCCGTTGCTTGCTGATAGCTCCGCACCGCTTCGGGGAAAGAATGAAAGCCGCAGGAATTATCATCGCACTCGCCACGATTTCCGCCGCCACCAGCGGGCCGGCGAACCGCGCGTCTTCGCCGCCCGTTAGGCCTGCTCCCTCAGTTCCGATCTCTTCGTCGATTGACCAGCTTCCGATGCTTTTTGTCGTCGACGGCGTCCGATACTCCGGGGATCAAGTGCCGTTGCTGAGCGCCGAGCTGGTAGCGACGGTGCAGGTGATTAAAGGACACCGCGCGCTGGAGCAATACGGACCAGATGCCTCCTACGGTGTGGTGATTATCACGACCAAACTGGCGTCCGCCCGCCGCGCCTGAGCGCGCCTACGGCTTAACCGCCGTGAGATTTCCTTCCGCCCTTCCGCATCGGCTCGTGGTTTTCGGGTTTGCCGAACCCTCCGCCGCCGGGTTTTTCCCCGCCGCCGTGCACCTTGTTCACAGTCGCCCAGGCTCGCCGCTCCGCTTCGTTTTCCGGAACGCCGCGTTTCTCATAGCCTTCCTCGATGTGTTCGGCCTGCCGTTTCTCTTTGTTCGTGTACTTGGATTTATCTCCGCGCGGCATATGACTCTCGTTTTGTGGACTCAATCGTATGCTGCAGACGCCGCACCGGGTGGCCCGATCGCGACGTACGGGTAGCAGCAGAATGATTCGGGTGGCATTTTGATCCGCACATGACCTCACCTTTCGAGCGGCCCGGCCCGGCCCGGTTGCCACCTCTGCCCAGATCATTCAAGCGGATCGCGCTTGGAATCGTCGCGGCATTCTTTTTTGCGCTCATCATAGTACCCTGGCTGGCCAGCTTCGCCACGGACTGGCTCTGGTTCGGGGAGATAGGGTTTCAGTCCGTATTCGCCACGTCGCTCGTCTGGCGGGTCTGTCTCTTTGTTATCGGCGGCGCGTTCGCCTTCGGATACCTCTACGGCAACGTGCGATTTGCCCGTGGAGCCGGCACCGGCTTCCCCGTCCTGTATGTGAACCGCGGCGATGGAGTAAGTGTCGACGTTTCACGGACCCTCACCCGGCTATTTTTTCCAGCCGCGCTGGTGCTGGCATTTCTCACCGCCGTTTCGGCCAGCTCGTCGTGGCTGGTAGTCCTGAAGGGACTCAACGGTGTTCCGATCGGTACCCGCGACCCGTTATTCGGCCGCGATATCTCATTCTACCTGTTTCGGCTTCCGTTGATCTCGGGAGTGCTCGGCACGCTCATCACGCTGACGTTTCTTTCGATCGTTGCCGCAGCCGTTATGTACTGGATGAGGAACGACATAACGTTGCCTCCCCGTCGCGCCTCGGCGAAGCCGCGCGCGGCGCGCCATCTCGGCGTTCTCGTAGTCGTGCTGTTCGTTCTCATCGGCGTGCGACTCTGGATAGTTGCGACGGCGAGCCTGCTCTACTCCACAACTGGTCCTCTTCTTGGCGCCAGCTACACCGATGTCCACGTCACCCTTCCGGGCCTTTATGTCTCCGCGATTGCGGCGCTTGTAGCTGCCGTCTGGGTCGCGGTCGGAATCGTGCGCGGAAAACTGGTCTGGACCGCGCTATCCGCCGCGATTTTCTACACGGTGATCAGCGTTCTCGCGCGCGGTCTGGTGCCCGCGGCCTATCAGAAGCTGGTGGTCTCGCCAAACGAGCTGTCCAAGGAGACGCCGTATCTGCGGAACCACATTGACGCTACGCGCAAATCCTGGGGACTCGATCGCGTGGAGTCCCGAGACTTGTCGGGCGAGGTTCAGCTCTCCATCGGCGACATCAAGGCAAACGCTGCAACCGTCGACAACATCAGATTGTGGGAGCGCCCGCTACTCAAGCAGACCTTTAGCCAGCTTCAGGAAATCCGAACCTATTACGACTTCGTGTCGGTCGACGATGACCGATATACGATCGATGGCCGGTACCGGCAGGTCCACGTCGCCGCGCGCGAGCTGAATTCCGAATCGTTGCCCACGCGCACGTTCATCAACGAGCGATTGACGTTCACACACGGGATGGGCCTCACGATGGCGCCCGTCAACCAGGTGACGACCGAAGGTCTGCCCGTTCTTTTCATCAAGGATCTGCCGCCCGCCTCCACGATTTCGATCAAGCTCACCAGACCACAGATCTATTACGGCGAGCTGACCAACGATTACGTGTTCGTTGGCACCAAGCAGAAGGAGTTCGACTATCCGGCGGGCGAAGAAAACATCTACACGAATTACACGGGACGCGGCGGCGTTCCGATCGGATCGTTCTTGCGGAGGGTGCTATACGCGTTCCAGCTGGGCTCTCTGAAGATCCTGTTATCTGACGACATCAGAGGTAACGCGAAGATCCTCTACCACCGGAACGTGATGGATCGCGCCACCAGCGCGCTGCCGTTTCTCGACTTCGACAACGATCCGTACCTCACCATCAACGACGCCGGGCAGCTCAAGTGGATTCTCGACGCGTACACGACGAGTGACATGTACCCGTACGCGCAGCGCACCGTCGATGGCACGAACTACATGCGTAATAGCGTCAAGGTGGTGATCGACGCCTATGACGGTACGGTCGACGCGTACATCGCGGACCCGAATGACCCGGTGGTGAAGACCTACGCCAGTATATTTGGCCCGATCTTCAAGCCGCTGAGCGAAATGCCCGCGGACATCAG
>JAXDME010000255.1:0-6717 GCA_034666285.1 Gemmatimonadaceae bacterium | reverse complement strand
ATCCCCCACAGGCCGTAGACCACGCTCGGCACAGCGGCAAGAAGATCGACCAGGAACCCGATGGGCTGGCGTAGCCACGTCGGAGAAAACTCGGAGAGAAAAACCGCGACGCCAATCGCGAGCGGTGTCGCGATGATGAGGGCGAGCGCTGATGAGACGAGCGTACCAAAGATCGCCGGCGCGGCGCCGAACTTTCCCGCTTGTACGTCCCAGTCGCTCGACGTTACGATCGAAAGCCCGAGCTTGGAGAAAGCTGGCCAGGCGCCGGAAAAAATTGCAATCGCGATTGCTATCACCAGCGCCGGAATCACCAGCGCACAGGCGGTGGTGACTATCTCATAAATCCTGTCCCCGATCGCCGTTTCATGAACTTTGAGACGACGACGCTCCGACGGTACAGCCTCACTCGCGACAGTTGTCACTTAGCGCCGGCGAAATCGATTGAGGCCGCTTTCGCTTTCACGCCGGGAACCATCTCGGGAGGAAGCGGGGCATAGTCGAGAGAGGCCGCTTCGGGCTCACCATTGGTCAACGCCCAATTCAGAAAATCGACGAGCTTCTTGCCTTTCACGGAGTCGCGCTGGTGCTGGTAGACGAGGATCCACGTAAAAGAGGAAATTGGATAGGCGTCTGCTCCCGGCGCGTCGACGACTGAGATCCGAAAATCGGAGTTTGCGGGAAGGGTCTTGGCTACACCGGCGGCCGCTGCTGTCACTGCCGGAACGGACGCGATAACGAACTTGCCCGCCTTGTTCTTGACGCCAGCAATTGGGAGCCTGTTCTGTTTGGCGTATGCCAGCTCTACGTACCCGATAGCGCCCGGCGTCTGCTTCACCTGGCCCGCGACGCCTTCATTACCCTTGGCGCCAAGTCCGACCGGCCAGTTCACTTCTTTTCCCCTTCCGATCGACTTCCACGAGGGAGCCGCCGTGGTCAGGTAGTCGGTGAAGATGTAGGTGGTGCCGCTGCCATCCGAGCGGTGAACGACGAGGATGTCCGATGCGGGAAGCGAGACCGCCGGATTGAGGGAAGCAATTCGGGCGTCATTCCACTTGGTAATTTTGCCGGCGAAGATGTCGGCGATTGCCTGCGGCGTCAGCTCGAGCGGGGCGCTCAACGCGGGAAGATTATAAGTGATGACGACTGCTCCGAGAACGGTCGGGATGTGCAGGATAGGCCCGAACTTCGCTTTCGCCATCTCCGCGTCGCTCATCGGGCTATCTGAGGCGCCAAAATCGACAGTTCCCTCGGAGAGCTGCCTGATGCCGCCGCCCGAGCCGATCGACTGATAGTTGATCTTCACGCCGGTCGCCTTGGCGTACAAGTCAAACCACTTCGAGTAGATGGGATAGGGAAATGTGGCGCCTGCTCCGGTGAGATCGACTGACCCGCTCGATGAGCTGGTCGACGACGCTGTGCTGGAGTTGTTTCCCTCCTTGGCGCACGCCGCTACGAAGAGCACGAAGACAGCAAGCTTCAGGGCTTTCACTGATTGCTCCTTATTTGTGGTCGACGAGACACTAGGGCAAAATACGAGCGCCCCCGGCCTGTCAGGACGGACGTCAGGTAACGACATCGTCACAACCGCCGGGGGCGCTCTGGCTCTGCGATGGGGGCCGTCTAGAAGTTTGCGACCATGTGTAGAAAGTAGGTCTTGGTCGTTGCTGCAATCACGCCGTTCTTAGGGGTCTGTTCCTGGTAGTCGAGTGAGAGTGCTGACTTCTTGTTCAGATCCCAGGTAAGTCCGGCAATGACCGTGTTAACGTACCCCGCCGCTCCCGAGCTCGGCTTGTACCGATCCCAGCGACCAATGAGTCCCAGCGGGAAGGAAGATTGGTCGCTCATTAGCTGGAAGGGCTTGATGGTGGCAAACCCCGAGATCAGTCGGCGGGTGCTATCAACCTCGGCACGGGGCGCAAGAACCGTGTTCGCTCCGGTCTCGAACCCGTCCTGTCGCGTCGCCCAATCGAATCCTGCCGAAAGGCGAGGATCCCGAACGCCGACGAAGACGCCGGATCTCGTGCGTGGCAGCGAAGAACCGACCTGGCCGACCTGGCCGGCACCACCGTTGGCAAATGCGCTCGCAATCGCGCCTCTGTAGGTCCAACCGGACAAGGCGAAGGTCTTGATCACCTTGTTGGTCGAGCCCGACAACGGCGTGAGCGTAAGACGCGCAGCGTAATCCTTGAATCGATCGGTTTCACGCGAGGTGTAGCCCGGGCCGTTCACGACGTTCGCGTAGAACTCGCCGAACTTGTTTGGAAGAGTGATCAGCGTGCCTACGCCCGCATCGGCAGAAGAAAAGAAACCAGCGCGCTCGATCGCAGTCTGGGAGATCCACCGTGGCCAGAACTGCTCGATGTGGTCGATCACGACGTTATGGATCAATCCGCCGCGAACCACTCCGGTCCAGCCGCCGCTCTTCAGATAATCGTACTGGAGATACGCATACTTGGCGCGAACGACCCAACCCTTGTAGTAGGAATCGTTCGGGCTGGTCTGCTGCTGAAAGACGTCGGCAGTGATCCGAATGCTGGCACGATCACCGGCCGGCATGCGGAAAGTGAGATACGCGCGCTCGAGGTCGAATTTGTTCTGTGATTTGGTAGCTCCCTTTGCGCCCTGATACTGGAAGTTTGCGTACAACACTCCAGAGAAATCGACGGGAATCGATACCGTTGGAGTCGGGGCAGGAGTAGGCGTCGGAGTAGGAGCTGGCGGCGGAGCCGGCCTCGTGGTGTCTACCGGCTGCTGCGCGGCGAGCGCTAGCGGTGCCGCCAGCGCCGCTAGCAGCCCAATGATTGTGGTGCGGTTCATTGTCCGCTCCCGACGCGCGCGCTGGCAACACGGATGGCCTTCAGCCTGGTCTGGAGCTGCGCAACAATGGGCGCAGGAAGTGGCGCGTAATCGAGTGACGATGCCGCCTTCTCACCATCATTGTACGCCCAGCGGAGGAAGTTGACCAGCTTCGCGCCCTTTACGGCGTCCGCCTGGTTCTGGTACACGAGAATCCACGTCATCGACGAGATCGGATAGGAGTCCTTGCCAGCTGCGTTCACGATCGACACACGATAGTCTGTGTTTTTCGGGAGCTTTGCACCAGCGGCGGCGGCAGTGACTGACGCGATCGACGGCGTGATATACCGCCCGGAGGCGTTCTTCAGATTTGCAAAAGCAAGCGCGTTCTGCTTGGCATAGGCGAGCTCGACGTATCCGATTGATCCGGGAGTCTGCTTTACCTGACCTGCCACACCTTCATTGCCTTTTGCACCCAGACCGACCGGCCACTTGATCTCTTTGCCCTTGCCGAGCGTGCCCGACCATGACGGACTGACGGCGGAGAGATAGTCGCTGAAGATATAGGTGGTTCCGCTTCCATCCGAGCGGTGGACGACGAGGATGTCAGAATTGGGAAGAGCCACGCCGCGGTTCTGTGCGACAATCCGCGCATCATTCCATTTGGTGACCTTCCCTGAAAAAATGTCCGCGATCACGTCGCCAGTGAGGTTGAGCGGGCGATTGAGGCCGGGAACGTTGTATGTAATTACGACCGCGCCCATGACGGTTGGGAAGTGGAGGACGGGGCCGCCCTTAGCGTTGGCGATTTCCTGGTCGCTCATCGGGCTGTCGGAAGCGCCGAAGTCGACGGTCTGTTCAGAAAGCTGTCTGATTCCGCCGCCGGAACCGATCGACTGGTAGTTGATCTTCACACCAGTACTCTTGGCGTAGTCGGAGAACCACTTCGAATAGATAGGATATGGGAATGTCGCGCCTGCTCCGGTCAGATCGACCGACTGGGCTGAGGCGCTGCCTGCGAGGAGCGCTACCGCTGATAGGGCGGTAACGACGCTGCGGACGGCTTTGATCACTTATGACTCCGTAAGAGGAAGTTTGACGCACTCGAAGCTCTCACGGTCGTGTAACGGGCGGTTACACCGGATGTAAAGAGTGTGTCACGACTAAACCGTTGTCGCGACCTCCGGGAAAAACATTCTTATCGTCGTTCCCGATCCCACCGTGCTGCTGGCGCTGACTGATCCGCCGTGGGCCTCTACGAGGTGCTTCACGATGGCCAGGCCAAGGCCGGTGCCGCCCGCTTCGCGGGAGCGGCCGCTGTCGGCTCGGTAGAATCGCTCGAAGATCCGTGGTAGCTGCTCCGGCCCGATACCAACGCCTGTGTCAGTGACAGTGAGAACCACACCGTTTTTGGCCTCCACAGTCTCTATCTCGATCTTTCCGTTCTCCGGCGTGTGCCGAAGAGCGTTCTCCACGAGGTTCAACAGGATCTGCTCGAGTGCGGTTCGATCGGCGTGGATTATTCCCGCCGCCGGTGCAATCCTCGCTCCCGTAGTGATGTCTTTCTTGGCAGCAACGGCTGACACGCGGGCAAATACTTCCGATGCTACGTCGGCAACAGGCACGGCCTGTAGTCTTGGTTTCCAATGACCCGATTCGATTCGGGACAGATCGAGCAGCTCGTCGACGATGCGCTGCATGCGCTGGGTGTTGCTGTAGATCGTGCGTGCAAACTCGGATCTTCTTTCAGGAGAAATGTCCGGATCCTGAAGTGTCTCGGCGAACCCGCCGACGATAGTGAGCGGAGTGCGGAGCTCGTGCGAAACGTTCGCGACAAAATCCCGCCGCACCGCTTCCAACTTTCTGATCGGAGTCAGATCGAAGAGGGCTACCACCGCACCGCCTTCGATCAGCGGGCGAGCCGTGAGGGACATTGTGTTGCCGTCGATCACAACCTCCTCGGGCTCGGTTTCTGTTCCGTTCAACGCGAGCGATATCGCGCTCCTCAGCGTGACTTCGCGCGGCAGATAGTCGATGCTGAAAGGGAGCGGACGATCGGTCGAGAGCAGGCGTCGCCCGATCTCGTTTATGCGAACGACCTCGTGAGCGGGGGAGATCGCGACGACGCCTTCGTTGAGCGTCTCGACGAGCGCGGTAAGGATGGACTGCTCGGCCGCGAGCGCCGAGAGCCGTGCTTCGAGCTGTTCGGCGAGGCGATAAATAGCGTCGGCGAGGTCTCCGACTTCTCCTGGCGCCGAGAGTGCCGGATGGCGCCGCCTCTCTCCCGCGGCGATCGACCGCGCGACGTCTCTAAGCTCGACGATGGGCCTCGAGACAGCGCGGGAGAAAAGCAGGGCGAGAACTGCGGCGAGCAAAAAAGAAATCAGACCGGCGACAATGACGCCGTTTCTGGCGCTGCCGAATATCTCTTCGACGGCGCGGGTGGTGACGGAAACTCGGGCGACCCCGCGTGGCGCTTTGACCGCGACGTAGAGCTGCTCCTCCCCCGTAGACGGACTCATGCGCCGAGCCGCTCCGACGTCGCTCTTGAGAGCGGCGATTACTTCAGGGCGACTGCTGTGATTCTCCAGACGCTGAAGGGCCAGTCCGTCGAAATCCGAATCTCCGACGACATGCCCCGTGGAGTCGATAAGAGTAACCCGGTGACCCGTAGCCGCTCCCGCTTCGTCGGCGAGAGAATCCGCATCCACTCCCGGCTTCCACTGCGTCGCCAAGAGTCTGGCTTCACCGGCGAGATCGTGGGTCGTCTGGTCGGTGATGCTCGTGTGGAGCTGATTGTCGATGATGATCACGACCGACACCACCATCACTGCGACTATCGCGAGCGATTGAAGGAGGAGTCGTTGCGCGAGCTTCACGAGCGATCGGAGACGTTCTTGATTCGGTATCCGAAGCCGCGCACAGTCTCGATCAGATCTCCGGCGTCGCCCAACTTGGCGCGGAGACGCTGCACGTGCATATCAACCGTTCGTGTTTGAATGTCAGGTGCGGCCTCCCATACAATCTCGAGGAGCAGATTGCGCGGCTGCACCCGCCCTTTCCGCTCGGCAAGCAGAAGAAGGAGCTTGAACTCGGTAGGTGTCAGATCGACTTCTCGACTATCCACCGTCACACGGTGCGCTGTTGTATCGATGCGTAACGGCCCGATCTGCTTGACGTCACCCGTTTCTTCTCTACCAGCCTTTACGCGGCGGAGAATCGCGCCGACGCGGAGGACGAGCTCCTGCGGGCTGAATGGTTTCGTCAAATAATCGTCTGCGCCCATGGTGAGACCCTTGATGCGGTCGCTTTCCTCGCGCCGGGCGGTAAGCATCAAAACGGCTATGTCCGACGTCGCGCTGTCGCCGCGCAGCTCCTCCATGACCTCGAGGCCGGACAGCCCCGGGAGCATCAGGTCGAGCACGATGATGGATGGCTTGTCGCGGCGAGCAACGGCGAGGCCCTCAGTGCCGCTGGTCGCCGTCGATACGGTATAGCCGGACTTTGCGAGATGGTAGGCAACGAGCGCCACGATATCGGGTTCATCATCCACCACGAGCACTCGCTCAGCGACAGCGTTCGTTTCAGTCACATCCTGAAGTTGTCGGGTTCCTCCGCCTGGCGTCAACCGACGGAGTGTCATAGCCATCTGATGAGGATCAAGCCTTTTCTGTTCGACACAGTTGCTCTCCAGGATTGCGGAGAGCTAGCACCGAGGTCGATGTAAAGAAAGCGGAGTTGACGCATCCGTTACACGATCGTTGCGCTATTTTTGGGTGACCCTGACTCGAGCTCCAGTCCCTGCCCAATGGAATGAGACACCTCGCACTAGCTTCGCTTGCAATCGGTCTGATTGGGTGCGCTTCCGCTCAGTTGCCTCGCACCACCGAGCCTATCGACCTAGTAATCGCCAGCACGACC
>JAXDME010000254.1:0-5094 GCA_034666285.1 Gemmatimonadaceae bacterium | reverse complement strand
AACTTCCGCGAAGGATTGTCCGTGCTCGAGTACTTCATCTCGACCCACGGCGCACGTAAGGGTCTTGCCGACACCGCTCTGAAAACAGCGGACGCCGGCTACCTCACCCGCCGCCTCGTCGACGTCGCGCAGGATGTGACGATCACCGAAGAGGATTGCGGAACCATCCTCGGCCTCGAAGTCGGAGCCCTGAAGGAAGGCGAGGATATCATCGAGCCGCTGGCCGAGCGTATCGTCGGCACCGTGGCAGCAGAGGATATTTACGATGTCCATGAGATAGACGAGTCCGGCCAGAGATCATTGCTGGTCGAGGCTGGTCAGCTCATCGACGAGGACATGGCTCGCGGTATCGAAGAGTCAGGACTCGAGACGGTGAAGATCCGCAGCGTCCTCACGTGTGAGGCGAAGCGTGGTCTCTGCCAGATGTGTTACGGACGCAATCTCGCCACCATGGGAGGAGTCGACAGGGGCGAAGCAGTTGGAATCATCGCCGCGCAGTCGATCGGCGAGCCGGGTACTCAGCTCACGCTTCGCACGTTCCACATCGGTGGAACCGCGGCTCGTATCGCTGAGCAGACGGCGCGCAAGTCGAAGGTTGCCGGAACGATCGAGTATGGAGACAGACTCGTTGTCGTGACGAATGCCGAGAAGCAGCAGATCGTCACTTCGTACGAAGGCGAACTCACTATCAAGAGCTCGGGCGAGCGCAACGCTTCAGTCGGCGCGCGCCTCCAGGTTCCGCTCGGCGCCACCCTGATGGTCAAGGACGGCGACGATGTGAAGAAGGATCAGATCATCTTCACCTGGGATCCTTACACGAACCCGATCATAGCTGACGTTGAAGGAACTCTCCGCTTTGTCGACCTGATTCCGGGCGAGTCGGTTTCCGAGGAGCTCGACGAGCTCACCGGTCTCCGTCAGACCGTGGTCATCGAAGACAAGGAGAAGAAGTTGCACCCGCACATTGAGATCATTGAGACGAAAGGCGGGAAGGAAAAGCGCCTGAGAGATTTCGTGATTCCGGTGGGTGCGCAGCTGACGGTCGAAGACGGCAAGAAGATAAGTGCTGGTACCACCATAGCTAAGATCTCGCGAGAAGCGTACAAGACTCGCGACATCACCGGCGGTCTGCCGCGTGTGGCCGAGCTGTTCGAGGCGCGTCGTCCGAAGGACCCGGCCACTATCTCTGAAATAGATGGAGAGGTGAGGTTCGGGGAGATCAAGCGCGGCAAGCGTGAGATCAGAGTCGTGCCCAAGGACACGCCGGTGGATACGGAGGAGCCGGGTCAACTATACGAGATCGCGGCCGGTAAGCACCTTCGGGTGCACGCCGGTGACTGGGTGAGAGCGGGCGACCGCCTCTCCGAAGGTCCGGTGAATCCGCACGACATTCTCCGCATCAAGGGACCGCGCGCGGTTCAGGAGTATCTGCTCAACGAAGTGCAGGAGGTTTATCGCCTGCAGGGCGTGAAGATCAACGACAAGCACATTGGCGTGATCGTTCGGCAGATGCTGCAGAAGGTTCGCGTGCTCGAGAGTGGAGACACGGAATTCCTGGAGGGCGAGCACGTCGACAAGCAGACCTTCAGGGAAGCGAACGACAAGGCCAAGAAGCACAAGGAGGCGCCGGCGGTCTCGGAGCCGTTGCTGCTCGGAATCACCAAGGCCAGTCTCACGACACAGTCGTTCATTTCCGCGGCCAGCTTCCAGGAGACCACGAGAGTTCTGACCGACGCCGCGATTCGTGGCGCGCGGGACGAGCTGCTCGGACTCAAGGAGAACATCATCATCGGTCACCTCATCCCGGCCGGCACAGGTATGTACCGGTATCAGGAAGTGGAGATCGAGGGAGCACCGGTGCCACCGGCGCCGGAGCTTCCACCAGAGCCGACGATCGCCGAGATATTGGCGAGCGATTCGGATGCCGACTTCGTCCTGCCGGAGACCGTTCCGGTGGTCGAGGAGATTTAGCTGGTTCTGCCGGGCTTCGGGCCGTTGGAGATTGATCGACGGCCCGGAGATCACGGCGGATTGTTCAGGTTGACCAATCCTGAGCACAAGCGTAGCTTAGCGAAACACCCGAGCCTCATGGTGCGACGACCGGCGATCGGTTGGCCCGTTGAGGCAAAAAAAATAAGTGGAGCGCGCATCATGACTCATCGTAACCTCGTCCGTTTTGTATCCAGTGCCTTGCTTGCTGCGGTTGTTTATGGTTGCAGCGACAACAGCCCTTCCGTTGGGCCTTCTGCCGGGCTTCTTCAGGTGGACCCGCCCTTCGCCGGCGTTGATCAGGGCACAACACAACAGTTGACCGCAAATCTCAATGGAACTGCCGTCCCGGTAACCTGGGCAACCAGCGATGCGTCGGTCGCCACGGTCTCCTCGACCGGCTTGGTGACTGGCGTCGCTCCTGGTACCGCAGCGGTTACCGCGACCGCGGTCTCCGATCCAGCGCAGCTTCGCTCTGCGAGCATCAGCGTGCTCGAAGTATTCGGAACCGCGCTTACCAGTGGCGTCCCCGTAACGAACGTCAGTAGCGGGACCCGCGCGCGTTCTGACGGGCTCTTGTACCGCATCGTCGTGCCCGCAGGAGCTACCAAGCTCACGGTGACGTTCACCGGCGGCACGGGTGACGGTGATATCTACGTCCAGAAGGGCACCCCTCCGGACGATTCGCAGTTCCCTCCTCCGGGTGGCTGTGCCTCGGGAAATGGCGGGAACGCAGAAGCCTGCTCCGTTACGAACCCTGGCGCCGGAACGTGGTATATCTTCGTCGCGGTCTGGGATCCGTACGCCGGCGGTACACTGACGGCGACGACGTTGCCCTGATCTCGCAGCTCGGATTCAGAAAAAGCCCCCGCCGTTGGCGGGGGCTTTTTTGTCTGCGGTCGGCACTCGGTTGGGCTGCCGAATCACTGGCGTTCGTTACCCAAGTTCCTCATTGACGTACCCTTGCCCGCCCCTCATTGTACCAGCGGCGACTGCTCCTCCCCCTGGAGTCTCTCATGCACCACGAGCGGCAATCTCGGACCACTGAATCAGATAACCGTGTGAGGCTCGTACGCGGCCTCGCGCTGAGTGTGCTAATGTGCGCCGGCCCTCGCCTTCTTATGGCGCAGGCGGCGGGTAGCGTACGGGGGGTCGTGCACGATTCGCTCGGCGGGGTAGTGGGCAGCGCTCACCTGACCATCAAGGGATCTCAGACTCAGGCTATCAGCGATTCGACGGGAGCATTCCGGCTCGTAGACATCCCGGCAGGCGGTGCAGTGCTCGAAGTGCGCCGTCTCGGCTATCGTCCAATTTCGACGGCCCTGACGATCGGAGCCGGACGTGAGCTCAATGTAGATGTAGAGCTGGCTCCCGTGCCCGAACAGCTTGCGCCCGTGCAGGTTCGCCAAAAGGCGGAGGTGTACGATTCGCGCCTGGCCGGATTCAACGAGCGGAAGACCAAGCACCTTGGATATTTCGTGACTCGCGAGAGACTCGACCGGATGAACTCCCATCGGTTCGTGGACGCCCTTCGCGAAATGCCCGGGGTGTCTATGCGAACGCTTCGGGGCGGGGTGGTCACAGTATCCATCCGTGGTTCTCGCTGCGCCCCAATGTTTTACATGGATGGCTTTCCCGCGACAGCCGGTGCCATGGACCTCGATATGATCGACCTCTCCGGTGTGGAAGGGATCGAGGTGTATGGTGGAATGACCAGCATTCCGGCGGAATTCATGACAGTCGCGGGAGGCGAGACCTGCGGTGTCATCGCGGTATGGTCCCGCCCTTTCCGGCCAAAGCAGCGCACCGAGGATCCCGTGCCTTTTTCGGAGTTGGAGCGAATGGTCGCGCAGCAGACCGTTTTTACGGCCGATCAGGTGACCGTACCGGCCGCCTTGCTTGGGGATGGAGGGGCTCCGCGTGTATATCCTGATTCCCTCTGGACGGCGGCAGTCCCAGGACGGGCAGTTGCCGAATTCATAGTGGGTGAGGACGGCAGAGTAGAGGCAGGGACGGTCAGCATCGCGTCCGCGACCCATCCCTATTTCGCGTCGGCCGTCCGTACCGCCCTCGATCGCGCCGTGTTCAACCCGGCGTTGCTGAATGGAAAGCCGGTGAGGCAGCTCGTCGAGCTCCCATTTCACTTCGAGCCGCGCAAGAGCGCCCAGGACAGCACAGCCGTATCCCGCTGAGAATCTCCTTTACAAGTCCTTTACATCGTAGCATTTTCTCCGGTCCAGGTACGAGTGCTCTATTCGTATCCTGGCAGATGGCCCACCCACCATCATCTCTGTCATCAGCCTCGCCTTCTCGCGTTGCGCTGCTGCGTTGATTTTGATAGGGCGGACCCTATCGTCTTCACCCGCAGTGTCGAGGAGGAAGGAGAATGACAAGACTAGCAGGTTTGCGCATCACCACGCCGCTAGTGGCGCTACTTCTGGGAGTGTTCGCAGCCCGGGACGCGCACGCACAAACGGTCATCACTGGAAGGGTGACCAATCCGCAGGGAGCGCCAATCGCCGGGGCAAATGTTTCAGTCCCGACGCTCGGACTTCGTGCCGAGGCTGACACGAATGGCACCTACCGACTAGTCATTCCGGCCGGAAGAGTCGCCGCAGGGCAGCCGGTCACGCTGGTCAGCCGATTCATCGGCTTCTCTCAGCAGCAGCACACCGTTGCGGCGACCGCGGGTTCCGAGTCGGTGGATTTCACGCTCGCGGCGGACCCGTTCAACCTGAGTGCTGTTATCGTCACCGGTGTCGCTACTGGAACTGAACAGCGCAAATTGCCGTTCACAGTTGCTCACGTCTCCGAAGAGCAGGTCAGTCAAGTGCCTGCGTCGTCGGCGGTCGCGGCCCTGGAAGGTAAGGTCGCCGGCGCTCGCGTAAGTCTTGGCACCGGGACTCCCGGTGGTGAGCCTTCGATTCGCCTTCGTGGGTCAACGAACCTGGCGATTGGCGGTAGCGCCCCGCTCATCATCATCGATGGAGTCGAGACCAGGTCCAGCATCTCCGATATCGATGCGAACGACATTGCATCCATCGAGGTGCTGAAGGGAGCAACCGCTTCCTCGTACTACGGTTCCAACGGGGCCAACGGCGTCAT
>JAXDME010000253.1:0-4039 GCA_034666285.1 Gemmatimonadaceae bacterium | reverse complement strand
ACCGCGCTGAACTGCGCTGAGTCGTTTACAGCCTTGGTTTCGCGCTGCTCGAGCGAACTCGCCTGCGCCGTCTGACGAATGAACATGAACGCGATGAGAAGACCTGACACGGCTGCGGCGCCAATTGCACCGAGCAGATACTTGTCGGTGATCTTCTCTGTGATGCCGGCGAACCACTGCGACGGATGAAACTCGAACTTGACTCCGCTGCCTGTTTTCGCGCGTCGCTTCTTCTTGCCGTCCCCGGGAAGGAGATTGATCTCAATCATAGTATAGGTGCTCGGAGGTCAGTTCTTACGGAGTGCGAGGCCGATCGAGAGCATTAGGAGCGGCGCGACCTCGTCGGTCACGAGCGACTCCAACGCACCTTCTCTGACCGACATCGTGGCAAGAGGATTCGCGAGCTCGACCGGCTTGCGCAGCCGTTGACCAAGTGATTCGGTCAGACCTGGCGTGCGTGATCCACCGCCGCAGGTGTAAACTGCTTTCATCTGGCCGTCGCCTTTCAGAGACGTCGCGAGGAACGCGATAGCTCGCTCGAGGCCCGTGGCAATCTCTTCGGTACGTTGAGCGATCACCGAATCGAGCTGGGGAGAGCGGTCGTAACCTCTGATGAGTGCTTCGGCGTCTGCCGCCGAGAGGCCGTGCTCGCGCTGAAGATCTTCGCGAATGCGTCGTGTGCCTATTGGAAGGTCACGCGTAAGGATCGGGACGCCGTCGTCGAGAATATTGATGTTGGTGACTTCGTGACCGATGTTCACCAACCCGACGGCTCCGCTCATCGCGGCCGGATAATTGAGTTCGAATGCGTTGTGAAGCGCGAATGCGTCGACATCCATCGAGCTGGGCGTGATCCCCGCTTCAGCGAGAATCCGGAGCTTGGCTTCGACCAGATCTCTCTTGGCCGCGACGAGCAGAACACTCATCTCATCTCTTCCATCGCCGTCGTCATCGAGGATCTGGAAGTCGAGCTCGACCGAGTCGACATCGGGGACGTGCTGCTCCGCTTCCCAGCGCATCAGCTCCCTGGCCTGCGCTTCCTTCACGCGCTCCGTCTTGATTCGCTTGATAATTACATCACGGCCACCGACTGCGGCGACCACAGCTTTCGTGTTGGCGCCGACGGCCTCGATCGTGGTACGAATGACGTCAGAGACCAGATGCGGATCCATTACTTCGCCGTCGACGATTGCATCGTCGGGCAGCGGAGTGATCGCGACTTTCACCAGCTCCGGCGTGGACTTCGAGTGATCGACGACGGCGACCTTCACCAGGCCGGATCCGATATCGAGCCCCACGGTAGTCTTTTTCCGCCCAAATAACGCCATCGCAACCTTGGTGAATGAAGAGAAGCGAGTCTTGCTCAGGCGCGCGCCATGTTGTTAAGCGTGGTGAGGCGTGCTTTCCTAAGAACTCTGTTTGCTTGCATTTACGTGGAGACCAAACCGCCGGCGGTAACACTCCAAAGGTCGGTAACCAAGCGTTCGTGCTAAGACACGATTCAAATGACGAGAAAGTAACGATCGACTGGCACGGTCCTAGAAAGCCTCGAACCACGGTCGTTCTGAAATGGGGACGATGGTTATCGAACGGTCGTCCGCGATCGTCGAGCGAATGACGACGCCAACTCGATGCACACCGCCCGCGCCGCCCGATCCTGATACCGACTCGGCGAGGATCGAGTACAACGCCGCATCGAGCCGCGTGATATAGACGATTATCTCCGGGTCACGTCCGCCGACGTGGACAGACACGGCGCCCTCGACACCGATCGAGTCTGGCAAACGCAGCCCGGGATCCGTGATGGTCATCGCGATTGCGGCCTCGCACGCGTTCAACGCGTCTTCGTGATCAGCGGCGGCCGCACCCGCTCGGGTTTGTTCCGCGGTCGCGAACAGGACGCCTCCCAGGAGAGCTCCTATCAGGACCACAGCGAGGATCGCGGCGGCAAGCGCGAACCCCCTTCGTGCCGCAGCCATTGTCACCTGATGATTGCCACCGACACCGTTGCCGAATCGGCGATCTTTCCGGCAAATGGTCCACGGGCTGGAAGCAGGTGTCTACTCTGGCTTCGCGCCGTGATGTCGACCCTCGTAATAGCGAGTGGCGCCGACGCGACCTCAAGCGCTTGCCCGGCCGCGTCGAAGTACTCGAATAGTAGCCCGGTCGCCCGCGTATTCCGGCTGTAGGCGCGATATGGTCCACTCACGGGCTGAACGGGCCCGCAACCCGACGTACCAATCGCATTGCATCGACGATATCCCAGGTACCATTCGCCGTCGCTGGCGTGGTAGAGGCTGTACCGCTGCCGGCGCAGGAAGCGAACGACAGCTCCGCGTCTGACGTCGCTGCTCGGAGGCGTTGAAAGTGCGACGACGAAACCCTTCATGCCGGCATCGAGATCGGATTGTTGCGACAGGCGCGAACTGGGAGGACAGCTGGATGCGAGCGGCTGAGGGACAAACCCGGAGATGCGGTGCCGCTCCCAGCGCTCGTTCGTGCCGGCGGAGTCAACGTGGAAGAGCACGAGATCACCCGTGTCAGGCTCGACGCGAAAGGTGCTGAGGGAATTCCCAGACGGGCGCGCTGCCGGTAGTCCGACATCGCTCCCCTCGATTCTGCACACCACCGAGGCACCAATAGTGGCGAAAAACTCAAACGCGGAATCCGCCGCTACTCGTACCGTATCGGCCACGGAGGTGGCTCGGATATCGGCGGACAGCACTTCCATCGCATCTCGAACGCTCTCGCGAACGGCTAGGAGTTCGGACGCGCCGCCGTAAAACCGTTGTTGGCGAGTGATCGTCCCGACGATCGCGCCGGCCGCCAGTCCTGCCACCGCGACCACTACTACCAGCTCCGCCAGCGACAGACCGCGCCTGTAGCAATTCAAGCGTGGCACCAAATCGTTGTCCGGTATGTCTGCGTACGCGTACTGCGAGGAGATTCGTAGCTGACGGTTTCCGTGACGCTGACCCGGGACCGGTCGGAGCGATTGACCGACCACACCGATTCCACCTGTTGCACCCGTTCGCTTCCGCCGACCGCAAACCCGCATTGGGATTTGATCGAGGCAATTCTGCTCGTGGCAACCCGACCCGCGCTCTCGCGGCGCGCATTGTTCGCCATCGCCTGGGCGATCACGGCACTCGAAGCGGCCAGGGCGAGCGCGCCAACGGTGAAGACGAGGAGAGCTACGATCACCTCTATCAGCGTGTAGCCTTTGGTCTCTTGTGGCTTTTCCATGACGCAGGGTAGCGACGCTGGCGGATACCGCGTGATTGCCGCACTCCCAGAGAAATCAAATTCTCTCAGGCCATTCGCAATCGCAGCTGCAGTTCCAGAACAAAAAAAAGCGGGGCGTCGAAGGACGCCCCGCTCTCTTTACGCTGATCTAATTAAACGCAGGTGATTACACCGGGGGTGGTCACGCCTGAGTCGCAAAGCTTCGCTGAAAGAGCATGTCTCGCAGTCGCGGTCCACGAAGGTGGCGGGCCAGTCAGTGCAGTCGCCGTCACGGTTACGTCCTTCGACGGGCCGAACCCCTGCGCGACACCGGTACCAGAGAAGTACGCGCCGTTGTTGTCTGCGGCATACTGCTCTTCGTACGTCGCGAGGTTACGAAGATCGGACTTCATGGCTGCGACGTACGCCTTGTCCTTCGTATTTGCAAACTTCGGAATCGCAATCGCGGCAAGAATGCCGATGATGACGACAACGATCAAAAGCTCGATGAGTGTGAAACCCTTTTTGTTGCTCGACATTGTAGGAACTCCGGAAGCAGTTGGATGAGTAGCCATTAGATTGGCTCGCTCTACCGGTAAGACTCCATGTCATGCAGGCAGGCAACGCAGGTAAGAGCACCGCTTCAGCCAGGTTTGGTACGGCCATAACTCGTTGATGGGAAGG
Organism: Gemmatimonadaceae bacterium; assembly: GCA_034666285.1. GTDB lineage: Bacteria > Gemmatimonadota > Gemmatimonadetes > Gemmatimonadales > Gemmatimonadaceae > UBA4720. The sequence goes on along the minus strand of JAXDME010000253.1, from coordinate 130 downwards.
CGGTTACAGTTTGTAAGTCCGGCGTCATACGGCTATGGCTGTTGCGTTTTGCGAATCGTCGGGCGTATTGCCCGAAAAGAAAAGCGGGGCGTCTTTAGTCGCCCCGCTTCCCACAGACCAGGTTCGGTGT
>JAXDME010000252.1:0-3539 GCA_034666285.1 Gemmatimonadaceae bacterium | reverse complement strand
CTGGGACCGCACCAACTACTTCGAACAGGTCCCATCGAATCAGCTTGAGCTCGGGCTTTGGCTCGAGTCGGATCGGATGGGAACGCTTACTGAGACGCTCACTCAGGAAAAGCTCGACAACCAGCGGGAAGTGGTGAAGAACGAGCGTCGGCAGAGCGTAGACAACCAGCCTTATGGAACCTGGCTCGAGAAGACTCAGGAGTTGATTTACCCGGACTCGCATCCGTATCACCACTCGATCATTGGCTCGATGGTGGACCTCTCGGCGGCGTCTCTGGGCGATGTTCGCAGCTTCTTCAAGACCTACTACGCCCCGAACAACGCGGTGCTGGTGGTCGCCGGAGACATCGACGTTCCCCAGGCCAAGGAAATGGTGCGGAAGTATTTCGGTCCGATCCTTCGCGGGCCGGCGCCACCAAAGCTGGCCAACATGAGCGTTCCAACAGTCATCGGCCACGAGCAACGGGTCGTGATTCAGGATGCCTTGGCGCCGGCTCCGCGGATTTTTGTGGCTTATCGCGTTCCACCGGCGAGAGACCGGAGAGCGGCCGCCGTCTCCCTGCTCTCCACAATCATTGGCGGTGGCAGCTCCTCCCGTCTCGACGAATCGCTCGTTCGCAGACAAGAGATCGCAACGAGTGTCAGCGCGTTCAACTTCGAGCTGATTGACGGCGCGGACATTATGGTGGTGCAGGCGACGGGAAAGCCGGGAAGCAGTCCGGATTCGCTGGAACGAGCTCTGCTCGCGGAGCTGGCGGGTATCTCCAGCTTCACGCAGGCGGAGTTTGAGCGCGCGCGTGCTTCGGCGCGTTTCCAGTTCGTCGACGGGCTTCAAACCACCGGCGGCTTTGGTGGGCGCGCCGATCGGCTCGCCGAAGGCTGGACGTTCTTTCACGACGCCAATCACGTGAACGACGTCCTCGGAGAAATCGACCGGGTAAAGCTCGCCGATCTGGACGCTTTGGCTCGGGAACGGCTCGTACCGGCTAACCGGGCGATCCTCGTTTATGTGCCGACGAAAAAGACCGCTAGCGAAACCGCATCTGGAGGGGTCAACTAATGCGAAGCCACCTTCATTTCCGGAACGCATTCGCGGTCGTTGCCGCGGCGATGCTGCCGGCAACATTGGCCTCAGCTCAGACTGTCAGTCCGCCGCCAGCCGGTCCACTGCGCCCCTACGTGTTTCCAGCGGTCGAGCAGTTTCAGCTGGCGAACGGACTCAAGGTAATTCTCGTTCAGAAGCACACACTCCCGGTCGTCGAGGGCCGTGTGTTCCTGGACGCGGGCGCCTTGCGGGAGCCGTCGACCAAGAATGGCCTCGCCTCGCTCACCGGCTCCCTCCTGTCCGAAGGAACAGGGACCATGAGCGGCGCGGAGATCGCGCGCGAAATGGACGCGCTGGGAGCGCAGTACTTCACGGGTGCGGGCTTCAGCACTGCGACTGCCGATGTCGTCGCACTCAAGAACGTATTTCCACAAGCACTGACCCTCGCGGCGAAAACCGTCATCGCGCCGAGCTTCCCGGCCGTCGAAGTTTCGCGAGTAAAGAACCAGGCTCTGGCTGGTTACCAGCAAAGCCACGCACGGACCGCCGGCTTGGCAGCGGACGCATTTATACGTGCTGCGTTTGACACTTCAGCGCCGTTCTCGCGACCGGCTAGCGGTACTCCGGGAACCATTGGCGGTCTGACGCGGGAAGACGTGATGAACTGGCACCGTGCGATGTATGCGCCATCCGCTGCGACGCTCCTGTTGGTTGGAGATCTGAGTCCCGCTGAAGCGCGAGCGGCCGCACAGGCGGCGTACGGAAGCTGGACGTCGACACGCGCGGCGCTGGCACCGATCGAGAATCCAATTCGGCCGAGCACGGGGACCAGAGTGATTCTGGTCGACCGACCCGGCTCGGTGCAGTCGTCGATAATCATCGGTCAGCCGGGATTTCGGGCGACCGATGCCGACTACCTCAGCCTGGTTGCCATGAACCACGTTCTGGGCGGCGGGTTCAGCTCACGTGTGAACACCAATCTGAGGGAGAAGCATGGCTACACCTACGGAGCTTTCAGCAGCTTCGATCTGAGACCAGGGGCAGGGGCGTTCCGCATCACTTCGGATGTGCGCACGAACGCCACTGATTCAGCGCTGGTCGAGGCCGTGCGCGAGTACCGGCGCATCGCGAGCGAGACCATTCCGACTCCAGAGCTCCAGGGCGGCCTGAATAACCTCGTGTCTGGTTTCCCAAGCTCGGTTCAAACCGTTCAGGGTCTCACCGGGCGTCTGCAGAATCTGATCGTGTGGGGATTGCCGGTGGATTTCTACACGACGTACAGGGAGAAGCTGGCGGCTGTGACGCCCGAGGAAATACGTCGAACGGCGAGCAGCAGGCTGACGCCGGACAACATGATCGTCGTGGTGGCCGGAGATCTCTCCAAGATCGAAGCGCCGATTCGGGCGCGGAATTTTGGCACGGTCGAGGTGTGGGATGTAAATGGCAATAAGGTGCGCTAGAGCAAAGACATAGACAGCGAAGGACGAAAGGCCGGCTCAGGAGCCGGCCTTTCTATTTCCGGCCGTGTAACTTCACTTGCAATGAAAGCCGTCATCATTACGCGTCCGGGCGGACCGGAAGTGCTCGAGATCCAGGAGCGCCCGAAACCCGATCCCGGTATTGGCCAGATCCGGGTGAGGGTGCGAGCGTCGGCACTCAATCGTGCCGATCTGATGCAGAGAGAGGGGAACTATCCTGTCCCGCCCGGCGTATCGGCCGAGATCAGTGGAATGGAATACGCGGGCGAGGTGGACGCGCTTGGCCCGGCGGCCACGCTTTGGAAAGTTGGCGACCGCGTGATGGGGATTGTCGGCGGTGCGGGGCACGCCGAGTACCTGTGTGTGCACGAGCGTGAAGCGATGCCGGCTCCGGAGACGCTGTCGTGGGAGGATGCCGCTGCGATTCCCGAAGCCTTTCTTACAGCTTACGACGCGCTTTTCAATCGGCTGGCCCTTCGCACCGGTGAAACGGTGCTCGTCCACGCCGTTGGAAGCGGAGTTGGAACGGCGGCGTTGCAGATCGCGCGCGTCGCGGGGGCCACCGTGGTCGGCACAGCGCGCTCGGCAGAGAAACTCGAACGCGCCAAGACACTCGGTCTCGACTATGGTATCGACGCCTCGCGCGGAGACTGGGCGTCGCAGCTCGAGTCAGCGATCGGCGCGGAACACGTGCATGCCGTGCTTGATCTCGTCGGCGGGAACTATCTGGAGGGAAATCTGCGCGTTCTCGGAATGCTTGGCCGGATCGTCGTGGTTGGTCTGACCGGCGGCGCGACCGCGCCGTTCAACATGGGCGTGCTGCTGAGAAAGCGACTCACAATTGTCGGAACGATGCTGCGCGGAAGGCCCGTCGAGGAAAAAATCGCGCTGGCGCGCGATTTTTCGGACATGATCGTTCCGTTTTTCGAGAGCGGCCAGCTCAAGCCGGTAGTCGATCGCGTTTTATCGTTCGAGGAAATTCGCGCCGCTCACGAGCTGATGGCATCCAACGAGAC
>JAXDME010000251.1:0-3938 GCA_034666285.1 Gemmatimonadaceae bacterium | reverse complement strand
TCGGAGAGGGCGTGGGTGTCGAGGCCGATGAATAGCGGTCCGTCTATTTTGTTCTGCTGGCGGTGGATGCAGATCGCCTGCGTGATCGCGAGGATGTGCTCCTCGTTGAACGCGCACTGGAGCGAGGTTCCGCGGTGTCCCGATGTTCCGAACGCGACGCGCTGCGAGGGGACGGAGGGATCAGGCTCGAGTGCGTAGTAGCCGGTTACGAGTCGCGGGATATTGGCGAGGATAGATTCGGGGGCGCGCTTGCCGGCGAGGGGGCTAGTCATTGGGATTTAATCTAGGAAATGAACTACGCTGCTGCCTGCTCCGCACGGGCGGTTGATTGTGCCATGATCACCGTCCATTCTTCAGGGCTCCCATCACCCAAGCGGAGAAATTCATGCGTCGCTATTTAGTCCCTCTGTTCGTGCTCCCGGTTTCCCTCGGTGCCCAGACGCTGCCGCCGGTTGCCAGCGTTGCCCGCGTTGCCGACTCGCTCGCAGCGGCGTTCATCGCCGAGCGCAGCGCTCCGAGCGTCGCCATCGCGGTCGTTCGTGGACGGGACACAGTCGTGATGCGAGCGTGGGGGAAGGCCGACATCGAACAGGATCTGGCTGCGACGCCGCGCTCGGTCTACCGCATCGGGTCAATGACGAAGCAGTTCACGTCCTCGGCGATAATGCAGCTCGTCGAACAGGGAAAAGTGAAGCTCGACCAGTCCATCGGCACCTACCTTCCAACGCTACCGGTGGCGTGGCGTGGCGTCACGGTTCGACAGCTTCTCAATCACACCTCCGGAATCCCCAGCTACACAGACCTCGGCCCCGCGTGGCAGCGACGCTGGGGCGAGGAGATGACTCCGGACACGCTTGTCGCGTTGACGGCGAATGTGCCGATGGCGTTTGCACCCGGGACCCAGTGGAGATACGACAACTCGGGCTACGTCGTTCTCGGCATGCTGATCGAGAAGATCACGGGGCACTCGTGGGCAACTGACATCGCTGAGCGATTCACCAGGCCTCTGGGTCTCGAAGACACGCGCGACTGTCCCACCACTCCGATCATTCCACGCCGCGTACGCGGGTACGAGTCGACCGGCAACGGATGGGTGAACGCGGCGTATCTCGCCATGTCGCAGCCGTATTCAGCGGGCGCCATGTGTTCGACCGTTGGTGACATCGCGAAGTGGAATCGTGCACTGCACACGGGCCACGTTGTTTCGCCCGCGTCCTACACGATGATGACGACACCTGAAGGAGCCGCCGCAAACTCGAGTTATGGATTCGGTCTCGCTCAGGACACCGCGGCCGGCCGACTGATGATCGTTCACGGCGGCGGCATCAACGGGTTCGCCAGCGGGAATGCCTGGGTGCCATCGGCCGAGCTCTCGATCACTGTTCTGGCCAACGCGAGCTCGGCGCGTTCAGACGATCTGGTGAAGCAACTTGCACGCGCGGCGCTGGGTGCGCCGCTCGAACAGCCTCTACAGGTTGTGCCGCTCGCCGCGGGTGATCGCCAGCGTTTTGTCGGCGTCTACACGCTCGCGTTGCCAAACGGGCCGCGCGACCTGACCGTCGCAGTTCAGGGCGACCAACTCACGGCGCAGCTGACGGGGCAAGGTCCGATTCAGCTGCTCTATCTCGGCGATAACACCTTTGGCGTCGGCTTCGACCGAAACCTGCGACTCATATTCACCATACAGGGGGAGCGGGCAACGAAGGTTACCCTCGTGCAGGGTGGCGGACGCTTTGAGGGGCCGCGAAAGTAGCGACTCCCAAGGATTACGTCAGTTCCATTTGAACGAGGTGCGAGTGCGCCAGTAATCATTCGAGCCGACCGCGAGGGGACGAAGCTGTTGTTCCAGTTCATCGTCGTAGCGAAGATCGATGGCGGCGACATTCGACTGTATCTGCCCGACCGTCGCCGCCCCGGTCAGTACGAAATCGGCCCAGGGACGCGCGAGCGCAGCGGCGAGCGCGAGATTCTCGACGGTTGTACCCTGAGTCCTCGCCGCCTCACGAACGCGAGAGAGAGCAGGAGCGAATACCTCGTCGCCGCTCCCCTCTTCCCGCTTCCCTCTTCCCGCTGCCCCCTTCCGCCTTTCCGCTTCCCCAGTCAGTCTCCCATTGGCTAACGTCTCCTTCACCACCACCTTCATTCCCGCGTCGTGCGCGTCCTGGAGCGCTGACTCCGCGCCCCGCTCCAGAAGATTCCACGTCGCCTGCACTGAATCGAAAACGCGCTCGCCATCGCGACGAACTTCGAGCGAGCGTCGAATGGCGATGGCCTGTCCGGCCCCACTGACACTGAGTCCCGCCCTGATGCCTCGGTCACGCAACCGCGCAATCGCATCGATGAGTGGCTTGTCCTCCAGCGTCCTGCTCTCGGCGGTTACGGAATGGATCTGATAGAGCGATAGATATCGCCCAAGCCGCTCGACACTCTCGGCAAGCTGACGTTCGAAGGCTGCCAGAGAGTGGTCCTTCACTTCGTGCTGCGCGGCGCTCGTCGACCAGTCAGCCGTGTAGGTGTATCCCCACTTCGACGCTATCACGATCTGGCCAGGCTCGATCGCCCGCTTTCGCAGCCATGACGCCAGAAAATCCTCTGCACGGCCGTATGACCGCGCGGCATCGATGTAGCGGATTCCGGAATCGAACGCGGTATCCAGGACCGCGTGAGCGTGCGCTTCCATCGACGACGGGTCGTAACTTCCGCCCAGGTCGATCGCATGATTCAACGTCACGTATCCGGGGCGGCCGAGGGCGGCGAGCCCGAGTCCCAGTTGTGCAGGCATCGGGTTGAAACCTAGCCCCCGGCACCACATTGTTGGGCATGCAAATGAGACCCTTTCTTATGGTGCGCACCGCCGCGATCGGGGCAGCCGTCATGGCCGGACTGGGCGCCGCACGCCTTGCCGCTCCGCCGCGTGTCACGATCGACACCGGCACCCTTGAAGGCGCGATCGATTCCTCCACTCGCGTGATTGTCTTTCGCGGGATTCCCTACGCCGCACCGCCGGTTGGCGCTCTGCGCTGGCGACCGCCCCAATCCGCAAAGCATTGGACGGGTGTTCGGTCCGCGACCAAGCTCGGTCACAACTGCGTGCAGCACCAACCGTACTCCGACATCGATCCCTTCGCTGCCGGTGTCTCCGAAGATTGTCTCAATCTCAACGTCTGGACGAAATCGCTGGACCCACGCGTGTCGGGCCGGCCGGTGATGGTGTGGATTCACGGCGGCGGTTTCTTCGCCGGATTCGGCGGCGAGGAGCGTCACAACGGAGCTCGGCTCGCTCAGAAGGGCGCGGTAGTCGTCACCGTGAATTATCGGCTCGGGGCCTTTGGCTTTCTCGCGCATCCCGCGCTCGCCGCGGAATCACCGCACCACGCCGCCGGCAACTACGGTCTTCTCGATCAGATCGCCGCGCTGCAGTGGGTGCAGCGCAACATCGCGCGCTTCGGAGGCGATCCGTCGCGCGTCACGATCTTCGGAGAATCCGCTGGCGGAATGAGCGTTGGCTCGCTGATCGCGTCGCCGCTCGCGAAAGGACTTTTTCAACGCGCGATTCTGGAGAGCGGAACCGGCATCGGCATCGGTATCGCGACACGAGATACCGCGCAAGCTGTTGCGATGAAGTTCGCTGAGTCGTTGCGGGTGAGCGGAGTCAGCGCCGCAACCGCCGCGCGCCTTCGCGCTCTCACTGCGGAAACGGTCCTCGACGCTTCCCTTCACGTCGCCCCAGCCGGCCAACCCGCGTTCTGGCCGGTAGTGGATGGCTGGGTGCTACCCCATCCCGTTGACTCCGCGCTGCTCAAGGGTACGGCGAATCTCGTCCCCGTTATCGCTGGCACGAACCGCGACGAAGGCGACGAGTGGATGGGCGCGCCGACGCGCGCCTTCGCGCGCCTCGTGTCCTCTCGTGGAGTCCCGACCTACGTCTACATGTTCTC
>JAXDME010000250.1:0-5525 GCA_034666285.1 Gemmatimonadaceae bacterium | reverse complement strand
CAACGTGTAGTTGAGTCGGAGCGTCACGCCCGTCGTATGCTGATCGAGGTGCGCGAAAGTGTAATGCGTACCCGTCGCATCGGTGAATTTCCCGAACCACTGGTTGTCGGTGATGTTGTGCGACCAGTTGAATGAAAGCGCGGAGCTGAATGATCCGAGCACTTTGAAGTCGAGCTCCGGACTCAGATAGACCGATGAGTTTCTGCCGCCTTCTCCCCGGAACCAGTTGGAATTCCAGTATGCCACTACCGATTTGCGATCGTCACCGTTGATAGAGAGCCACGGAGAGATGTAGGAGCTCTGTCTCACTGCGGGTCCACCGCGCGCCGTCCGATCGTCGTAGGTGGTTCCGAGCTGGCCAACCGTCCCGCCCATGTGCCAGCCCCAGTTGTTCTTGAATGTGATGTGGGTGTTGGTGTTGTACGCGGCTTCGAGCGGCAGGCCATCGGTCGACCAGTACTGCCACCAGTTGTTGTTCAGCTGGAAGCGGTTGTAAAAGAACCGCTGCTTCCTGTCGAAGTATCCGGCCCACGTGTTCCACGACACCTGATCTGCCCGGCGAAGATATCCCAGGTCGTTGATCTCGAATCCCGGCGAGCGACGCTGGTACGCCGACTCGAACAGGAGATGCTCACCGCCCACCTTGCCGAACTTGAATTCTTCGGCGTCGCCACTCAGCACGGTGCGATTCGGATCGAGCGGAAGGTTTGCGTCCGGCCGCTGATACTGGTGCACGCTGTTGGTTTGAAGGCCGAGTATGACGGCGGGAGTTCCGCGCACTCGACTCTCGTCGAACGATCCGGAGATCTCGTATCTGTCTTTCAGAAAGCGATGCCGGAAATCGAGCGCGGCGGCATACGCGTCTGACGCGAGGTACGGCGACGACCACTTGTCCATCCTTCGGTTTACCGCCGTGACGATCGCACCGATCGCGCTGGCGCCCTTCCGAAAATCCTGCGTCGCGCGTGCGACGGCGAAGTTCGTGAACGGATCGTACGTGGTGTCGCCGGGACTAGCCGCTCGCTGCGTCGCCGCATCCAGCACGCCCATGGTCAGACCCCGCGGGAATCGACCGAGCAGCTTGGCCGCGCCGATGATCGTCGTTGGCTGTAGCGGGACTGTGTCGCCGTAGATTCCGGCGAGCTCGGGAGTTCGCCCGATGCGCCTACTATAGTATAGGTTTTCGCCGTTGCAGTTAACCGCGCTGCAGTTCACGCCAAAGTTGAAGAGTCCACGGCCAGCCACGAAGAACGGCCGTCGCTCGTCGAAGAACGACTCGTAGGCAGAGAGATTGAGCACCGCCGGGTCGGCTTCGACCTGGCCGAAGTCCGGGTTGATCGTTGCGTCGAGGGTGAGGTTGGGAGCCAGCCGGTATTTCACATCCCCACCGACCGTCACGTTCGATTTCTGGGCGAAGGCGTTGTTGACGATCTTCGATGCGTTCTTGGTGACGACGTAGGGCACGGCCTCGAGCTTACGCGGAGACTCCAGGTCGTCCAGTCCTTCGAGCTCGCCGAACTGCGACACGAATCCGGGTTTCGATTGCCGAAGCAGCGGCCAGATCTCGCGCTCGGAATACCTGTAGATGTCGCGATCGATGGAAATCCCGAAGATGTGCTTCCTGTCCCTGCTATAACGCATCTGCGAAAGCGGCAGCCGGAACTCGGCGGTCCACCCCAGCGAATCGATTCGAGTCGCGACATCCCAGACGGCGTCCCATGCCTGGTCCTCGTTGCCATCGTCGTAAATGGCCTGATCGACTTTCACTCCAGCGGCGTTCACACCGAACTCGTACCCGGTTCGCCGGTCGTGATAGGAGTCCACGAACAGCCAGATCATGTCGGACGAAGTGAACGTGTCACGCCGCTCGAGCAGCTTGATGATGCTGTCGGGGTGAGGATCGAACGCGCGGACGAAGATGTAGAGGTTCGACGCATCGTAAGCGATCTTCGCTTCGGTCTTGAACCGCGGAGCTTTGTCCTCGGTAGGCCGCCACTCCTTGAATGCCGTGATAGGCGGAGTTTCGCTCCAGACCTTGTCGTCATCCTTGCCGTCGATGACGGGCGCGACGTCCGCGCGGACCGCAGTAGCGCCGGTGTCCGTCGGCATGGCGACCGTATATGACGTGGAGGTACCCCCGGGCGTCGAGGCAGCGGCGGGTACCTGTTGCTGAATCTGGAGATTCAGAGCGAGTGCGAGGAACGCGGAAATGCCAATCATTGAAGGATCCAGTCTGGGCGGAATGGGCAGTTGTAGGGTCTAACAGTGATTGGATACCCGTTCGCTCAGAATGGTTGGAAAGTTTCAGCACCTGTCTGAACAAACTGATGGCTATCGTGGCAGGTCGGACTGCGCAGTGAGAAGTATTCCAGCGCTAGCTACAGGAAGAGGGGACCCGTATGTTTTTTTTGTTCTCTCCCCAAATCCAGAGGGCACCATGCGCAACTTTCTGCCTCTAGCCGTTGTCGTATCGCTCGGAAGTCTCGCCGCCTGCAGCAAACCAGCTGCTTCCACCGCCGACACCACAACAGCAGCGGTGTCGACGACAGCTTCCACCACAACGACGACTGCTTCGGCCGACCTGACTACCAGCGAAGGAAAGATCCAGAACGCCACGAGCGCGGCGCCCGACTCGATCTCGTCCGGCGCGACGATCATGGACTGGCCGGCGACCGACGGCGGGAAGTTCGTACAGCTCCGCGCTGGCACGAATGGCTGGGTTTGTTATCCGTCGACGCCGAATGCGTCGGGCGCGGTAGGTCAGGACCCGATGTGCCTCGATGGCGAGTTTCAGAAATGGGCAGGTGCCTGGATGACAAAGACGACGCCGAAGCTTTCAGGGGTAGGGTTGGCCTACATGCTCAGGGGCGACCGGGGTGCGAGTGTCACCGATCCATTCGCCAAAACCGCCGAAACCGCCAAGAACGCCAAGGACTGGGTCGTCGCTGGTCCGCACATCATGGTGACCACGCCCAACACGGCTTCTCTGAACGCGCTTCCGGGTGTGCCGACTAACGGAACTCCCTGGGTGATGTGGAAGGGGACGCCGTACGCTCATATCATGGTGCCCGTCAAGGGATAGGCTTTCCAATGCGAACGATCCGCCTCCGCTGGTACGCGCTTGCCGCCCCCGTCCTCTTCCTCGCCGCCGCTCGGCCTGCCGATCGCCGCCCGATAACGGACACTGATCTTTTCAGGTTCGTGTGGGCCGCGGATCCGCAGATTTCGCCCAATGGCTCTCAGGTTCTGTTCGTGCGGGTGAACGTGAACGAAGACAAGGATCGATACGAGACGCAGATCTTCGTGGTTCCCGCGGATGGAAGCGCTCAGCCGCGCTCTCTGACGTCGGGCAAAAGCGACCGGGCTCCGCGATGGTCGCCGAACGGGAGGGAGATCGCGTTCGTGCGGACTCCGGATCCGGTGGATGGAAAATCGCAGCCGGCGCAGATCTATCTGATCTCGATGGACGGTGGGGAAGCGCGCGCACTAACTAACGCTCCCAATGGCGCCTCGTCTCCGGTGTGGTCGCCGGACGGACGTACGATTGCCTTCAACTCATCGCCCAAGCCGGATTCATCTTCATCGGCGCAGGCGAAGCTCGATTCGCTCAGGAAGGCTGCGGACTCGACGCTCAAAAAGCATGTGAGCGATGTGCGGGTCATCACGCGCGCCCAGTACCGCTGGAACGGCGGCGGATACACCGATCCGGCTTCTCACAATCACATCTGGACCGTGCCGTCGTCGATTGGGGCGACGGGTGCGTTACCGACACTCAAGCAGATCACCTTTGGAGACTTCGACGAAGGCGAGCCGGTGTGGTCGCCGGACGGGTCGAGGCTTTATTTCACATCCGACCGCGACGTCGAGCCCTATTACTCGACCACCGGAGCGGACATCTACTCGGTTCCGTCGAGCGGTGGCGCGATGGTCAAGATCTCGAGCATCGACGGCAACATAGGATCAATCGCTGTTTCGCCGGACGGCAAGCGGATCGCATTCACAGGTGCTGCGAACGGCAAGCCAGTTCGGTCGTACGACCAGCCCGACTTGTTCGTCACCGATGCAGCTGCCGGATCCACGCCACGGAATCTCACAGCGGGATACGACTACGACGTCGAGAGCGGCATTGGCTCCGACCAACATCCCCCGCGCGCCGGGAGCGGTGGCGGGGTGATCTGGGCAAGAGACGGACAGAGCGTAGTCGTTGTCACCGCTGAAAAGGGCCGCGCGAATCTCAAGCGCTTCTCTATCGCCGACGGGAAGGTCGATTCCGTGACGACTGGTGACCACGAAGTTGTCTCTTACACCGCGAGCTCCGACGGCTCGAAGTTCGTGACGCTCGTCTCGACGCCTGTGAACATCGGCGACCTGTACGTTCTGGATGCCGGATCTCGCGCCGCGCCGAGGCAGATCACCCACGTGAATGACTCGCTGTTCAGCACGCTGGCGCTGAGCACGCCCGAAGAATTCTGGTACAACAGCTTCGACGGCAAACGCATTCAAGGTTGGATTCTCAAGCCACCGCAGTTCGACGCGTCGAAAAAGTATCCGCTCATACTCGAGATCCACGGCGGTCCGCACACCGCGTACGGATCCTCCTTCACCCACGAGTTCCTGTGGATGGCGGCGAAAGGTTACGTCGTTCTCTACACGAATCCCCGCGGCAGCACGTCGTACGGCCAGGACTTCGGCAACGTCATCCAGTTCCATTATCCCGGCGACGACTACAAGGATCTAATGGTTGGTGTCGATGAGGTTCTCAAGCGCGGGTACGTTGATTCGACGCGCATGGGAGTGACGGGCGGCAGTGGCGGTGGTGTGCTCACCAACTGGATCGTTACGCAGACGCATCGCTTTGCCGCGGCCGCCTCACAGCGTTCGATCGCCGACTGGGCGGGCTGGTGGTACACCGCGGACTTCACGCTCTTCAACCCGACCTGGTTCCGCGCGGCGCCGTGGGAAGATCCAAAGGATTACGCCGAGAGGTCGGCGATAACGCACATCGCGAACGTGACGACACCGCTGATGCTGATCGAGGGTGAGGCAGACCTGCGCACGCCGCCCGTCAACGGTGGCGAGGCGATGTTCCGCGCATTGAAGTACCTGCACAAGCCGACCGTCATGGTGCGATTCCCCGACGAGACCCACGAGCTGTCGCGATCGGGAAAACCGTGGCACCGGGTGGAACGCTTGCGGCACATCGTCGGGTGGTTCGACAAGTACCTGCAGGGGCAGGTCACTACTGTCTATGATGTTCGGTAGGTCAGGTTCCAACTGAACTGAACACGGTGTGAGGCGTCAGTGGCGTAGGTGCCTGGTACCGGGTTACCACACCCAGACTTTACTAACGCCGAGCTGAGCGCATTCTGGTACCTGGTCCCTGATGAGTGCGCCGGCCTCAAAGCCTTCGCATCAAACTGCTTGTGGGCGGTACGCCAGTAGTGAAGTCCGGGATGTAGGCACCCGGCGCCAGGCGCCTGTGCATCTCTGGAACCTCCAACCGTGTTCAGTTCAGTTGAAACCTG
>JAXDME010000249.1:0-8449 GCA_034666285.1 Gemmatimonadaceae bacterium | reverse complement strand
GCGAGCCTTTGAGGCGGGATGGGGCGGCGTCGTAACGAAGACAATCGGCCTGCATCCGGTCGTGAACGTCTATGGCGCGAAGGCCAAGTTCATGCGCACCACCGCGGAGGACGCGAACGTTTCCATGAAAAAGCGCCCGGGGGCTGCGTTGCACTCTTCGTGGAACTGGGAGCTGATCTCGGACAAGACGCTCGAGTGGTGGGCGCCCCGCATCCGCCGGATCAAGGAAGCATTCCCGAACAAGGTTCTCATCGCCTCGATCATGGCAGGCTCGGGAAACGACAAAGAGCTGCGGCACTGGCAGGAGCTGGCCGAGACGGTGCAAGGCGAAGGTGCCGACGGACTGGAGCTCAACTTCTCCTGTCCTCACATGGATCGCCGCGACATGGGATCCAACATCGGAAAGGATCAGGGCCTCTGCTCGGTGGTCACCGAGGCGGTAAAGGAAGTCGCCAAGGTCCCTGTGTGGTGTAAGCTCACGCCCGCCACGGCGGACATCGTGGTTGAAGCGGCCGCCTGCTTTCGCGGCGGAGCCGACGCGATCGTTTCATCCAACACGTTTCCTTCGATTCCACTCATCGATCCCGAGACGCTCGAGTTCGAGATCAATGTCGATGGTTTCGTCTCCAGCGGCGGACTTGGCGGCCCAGCGATACTTCCGTTGTCTCTCGCAAAGATGGCGCAGCTCACGAAGGCGTTTCCGGACAAGAGCTTCTCAGGCATTGGCGGTGTTTCTGATTTCAATCAGGCCGCGTCATACTTCCTGCTTGGCTGCGGAACAGTGCAGGTCTGTACGGCGGCGATGCTCGACCAGGCGGTCGGCCCCAACGTCATCAAGCGATTGCTGTCGGGACTCGACAAGTTCCTGCAGGACCACGCGAAGGATGGGTGGAATCGCATCGACGATTTCCGCGGTATTCGCCGCGACAGAATCGTTCTTCAGTCTGATATCAGGCGCCCCGACTCGGCCGATTATCACTCGGGTTATGAAGGTGTGGAAGGCTACGCGTCGCCGCAGCCCGACGAAGTCCCGGTCCGGGCTTAGGTCGTGACCGTCGCCCGCACCTCACCACGCGTGGATCGCGCCGAGCCCTCCAACGCCGGCCGCGCGAGATCTGCGCGACTCCAGATGCCATCGTCCGATCACAAGCCGAGACCATACACCGGACCATCGCGTGCCGAGCTTCTCGCGATGCGTACGAAGTACACCAACCCAGCGATCTTTACGCTGTACGGGGAGCCGCTGCTCATCGTCGAGGGCCACATGCAGTGGCTGTTCGACGAGGCAGGCAAGCGCTACCTCGACATGTTCGCCGGCATTGTCACAGTGTCGTGCGGTCACTGTCATCCGAAGATCGTTGCCGCGATTCAGAAGCAGGTCGAAACGCTGCAGCACGCGACGACGATATACCTCCACCCGAACTTTCCGCTGCTGGCGAAGAAACTCGCGTCAAAGATGCCGAAGGGTCTCGACGTCACCTATTTCGTGAATGACGGCAGTGAGGCGAATGATCTCGCCGTGACTATGGCTCGCCTGTACACGGGGAACACCGACGTTATCGGCCTGCGGAACGGTTACCACGGCGGCTCACCCAGCTCAATGGGATTGACGTCTCACAGCACCTGGAAGTTTCCTGTGCCCGGAGCCGTTGGGGTCCATCACGCAGTCTCTCCCGATCCATATCGCAGTCAATTCTCCGGAACGCCGGAAGAGATCGCATCGAAGAGCGCCGAGGATATTCTCGGGATCATCCGATACTCGACGCCGGGCAGGATCGCCGCTTTCATCGCCGAGCCGATCCAAGGGGTGGGAGGCGCGACCCATGGTGCGCGGAATTATCTCGCTGAGGCCTACAGGATCACCCGCGAGCACGGCGGTCTGTGCATCGCCGATGAAGTGCAGACGGGCTTCGGGCGCACCGGAGATCATTACTGGGGCTTCGAGAATTTCGACGTGGTGCCCGACTTCGTCACCATGGCGAAGGGAATCGGCAATGGAGTTCCACTCGGCGCCGTGACGACGCGCATGGAGATCGCGCAGGCACTCACGCAACGCATTCACTTCAATACGTTCGGCGGCAACCCGGTCTGCATGGCGGCTGGCTTGGCGGTCATCGACGTCATCGACGAGGATGGCTTGCAGGAAAACTCCCGTGTTCTCGGAAAACGACTCAAGGACGGACTGCGTGAGATGGCACAGCGCCACCCTTTGATCGGTGACGTGCGAGGAATGGGGCTGATGCTTGGCGTAGAGCTCGTGCGCGACAGGAGCACGAAGCAGCCGGCGAAGCAGGAGACGTTGGCCGTGCTCGAGGCGGCGCGAGAGATGGGCGTGCTGATCGGGAAAGGTGGGTTGGACGGCAACGTACTGCGAATCAAGCCGCCGATGTGCATCACCGCCGAAGACGCCGACTTCACACTCGACGTACTGGATCGCGCGCTCGCCGCGGCAGCGCACTAACTACAAGGAGTCTCGATCGGTGCAATTCGACCGGATCATCAAGGGCGGCAACGTCGTCACACCGGCTGGCGTTTTCACCGGTGACGTTGGAATCTCTGGGGAAAAGATCGCGGCACTTGGCGCGAATCTCGACGCAGACCGGACAACGAGCGTGATAGACGCCAGGGGACACAACGTCATCCCCGGTGTTCTCGATGTGCACGTCCACCTCGAGCTTCCGTTCATGGGCGCGGTATCGGCGGACGATTATCGCACAGGGACAAGAGCCGGAGCTCGCGGGGGAGTGACGACGCTGATCGATTTCGCCATTCCCTACGCCGGCCACTCGCTGAACGATGCGGCGGACAACTGGATGAAGAAGGCGGAGGGGAAATCTCTCATCGACTACACCTTTCACATCTGCATCACCCGCTGGAACGAACACAAGGATCAGATAAAGGGAATGGTCGATCGCGGGTTCACGACCTTCAAGGAATTCATGATCTATGAATCCGAAGGTTGGCAGTCGGATGATCGCGCGATGTTTGGCACTCTCGAGAAGATGAAGGAATACGGGACGATGCTTCTGGTGCACGCGGAGTCTTCGCGAGTACTCGACGAGCTGATCGAGCGCCATCATACGCCGGAGCTGATGAAGAAGTACGGGGCGCGCTTGCACCCGATGACTCGGCCGAACTTCATCGAGGCGGAAGCGATTCAGCGTGCCGTGCAATGGTCGGAAGCGACGGGCGGCCAGCTCTACATCGTCCACATGTCGACAGGAGAAGGCGCCGACATCATTAGAGCCGCGCAAGCGCGAGGCGTGCCGGTGTTGGCAGAGACGTGCGTGCAGTACCTGGTGCTGGATGATTCGGTATTCGAGCGCGAGGACGGACATCTCTACGCGTGCTGCCCCCAACTCAAGAAGCCGAAGGATGTGGAACGCCTCTGGAGAGGGCTCAAAAGCGGTGAAGTGTCAGTCGTATCAACGGACACTTGCACCTTCAATCGCGAGCAGAAGGCGATGTGGAACGGCGACTGGACCAAGATCCCCATGGGAATGCCGGGTCTCGAAACGCTGATGCCGTTGACCTATACGCATGGTGTTCTGGGCGGGCGAATCACTCTCGAAGAGATGTGCACCAAGCTTTCCACGAATCCGGCGAAGATCATGGGACTCTATCCGCGCAAAGGTGCAATCCAGATCGGCGCGGATGCTGACATCGCGATCATCCATCCGGAGAAGAGGCACAAGGTCGAGCCAGCCACGATGGAGACGAACTGCGACTGGTCGCCATACAACGGGTGGGATCTCGCGGGATTTTCGCGGACGACGCTCTCTCGGGGAGAAGTGATCGTAGACGACTACAAGGTCGTCGGGCGCGAGGGTCGGGGTCAGTGGCTGCCGCGCAAGACAGCTGGACTGGCGTCGTGACGAGCGTGGCCGCGGGCGCAGCGTACGCGCCCGAGGCGGTATCAGTTCCGGAAGACATTCAAGCGAGTCCTCTCTGGAACAAGGACTTAGCGCCGACTCCTCTCTCGCGGCGCACGTGGTCGACCTACAACATCGCGGCGTTGTGGATCGGGATGAGCGTTGTCATCACTACCTACACGCTCGCGTCGGGACTGATGCAGGAAGGTATGACGTGGTGGCAGGCGTTGATGACGATTCTGCTTGGAAACGTCATCGTGCTCATCCCGATGGTTCTCAACGCCCACGCTGGAACGAAGTACGGGATTTCTTTCCCGGTGATGTGTCGAGCGAGCTTCGGAGTTCGCGGGGCGAATATTCCGGCAATGCTCCGCGCGGTCGTCGCCTGCGGCTGGTTTGGAATCCAGACGTGGATTGGTGCGCTCGCCCTGAATACGCTGTTCGTGGCTGCGTGGCCGAGTTGGAGCAATGTCACCTGGGGCGTGGCTCTGGCGTTCGCGCTCTTCTGGCTTCTCCAGGTCGCGATCATCGCCAGAGGAATCGAAGGAATAAAGATCCTTGGCAGCTACGCCGCGCCCTTTCTGCTCAGCGGTGGAATCCTGCTGCTGCTCTGGGGAATCCGGCACGGGGGAGGATTGGGGCACATCCTCACCGAGTCGCAACGACTGCAGGGAAAGACACAGAACGTTTCGTTCTGGAAGCTGTTTCCACCGGCGCTTACAGCAAACGTTGGCTACTGGGCGACGCTGAGCCTCAACATTCCGGATTTCACCCGGTACGCGAAGAGCCAGCGCTCCCAGGTGACGGGTCAGGCGCTCGGGCTGCCCACGACAATGACGTCCTTCGCGTTCATCGGTGTGGCAGTGACCAGCGCAACGATCGTGATCTTCGGCAAAGCCGTCTGGGATCCCGTCGTGCTCGTCACGATGATCGGCGGTCCGGTGCTGATAATCTTCGCGGCGCTGGTCGTGCTCGCCGCGCAGCTGCACACTAACATGGCTGCCAACGTCGTCTCGCCCGCGAATGATTTCTCTCACCTGAGTCCCAGGCGAATCAGCTTCGTCACCGGCGGCATCATCACGGCGATCATCGGAATTCTCATGATGCCGTGGAAGCTTTACGCGGGGGCCGGGGCGTACATCTTCACCTGGCTCATCGGCTACTCCAGCCTTATGGGTGCTTTGGGTGGAATCCTCATCTGTGACTACTGGCTGCTGCGGAAACAGCGTCTCGATGTAGACGATCTCTTTCGAATGAACGGACGCTACAAATATTGGGGCGGCGTGAACCCTCGGGCGGTGGTGGCGCTGGTGCTGGCGATCCTTCCCGTCGTGCCTGGCTTTGTGCGCGCCGCCGTCACGCCCGGCGGCCGAGTTGCGCAGCCGGGCTTTTTCGATCAACTCTACTCGTACGCGTGGTTCGTCACCTTCGGCCTCAGCTTTCTGATCTACTGGCTGCTCATGCGGCGCGAGGTTGTTGCGCCGGTCAATACGAAATCATAGGGAGAGCGGGATGCCTCGTGTAGTCAAATGCGGTCTGATTCAGGCGTCGAATGCGTGCGCGGTCGACCAGCCGTTGAAGAAGATCCGGGAAGCGAATGTCGAGAAGCACATGAAGTTTCTCGATCAGGCCGGAAAGCAGGGTGTGCAGATCGTTTGCATGCAGGAGATTTTCACCGGTCCATACTTCTGCGCCGAGCAGAATACGCGCTGGTACGATGCGACGGAGAAAATTCCTGAAGGGCCCACTACCCGATTGATGCAGGAAGTCGCGAAGAAATACTCAATGGCTATTGTGGTTCCTCTCTACGAGGAAGAGGAGACGGGCGTCTATTACAACACCGCCGCTGTCATAGACGCTGATGGGACCTACCTCGGGAAGTACAGGAAGAGCCACATTCCGCACACCGCGCCGGGCTTCTGGGAGAAATTCTATTTCAAGCCAGGGAATCTTGGATATCCGGTGTTCAAGACTGCCTACGCGGACATCGGAGTCTATATCTGTTACGATCGACATTTTCCCGAGGGCGCGCGGGAGCTGGGACTGAACGGCGCGGAGATCGTCTTCAATCCTTCGGCTACTGTGGCGGGATTGTCGGAGTATCTGTGGAAGCTCGAGCAGCCGGCGCACGCGGTTGCGAACGCGTTCTTTGTGGGGGCGATCAACCGTGTCGGCACCGAGAAGCCGTGGAACATCGGTGAGTTTTACGGACAGAGCTACTTCTGCGATCCGCGCGGACAGATTGTCGTGCAGGCCAGTCGCGACAAGGACGAGCTGATCACAGCCGACCTGGATCTGGACAAGATCCGCGAGGTGCGGAACGTGTGGCAGTTTTATCGGGACAGGCGGCCTGAGACTTATGGGGGTCTCTGCAAGCTCTAGGCATCAACAGCCTGAACACTACCGGCCGGGGGCCTTCGGCGCGCCGGCCCTTGGCCGCGGGCACTCAAAGGCACGCGGTTCGCAATGAATGTCGTTTCACAATGTTTCGCGTGTCCCCCATTCTCGCTATCAATGCCGCGCTCGCGTTGCAGCTCGTGGCGGGCTGCACTCAACAAAGCGGCGCGTTCGTCGCGGAGAAGCCGCGCAACTATCCGACCGATTCGGTAGCCACGACTGCGCACCGGGTTGGGGTGGTGCAAGGCTTTTACGGCCCTGAGTCAGTCCGGTATTCGCCCGACCAGGACGCGTATTTCGTTTCTGTGATGAACGGGCCCGGCTCGAAGAAGGATAACAACGGCTACATCGTGCAGCTCGCGGGTGACAGCCTCGGCAAGGGGAAATTGCTAGCCGTGGGCGGGAAGAATGGCGTTACGCTCGACGCGCCCAAAGGGCTCGCGATTCACGGCGACACACTCTGGGCCGCCGACATCGACGTCCTGCGCGCCTTCAACCGTTTCAGCGGAAAGTCGCTCGGCGAGATCGATCTTAGCGGGAAGGGCGCGGTGTTGTTGAATGACGTCGCTGTCGGCCCGGACGGAACGATCTACGTGACGGATACCGGGATCATCATGAGCGAGATCGGGGTCATCTATGTCGGTGGTGACAAGGTGTTCGCGATTGGCCCTGGCCGCTCGATCTCGGTCGTCGCACACGGAAACGTGCTGGGGCGCCCGAATGGCGTCACCTGGGATCCGAAGCGAAAGCAGTGGATCGTCGTGTCGTTCGACACTTTCCATAGCGAAGTTTACGCGCTCCATCCGAGTGACTCCACGCGCATCATTCTCGCTACCGGAAAGGGAAGGTTCGACGGGATAGAGGAGCTCGGCGATGGAGGATACCTCGTGAGCTGCTGGCAGGACTCGAGCGTTCATCTCTTTTCCCGCGGCCGGGATCGGCAGATTGTGCGCAACGTGCCAACACCGGCAGATATCGGCATCGATACCAAGCGCGGGCGGCTCGCAATTCCCACCGGCGGAAATCGCATTGAATTCTGGGACCTAGCGGGGGCGTAGCGCGAACTTAGATTCGCCGCATGGCTCCGCGCGATTTCGAAATAGACAAGGACATCCGTCGCGCCTCGACGCTGCCGGCGCGCGTGTATTCCGACCCCGAATATTTCGAGCTGCAGAAAGATCGCGTCTTCGCCCGCAGCTGGCAGTGGATAGCGGACTCCGGTCGGGTGAAGGCGCCAGGACGCGTTTCGCCGCTTACGCTCCTCGAAGGATGTCTCAACGAACCGCTCGTCCTGACGTCAGACGAAGAAGGATCGGTCCACTGTTTGTCGAACGTGTGCACGCATCGCGGGGCGATCGTCGTGGAGGGGGAGGGGCATGCTCGGTCTCTTCGTTGCCGGTATCACGGACGCAAGTTTTCGCTCGACGGAAAATTCGTGTCGATGCCAGAGTTCGAAACGACGGTCGGCTTTCCGTCGGAGAAGGACAATCTCCCGCAGCTGAAACTGGAGCGGCTCGGTCCGCTGCTTTTCAGCGGGCTTGCGCCCGAGATGCCTTTCGACGAATGGATCGCCCCGGTACGAGAGCGCGTCTCGTGGATGCCTCTCGATGAATTCGTCCGCGACAGCGCAACTTCGATCGATTATCTCATCAACGCAAACTGGGCGCTGTACTGCGACAACTATCTCGAAGAGTTCCACATCCCTTATGTGCATGCGGGGCTGGCAGAGAAACTCGACTACTCCGGATACAGAACCGAGCGTTTTCGTTGGGGGAACCTGCAGCTGGGAATATCCAAGCCTGGTGAACCGGCATTCGATCTGCCGAAAGATCATCCGAACGCAAACGAGCGTGTCGGCGCATTCTATTTCTGGCTCTTCCCCAACATCATGTTCAACTTCTATCCGTGGGGATTGTCGCTGAACGTCGTCACGCCTCTCTCAGCGGGAAGAACGAAGGTGTCGTTCCATTCCTATGTGTGGCACGCGTCGCTGAGAGAGAGTGGCGTCGGAGCAGGACTCCACCGCGTCGAGATGGAGGATGAAGAAGTCGTCGAATCGGTGCAGCGCGGTGTGCGGTCACGTCTGTACGACAGGGGCCGCTACTCGGAGCGCCGAGAGGTCGGGACCCACCACTTCCACGAGCTGCTCGCCGATTTCATGAGCCGCCCGCCCGCAAAGA
>JAXDME010000248.1:0-9379 GCA_034666285.1 Gemmatimonadaceae bacterium | reverse complement strand
AATGGTCGTACGATCTCTGACTCTGCGTAAAGACCGGCGAGCCCTCGCGGTCCGGCGTCGCGCAGAATACGCATGAAAACCGTCTCGACCTGATCATCCAGATTGTGCCCGGTCACCACGCACGAATCCCGCTTCGCCGCCACCTTTTGAAGAAACGCCCAGCGGCCCCGTCTCCACTCTTCTTCCTTGGTTCCGATTGTAGATGCTCTGCCTGTGACGCAGAGAAAGCCAGCGCGGAAAGCCTGGCGCGCGACCAGCGCTGCGGCTCTACCCGCGGCTTTGCCGGTGCCGTGATCGAACGTGGCAACGATGATGTTCCGGCGCGCATGCGCGGGCAGTCTCGAAGCAGCTTTGAGGAGCACCATGGAATCCAGGCCGCCAGAAACGGCGAGTACCGCGTGCGCGCAATCGGCGAGCGCGGAGCCGACCACGCTCTCGAGTTGCGACGCTTCAACCCTGGCGGCTGTCATGATAGTTTTAATCTACCTATTCACGAGGGAGTTCCGCTTGGAAACGCACGGTCCGTTGGGCACGCTGTGGGTGTCGTTCGGCCTCATCGCGTTCTACATCGCGTTGATCTGGCTCAACTCACTTCTGGGGATGTTCCTGACCCCGCTCTTCATCGTGCCGGGAACGTGGCTTCTCGACTGGATGAAACGGCGTAAGGGCCAGCGAAGGGCCGTGGAAACTCCAGATACGGGTTACCAGGGATAGAGCGCCTGGTAGTAGGCACGATTCCGGAGTATCGTGCGCACGTAGTCGCGGGTCTCGACAAATGGAATGCGCTCTGTGAATACTTCCGGGTCGGCGGCACCCGTTTTGGTCGACCATTTCACGACCCGTGACTCTCCAGCGTTGTAGGCTGCAAGCGATTTGACGACCTCCGGATATTTTCGCATCAACGTGCTCAGGTGCGCCGTCCCGAGCTTGATGTTGGTCGCCGGGTCATAAAGGATGTCGGGACTCCACGGGCTGATTCCCTTCGCAGCAGCGAGCGAGCGGCCGACGTCCGGCATAAGCTGCATCAGTCCACGTGCTCCAACGGGCGAAGTGGCGAGGGGATTGAAATTCGATTCCTGTCTTATGAGTGCGGCAACGAGAACCGGATCCAGCCCGTTTTCGCGCGAAGCGGAAATCAGGGTCTCTCGTTCCAGGACCGGAAAGTAAAGCCGATAGTTCGCGGGAGTTCCTCCGATGTCGTCGATCGCGCGTTTGCCGAGCGCAATAGAACGTGACGCCTGATCGCTGCCGGCGAGTGCGTTTGCCGTAGCGATAAGTCGCTTCGGATCGGCCAGGGCGTCGCGGAACAGTTTGTCGTTCTCGAAGCCGGCTTCAACGTCCATTCCAACATCTTTGAGGGCAGCGACGCGTCCCGAAACACTGTCAACCGACGCGATGCGGGGGGATGCAGACGCTGACGCCTCTTTCGCGACGAGCGTCGTATCCAGGCGCTTGGCGGACATCACCGCGTAATAGCTCAGCGGGTCCTGTTTGATCACCGATCGCCATCTCGCGCTGCTTTTCGTCTTGTCGCCGAGAGCGGCGTACGATCGGCCGGCCCAGTAGCCCGCCGCGAGTGCTTCACTGCTGTTGGAATCGCGCGACACGAGCGAGTCCAGCTGTGCCGCCGCGGTTTTCCTGTCGCCCTGGATATAAGAGATCATTCCCGCACGGAACCTCGCGCTCGTTGCGTGGCGGCCGCTCGGGAATCGCTTCAGCAAAGTGAGCAGGGCCTGTCGCGCGTCCTGGTCGCGATTGTCGTCGGTCGCAAGATCAGCGAGAAGGAGCAGGGCCGACGCCGAGCTCGTGTCCGTTGTATATGCGGTCGTGATCCGACGCAGCGTCGCGCGTCCCTCTTCTGTGTTGCCCAGAGCAATCTGTGCCCGCGCGACCTGATACTGAGCCGCGGCAGCAAGCTTGGGCGGAGTATGAACCCTGTCGAATTGGGCGGCAGCGTCGGCAAAGCGTCTCAGCCGATATAGCACCGAGCCGTACGAGAAATTATCGGTGGGATCGCCAAGACCGGTTGGAAGGGACTTCACGAATCCGGCAGCGGCGCGATCGGGGAGACCTGCCTTGCTCGCGGCCCTTGCGATGGTGAGCTCCTCAGCCGGCGTCGTTGTCTTGAACACCTTGTCGAAAAGATCGATTGCCTCTCGCGTGTCGGCCGAGTTGCTCGATGTTGAAATGAACGAGAGCAGGTCGTCGCGAGCGGCGGCCTTCGATGCTTCATCCGCGGGTGGCGAGACACGGAGCCGAAGCGCGTCCAAGCGTGCACCCAAAGCGGTGTAATCGCGAATCGCCCCCGCAAAATCGCGGGTGCGCTCGCGAGCGATCGCATCGGTCCAGCCAATCCGCGCGCGAGACACGTCGGTGCGAAGCTTGGCGAAATAGCCCGCCCGGGCGGCGCTATCGGCGGTGACACCCGCCGCTCGCAAATAGAGCCAATCGGATATCTGCGGCAGCTTCCGGGCAGCTTCTTCGTACGCTGCCCGAGCTTGATCGAGGCTGTCCGCGCGATCGAGCTCGCGAGCGTGCAGCACGAGGGTTCGATCGTCCGGCGACAGGATGTGCCTGGTCGTGTCGCCCGCGAGAACCGCAGTGGAGTCCTTTCGTGTGGGCTGTTGATTCTGGCAGGCGCTCGAGGAAAGCATGAGCGCGATCAGCGGCAGCAGAAGTTGACCTATCGCCAACGGGTATGGTCTCCATCCAATAGTTCACTAGCCTCTTTTGGTCCCCAGCTTCCGGCGGGATACGTCGGAAGAGACGCGTCGGGATGCTGATCCCAGTACTGGAGCACCGGATCGATGATCTCCCACGCCATCTCGACTTCGTCGCTCCGCGTGAAAAGAGTCGGATCGCCAATCATGCAATCGAGCAGGAGCGTTTCGTACGCTGGGTGCGCGTCATTTCCAAATGCTTCGGCGTACGTGAAGTCCATGTCTACGGGGGTAATCTCGAGGCCCGGCGTCAGCTCGTGCATCGCTCCGGGAGTCTTCACCTGAAACCGGAGAGAGATTCCCTCGTTCGGCTGCACACGCATAGTCAGGAGGCTGGGCGCCATCTCTTCGACCGCTTTCTGTCCGAACAGAAGAAAGGGCGGCGCCTTGAATTGCACAGCGATCTCGGACACGCGACGCTCCATTCTCTTACCCGACCGCAGATAAAAAGGCACGCCCGTCCAGCGCCAGTTATCGATCGAGATGCGCATGGCGGCGAATGTCGGAGTGGTAGAACCGGGGGCGACGTCCGGCTCCTTTCTGTATCCAGGAACGGATTTGCCATCAATGCTGCCGTCGTCGTACTGGGCGCGGACTACCGCGGGCTCGCACTGTTGAATCAGCGGCCGAACGGAGTGAAGTACTTTCACTTTCTCATCGCGGACCGCATCGCCAGTGAACGAGCTTGGCGGTTCCATCGCTGCGAGCGTGAGGAGCTGCAGAAGATGGTTCTGGAACATGTCCCGAAGGACACCCGCCTCCTCGTAGTACTTCCCGCGTCCTTCCACTCCGACCGATTCCGCCGCGGTGATCTGTATGAGAGCGATATAGTTCCGATTCCAGAGCGGCTCGAAGATCGAGTTCGCAAATCGGAAGACGAGGATGTTCTGTACGCTTTCTTTGCCGAGGTAGTGATCGATGCGGTAGATCTGGTGCTCCCCGAACTCGTCCAGCACCAGTCGGTTAAGCGCGCGTGCAGATTCCAGGTCGCGCCCAAATGGTTTCTCGATCACGACTCGGACCCACGGCCGCTCTTCATACGAGTGAGTTCGCCAGGCAAGTCCGCTCGTGCACAGATGCGTAAGGGTCGTCTCGAACACGCTCGGCGGGATCGCCAGGTAGAAGAGGCGATTGCGGTCCTCGGCAGGCGAACGTGACTCGATGTCACGCAGGCGCTGCTCGATTGTGGCGTACGCTTCGTCCTTGCTGAAATCGCCGTTGGCGTAGAAGGTCCGCTCGCAGAGCCACTGCCACACGCCTTCGTCGACGCGATGAATTTCGTCGGACGTGTCCATCGCCTTGCGCATGAGGGTGCGGTATCCCTCGTCGGTGTTCACATCGCGCGCGACGCCAAGCAGAGCGAAGTTCTCGGGGAGAAGCTTCTGCTCGGCGAGATAGTAGATCGCGGGGATCAACTTTCGCTTGGTCAGGTCACCGGCAGCTCCGAAGATCACCATCGTGCACGAATCCGCCTTGTCGCGACTGCCGGCGGGCCGGCGCGCACGAACGAGAGGAACCGCCTGAGGAGTTTTCATGTCTTCTTTACCGCGTGACCGCCAAATTCGTTTCGCAGGGCGGCGATGACCTTTGCGGAAAAAGAGTCCGGTTGGCGTGAGCGAAGACGCATAAGCAGCGAGAGGGTGATGACCGGAGCGGGGACGTCGATATCGATCGCCTCCTGAACGGTCCAACGGCCCTCCCCGGAGTCCTCGACGTAACCACGGAGCGCGCTCAGGTCGGCATCCTTCTCGAAGGCCAGCTCAGCGAGCTCGTTGAGCCACGATCGGACGACGCTCCCGTGATTCCACACCGCAGCGATCCTGTGCAGGTCGAGCTTGAAGTCCTTTGACGCGTGGAGAATTTCGTATCCCTCCGCGTACGCCTGGAGCGCCCCGTACTCGATTCCGTTGTGAACCATCTTGACGTAGTGGCCAGACCCGGGCGGACCCATCCGCGCGTAGCCGTCCGCTGGTGCGAGTGTCTTGAAGATGGGCTCACACAGCGTGAAAGCCTCCTCCGAAGCTCCGATCATCAGACAATATCCGTTCGCAAGACCCCAGATTCCGCCACTCGTGCCGGAATCGACGAAGTGGATTCCCCTGGTTTGCAATTCGGCTGCTCGGCGCATCGTGTCGTGGAAATTGGAGTTGCCTCCGTCGATGATCACGTCGCCTTTCGACATGGCTGGTAACAGCAGTGCGATCGTTTCGTCGACGGGCTTTCCGGCTGGCACCATGATCCACACGATGCGCGGACTCTTGAGCTTGCCCGGGATCTCGCCTACGCTCGCCACCTCTGTCGCGCCAAGCGAGACATACTGCTTCCTCGTCTCCGGCTTTCGGTCGAAGACCACGACTTCGTGGCCGCCCTTCATCAGCCGCTCCGACATATTGCCACCCATTCGGCCGAGGCCGATCATCGCCAAGCGCATTGCTTATGCTCCGGGAAGTTCGAGATCGAGAAGGCGCTCCAGCTCGGAGCGCAATTGTGCTGCGGATGTGAAATGAATGACGTTCATGCCGAGCGCTCGTGCGGGAGTGAGATTCTGCTGCCGATCGTCGATGAACAGCGAGCTCGCCGGCTCCGCGTGGGCGATGCCGAGCGCGCGGTGGTAGAACCGGCGGATCGGTTTCCGGACGCCGAGCCAGCACGACGAAAGGAATGCTTCGAATATCTGGGATATCCCGAAAGACTCTATCCGGTGAATGTTGAGCTCCTCCGACTCGTTGTTGAGAGTCATGAGGGTGAACCGTGAGTCCGCCTGCAGCGCGCGCGCAATTCCAATGGTCGCTTCGTCTGGAACGCTCTGAGCGCACATGAAATCCCTCACCTCGTTGCGCGAGAACGGGCGTTCGGTATAAAAGATGGCGATGTCGAGATACTCCTCGAGTGTGATTCTGCCCTCCTCCCATTCTCCCACGACTTCTTCGTGCCGCCACTGAAATTCGTCCGGATCGAGATCGAATCGCTCGATCGCGCGTTGTCGCTGCTCCTTGTCCCATCCATTGGAGCCGAGGACTCCGCCGATGTCGAAGAAGATGTGGCGTATTTCAGTCACGCGATCAGCACCGCGCGCGCTGGCGCACCGTCGCAGCCTTCGATACGGAGCGGAAGGCAAATCAGCTGATACGCTCCCGGCTCGGGAACGGACAGGTCGAGACCTTCCAATATGACAACCGATCTCTCGAGCAGAATGCGGTGCGTCTTGTGGTGGCCGGAGTGGAATTGCTCGATGGAGAGGTAGTCGATCCCGACAAGCTCTACGCCGTTGTCCACGAGATACTGCGCGCCATCGGGAGCGAGATACGTGTAGTCCCGCACGAATTCCTTTTGCGACAGCAGCGCCGAGTTTCGCGTACGCAGGAGGACCCGCGTATGTCCATTGATGTCGTGCTTCTGAAGATCAGCTGCAGTCACCGCACGAAGGTCGTCTGGAAACCCGATGAGAAGGGCCTGCCCAATGAGCCGTTCCAGCGGAATCGTGTCAACGGTTTGACCGTCGTCGAAGAAGTGTCGGGCGGCGTCGGCGTGCGTACCCGTGTGCGAGCCGAAGCGAATAAAAGAGACATTTGCCCCCGCGCCCTTGGCGACGGCTTGCTGCAGGCTGATTTCTATCTCCGGGTTCCCCGGATAGACAAGTCCGCCGGTTCGGATCGGCACAGAGACATCGTAAATACGGCTCACGGGCAGGGAATGAGCAACTGTCGTGCGCGATTCAGGATGGTAGACTCGTGGATTCGCTGGCGCTCAGGATGAAGCGCGGAATCGCAGCCTCGAACGACGTTCCGTCCTGGCGGAGCAGGCCGTAGTTGCCCTCCATCCATCCCTCGCCGGACTTCAGGATGCAGAAGCTCTGGTATTCGTGCACCGAGCCGGGGGCTATCGTCGGCTGTTCCCCGACGACCCCTTCGCCGATCACCTCCGTGTCCACGCCATCTCCAACCGAATCGTGAATAAGCCAGCGACGCGTAAGAAGCTGGGCAGCCATCTCTCCAACGTTCTCAATGCGCACGAAATACGCGAAAACGTAATGGCTCTGTGAAGGCTCCGAGTGATCGCGCAGATAAACGGGCCGGACCGTCACGCGAATCAGGTCGGTTTCTCTGTAAAAAAAAGTGCGCGCGGCCATCTGCGCAACTTAGTCGTGGAGTCCGACCAGGCGCCACTTTGTCCCATAAAAATGGGGCGCCGGCAGAGCCGGCGCCCCATTTCAACTGCGAGAAGAGTTGAACAAACTCTCCAGCTACCAGATGACCGGCCTCACCGCTTCCGGCCGCACCATCGCGTCCCCCGGCTTGCAGCCAAAAGCAGCCGCAAACTGCGGCATGTTCGAAATTGGACCGTTCGTCCTCCACTCGCCTGGGGAATGCGGGTCAGTGTTGATGCGCAGGCGAGCAGCCTCGGGGGTCGTATTCGCCCTCCATATCTGGGCCCAGGCGAGAAAAAAGCGTTGCTCTGGAGTAAAGCCGTCGATGTTGGCCGGACGTCCCTTCGCCGCGAGCGCCTTCTCGAGTGCCGCATACGAGATCGAGAGCCCGCCGAGATCGGCGAGGTTTTCGCCGAGGGTGAGTTTTCCGTTCACATGAACGCTGTCGAGCACTGTGTACGAGTCGAACTGCGAAGCGACGAGTCCGGTTCCGCGCTTGAACTTCTCCAGATCGGCGGAGCTCCACCAGTTTCTCAGATTCCCTTGAGCATCGAACTGCGCACCCTGATCGTCGAAGCCATGCGTCATCTCATGGCCGATCACCGCACCCATACCGCCGTAGTTGACGGCATCGTCGGCGTTTGGATCGAAGAAGGGAGGCTGGAGAATGCCGGCGGGAAACACGATCTCGTTCATCTGCGGGCTGTAGTAGGCGTTGACTGTAGGGGGCGTCATTCCCCACTCCGTGCGATCGACGGGCTGACCGATTCTGGAAAGGCTCCGCCGACGCTCGTACTGCCGAACTGCCAGCACATTATTGAGGAAAGGACCCGGCTGGATGGTGAGGGATGAATAATCCCGCCATTTGTCCGGATAGCCGATCTTGTTAGTAAACGCCGCAAGCTTTGTTTCCGCTTGCGTCTTCGTCGAGTCGCTCATCCATGCCAACGTCTGGATCCGGTCGTGAAACACCGACTCGAGATTCCGAACCATCTCCAGCGCGCGCTGCTTGGCCGCTGGCGTGAAGTACTGCGAGACGTAGGCTTGACCGAGCGCGTCTCTCAGCCCGTTGTCGGTGGCGCGGGCGCAACGCTTCTCGCGGGGCAACATCTCTTTCGCGCCGCTCAGAGTGCTTCCGAACCGGAAGTCCTCGTTCACGCACGCCGAGCTCAGACTCGGTGCCGCAGAATTGATCACGTTCCAGCGGAGATACGCCTTCCAGTCGTCGAGCGACGCGGAGCTTAGCAGACTGTCTGCGACTTTGAGGAAAACAGGATTCTGAACGTCTACGGTGGTGATGTCGCTTCTTCCCTCACCAGAGTAAAACGTAGGCCAATTGAAGCCGGGCGCGACCTGCGCGACTTCTGCCACGGTCATCTTGTGATAATTGGCGTTGGGATCGCGCAGCTCGACGCGCGTTTTCGCCGGTTTGGCCAACGCAGTTTCGAGCGCGAGGACTCGCTGGGCGTCGGTTGCAGCCTGCCCGGTAGTCTCTCCCGCAAGCTGGAACAT
Organism: Gemmatimonadaceae bacterium; assembly: GCA_034666285.1. Lineage (GTDB taxonomy): Bacteria > Gemmatimonadota > Gemmatimonadetes > Gemmatimonadales > Gemmatimonadaceae > UBA4720. Next base: position 1,000 of record JAXDME010000248.1, on the reverse strand, counting down.
CCGAGAAACGTGATCCAGGTAATTGGCCCGGATGTCGACGTACCGCTTGTCCGGATTCAGGTAGTAGTCCCTGTCCGGCAGCGAGAGTCCGCCCTGATTGATGCCCGCGATGACCGCTGTACTGTTCTTGGCATCCTGTGATGCGCCGAATCCGAAGACAGCCCGTACTCCCATTGAATGGAGTCGTGCGATCTCGGCCTCGACCTGACCACGGTTGCCGATCGCGCTGATTCGCGACAGCTCGTCTCCGATTGGCTGTCCACCCGCACGCTCGGCGCCTGCCGAGTCCATGCACGACGCGTAGTAGACCGAAAGCTTCCGGAGATCCGCGCTCGCCTGGGCGTTCCCGTTCGCGGCAGCGTTGTGGAGGATGGTCAGAAGGTTGGCCTGATTGTTCTCGCTCAGCTCATCGAAGCTGCCCCACCGCGCGAATGCAGCGGGAACCGGATGGGTCTTGATCCATCCACCGTTGGCGAAGTGATAAAAATCAGTGCAAGCCGAAACGGATCGGTCGAGATTGGCAGGATCGAGCGGCTTCGTTTGGATCGGGACGGCCGAGGTCTGTGCCGCAGCCGAAGTCGCAAGCGCAAAGGAGAAAACCAGTGCGCGGTTGACGAGACGCATGCAGATGCTCCGAAATGAGTTCAGGCTGGAATAAAAGCACTGCGCGCGCGAAGTCCAGACCCGAGCCTAGCGACTCGCCGAGCGTCCCCTCGCGGGTCGCCTTGGACGGCGCCTTTTCTTCGCCGGCTTCATTATGGATCCACGACAATTGTCAGCGCCGCACTTGCAGAGATAAAACTTTTCGAGCTCGGCGTCGTTCTCGCCCGTTCGTTCGTACTGGTAGTCGTAAGCGAGCTCCTCCCCGGGCTCGATTCCGCGCAAAGCGTGGATGAAGATTTTCCTCCCGGTGATGACCGCCTCGCAATTCGGATCGCAGGAGTGGTTGATGAAGCTGGCGTCTCCGCCACCAGTGTTCGCGGCTCCGTCGATGACAGTG
>JAXDME010000247.1:0-5167 GCA_034666285.1 Gemmatimonadaceae bacterium | reverse complement strand
GCGTCACGGCTGCGAGTGTGCCTGTCAATGTCGTGCAGACGTCCTCCGGCTTCGGAGCGCGGGCCGCGTACGTGCCGAGGAAGTTGTTGAAAGCCTGCGTGGCGGTTTCGTCGCCCACGCGAAGCTGTCCCGTAATCGGGCAACCGGTCTGCGTGACAGAGCCGGTTGGTGCGGCGACGAAGGTCCCGACGTCTCCGGCGATTGTTCCGTCGGTGCAGGTCACCGCGGTGTTGCCGAGTACAAGGAAATTCGACGCCGCGGGCGACAAGTCGCCGCTCGAGCGTGAGACGTGGGCTGGCGAATTGTTGGGGGCGGTCGGTTCGCTGCACGCCGCGGAAAGCAGCGCTGCCAATGCGACGAGGGCACCTGCGGCAAATCTGAGCGGAGTGAGTGCCCGGGCTAGATTAATTGGAAGATTGCGTGCGTACACGGTGGAACTCCTTGAGTTCTGGTGATTTTCGACGAGCCAAGGGCCGAAGTGAGCCGGGCGCGGAATTCCGCACTGAGTCAATTCCCTTTGGCATTTTCAGTTGTTGGTTTTTTCGGCGCGAAGCGAGATGGGCCGGCGATCAGGAGCCGGCAACTGGGCGCGCTTTGACACTCACGCTCAGGCTGCGCAGCGTCCGCAGATTAAGAGCGAGCCATTCCAATCACGTGCGAGATCCGTGATGAGCGGCCGATTGTTCCTTGAATCGGCCGTAGGTCCGAGAGTTTCTCGCGCGGGCGCCTTACTGAAGAGGCAATGCGTCTATTCTCCCACGCTGCAATAATGCAGAACCTGCAAAGGAGCACGGTAGCAAGAAACACGCCGGCAAGCACTCTTGCTCCAAAAGAACTTTTACTTTTCTTCGCTATACGATCGACGGGGGAATCCAACAGGGGTCGCAATGCGAATCGTGCCTGTATCGCGATTTCGTATTTCTGGACGAGTGCGCTTCCCACTAGCAGCAGTGACATTTCGGCCTGGACGGAGATAGCGACGCGGATGGAGCGACTTGAGCACCCTTTTGAACTGTTACCAGCAGGCCCATAAAGAAACGGAGTTGGAAGTGATGTCGCACTCGCGGAAGACCAGCGACGAGGCGAAAACTGGATAACAACCTGAGAAACTCACCCCAACCTCACCCCGGCCCTTTTAACGAAAAAAGTCCCTGCAACGCTTTGCGTTGCAGGGACTCAGCTTATCAGTCGGGGCGCCCGGATTTGAACCGGGGACCTCCTGCTCCCAAAGCAGGCGCGATACCGGGCTACGCTACGCCCCGAGGTCCGCGCAAGTTACTATATCCGGCCTTTGGCGCGCAACGCGTTGAGCAACGCACGGAATGCGCGACTCCGATGACTGTTGCGCGCGGTGTTCTCTATGGTGGACTCCGCAAACGTTCCACCGAGATCCGGCGCCTCGAAGTACGGGTCGTAACCGAACCCGCCGCTTCCCCTCGGATTCTGGAGCACTCGACCTTCGATCTCTCCGCGTCGCATCTCCGTTCCTAAATGGTCCCTGAAGGCGGCAACGCTCACGTAGCGCGCGGTGTCGGTGAATCCCTTCGCGCCCCGAGCTGCGTCCATCCGCAACACGAGCTTGGCATTGTTAGCCGCATCCAGTGCCTCGCGCTCGAGTCCTTCGTTGCCGGACCATCGCTTGCTGTAAACGCCAGGCTCGCCACCCAACGCGTCTACACACATTCCTGAATCATCGCCGAAGGTCGGCATGCCGCCGGAGATGTCGAAGAAATAGCGCGCCTTTGCAACCGCGTTCTCCTCGAACGTCTCGAAACGTTCGAGTTGATCTTCCGCCAGCGTTTCCGGAACGCCCAGGCTCGAGACATCGGTAACCTCGAGATCGAACTGAGCGAAGATCTCGCGAAGCTCACGCAGCTTACCGGCGCTGCGGGTGGCGAGAAGGAAAACCTGTTTGCTCACTCCGATAGAGCTTTGGTTTGCGCCGCATCGAGCTGCCGGATTCCGGCAATCGCCAGATCCAACAGCTGGTCGAGCTGCGAGCGATCGAAGGTCCCGTGCTCGCCGGTTCCCTGCACTTCCACGAATTCTCCTTCGCTGCTCATCACGACGTTCATATCGACCTCGGCCGTCACATCCTCATCGTAGTCGAGGTCCAGGCGCGGCTCACCCCCGATCACGCCCACACTCACGGCCGCGACCCGTCGCTTGACGGGAGTGTGCGGCAGTTTTCCAGCGGCGACCATCCAGTCGAACGCATCGACGATCGCCACGCACGCGCCGGTTATCGCGGCGGTACGCGTGCCACCATCGGCGACCAGCACATCACAATCGAGCTTCAGGGTGAATTCCCCGAACTTGAAATCGTTGAGCATCGCGCGAACACTTCGACCGATCAGCCGCTGAATCTCCTGAGTGCGTCCCCCGAGTTGCGCACGCTCTCGCGACGTTCGGGTGCGCGTCGCACGCGGAAGCATTGCATACTCCGCGGTGAGCCAGCCCTCGCCCTTTCCGCGCCGCCAAGCGGGAACGCCTTCTTCGACCGACGCCGTACACAGTACCCGCGTGAATCCGAACTCGATGAGGCACGAGCCTTCCGCGTAGGGAGCCACGCCGCGCTCGAATGTGATTGCGCGCAGCTGTGAGGCGCTGCGCCCATTCCGTACTGGACTACTTGCTTTCACCGAGCTTTCCTATGATGGCGGTCGTTGATTGACCTGGTGTGAGTGGCACGACGACTACGCGGCCACCGCGACTTTTTACTTCGGAGGCGCCAACGATCGTGGCCTCCGTATAATCTCCGCCCTTCACGATGACGTCCGGCTCGAGCAGCTTCACGAGCTCGAGCGGTGTATCCTCAGCGAACACTACGACGAGATCGACGGCTTCGACACCGGCAAGAACGTAAACTCGCTCGCTCTCGCTCCGCACTGGCCTTTCCGGCCCTTTGAGTCGGCGGACCGACGCGTCGCTGTTGATGCCGACGATGAGCGCATCCGCGGTTTCTCTTGCCGCGAACAGGAGGTCAATGTGGCCGGGATGAAGCAGGTCGAAGACGCCGTTGGTGAACGCGACTCGATCCCTTCGTCCGGCTCTCCACCGCTTCGCCTCTTCCCACGTTGCAACTTTCGTCGCGGGATTCCGAGCCTTCAGAGTTCGCTCACTGGAGTGAAGCCGACGCCTCGGGGTGGAAATGGATGACCTGCTCCTTTTTCATCGGGAGCTTGATCACCTCGTCGTAGTCGCTCGAGATGCTGATGGTTCTGGGCGAGCGCACTATGGTAATGAGCTCCGCGCCAGGAGGAAGCTGAAGCGAATCGGCGAGGGCAGTGAGATGACGCGTGATAGCGTCGTCGGTTAGAGTGGTGGCGAATCGCGCTTCCGATCCCATCGCATCCTTGAACTGATACGCACGGAAATAAACCTGACCGAAGTCGATCGCGAAATAAACGCCGACCGCGAGAATGAGCAGAGGGATAAGGCAACCCAGCCGGGTCGCCCCGCGGCGGGCTACCACTGCGACTGTGCTCCTTCGATGACGTCGTTCACGATGCGGTCTATCGCGTCCTTTCTTCCCGTCGCCTCGCCGCGCTCTTCATACGTACCCTGGGCGAGAAGTCCTTTCCGCTGCCAGAGCGTCTTCCCTGTCACCTGATCGATCATCTCGATGTCGACCACTAGCTCGAGCTGTCGGCGCGCCGTGGTCGTCTGCTTGTTGTTGGCGCTGTAGGCGATCGGAATATCGGTCTCGTATCGCTGGATCGTTCCGCGAACGATTGCATTGGCTTTCGCCTCGGAGGCGTCGCGAAGGCCGAGCCGGTCATGGAGCCGGGTTCTGAGCGCGTCTGTGAGCTCGCGCGGAAGTTCTGACGTTGCGGTCTGGTTATCGAACGGAACGATGGCGACCGTCCTTATATGAGAGGGCAGCCCGCCGCCCGTGAAGCCGTACGGGATGCAGGCAGTCAGCAACACCAGAACAAGACTATAAGCTCCAAATCGACGCATCGAAAGATCCAGGTTCCTCCCGAACGATAGTGAGCTGAAGGGTACGGCGAGCTCCGGGTGCCTGAAATGTCATGGTTCCATTCGCTCCACGCGTGAGGCTTTCCGTGATCTTTCCATCCGACACGTGATCGAGCTCGATCAGCGTGTCTCCTTTGATAGCAACTCTCCATTGTAGTGGACGCCCGATATCCGCTCGAGTAAGCTCCCCATCCACCCGTACGACCGTATCCGGAAGCGGCGGAATCGCCAAGCGACCGAGAGCTGCCCACATGAGTGGCGCCGGTGGTATGTAGCGACGTGCAAGGTTTGCGTGCGGTGTGCGCAATGAGTCTCCAATCAGAATCGCACCGCCCGCCCCGAGTCCACCGCCGAGGAAGAAATCGAGACGCGCACTGTCAGGAGCGGCCGTGCGGATGGATCCGTCGCCGCGTGCAGCGATGTCACCTTCCTGGTAATCCCACCTGAACACGAGGTGTCGATGTCCATTCGGCAGGGTGATCGATGGCAGGGCGCGATCTGGCGAGAGCACGCCCTTGAGCGGAGCCGCTGAAGGAGTGCAAGCTGCGAGGAGGACGACAACGAAGAGGAATCTTCTCATTGTGGGTCGACCTTCGTAATCAGGTCGCCCTGAACGATCTTGTCCAGCACATCAAATCCTCGTATCACGCGACCGAAAACTGTGTAATGGCCATCCAGATGCGGTTGCGGAGAGTGGGTGACGAAATACTGGCTTCCGCCTGTATCAGGCCCGGAGAGCGCCATCCCAACGGCGCCACGCTCATAGCGATGGCGGTTCATCTCGTCGCGTATGGCGTATCCCGGGCCACCGTTGCCATCGTCACGCGGATCTCCGTCCTGCGCGACAAAGTTTGGAACGACGCGATGGAAGCGCGTATTGCGATAGTAACCGGAGCGTGCCAGCGAAAGGAAATTCCAGACCGTGATGGGCGCCTCAGTTCCAAAAAGCTCCAGCCGAATCGGCCCGCGAACCGTGTTGATCGTCGCATTGACGGTCTTGCCGGCGTATAACGGCATCACGATCGTGTTCACGACACCTTCGTACCACGCGATCGGCTTCGGAGTAGCGGCCACCCCCGACCATTTTGCCCAAACCGGAAAGTCCTTCCCCGCTGCCCGCTCGAGGGGATCCGACGGCACGGGCACTTGTGCCAGGTGTTGGCGCCAGGTCGCATTGAGGGACGCG
>JAXDME010000246.1:0-4334 GCA_034666285.1 Gemmatimonadaceae bacterium | reverse complement strand
ACCCAAGAGCTTCGCGTTTGACGTGATCTTCAATCGTGAATTCGCAATGGAGTGAGTTAGCCGTGGGCCTGTGAGATTCTTGCGGGGTCAGTCGGCCCGGGGGTCCTGCTAGGCGAGTAACTCTGTCCGGAGCAAAGAAAGGGCGCCGCGCTTGTCGCGGCGCCCTTTCTTTCCTCCCTCGGTCCCAAACTCGCTACGCAGGACCCCCGGCCTCCTTCCCTCGGGCATGATCTCGAACTGCCCGGAAGTCTCGCTTCGACGTGAGCGATTGAAGCTCACGCGGTGCTTCGCCTCGCGCCAACTTCGATCATGCTTCTACTTGGGTGTTATGAACCCGAGAGGCCCAGCTCGGCCGAACGGGCCTGCATGGCGGCGATTACGAAGGTGATGTGCTCGTCGAGGTCGACGCCCAGCTCCTGGGCGCCGTTGATCACATCCTCGCGGCTCACGCCGCGCGCGAACGCTTTGTCCTTCATCTTCTTTCGCACCGACTTCGCGTCCACTTCGTGAACGCTCTTACTGGGGCGCACCAGCGCCGTCGCTGTGATGAGGCCCGTCAGCTCGTCGACCGCGAAGAGCGTTTTCGCCATCTGCGATTCACGCGGAGTGTTCGTGTAGTGCGCGTGTCCGAGGATCGCCTGAAGGATGTCCTCGGGGTAACCCTTGCCCCTCAGGATCCGCACACCTTCGGACGGATGCTCGGCGGTTGGCGAGTGGGCGTTGTTGGGAAACCGCTCGTAGTCGAAGTCGTGAACGAGTCCCGCCGTTCCCCAGCGCTCTTCGTCCTCACCGAATTTGCCGGCGTATGCGCGCATGGCCGCCTCGACCGAGAGCATGTGCTTTCGCAGCGACTCGCTGGCGGTGTACTCGTGCACCAGCGCGAGAGTGACCAAGCGAGGGGGAAGAGCGGTGGAGTCTGTCATTGATTCGGAAGTGATTGGGCGTTTCGTGGTTGGAGTACGCTACCAGGATCTAGGAATCTCGTCCTGCAATGTCGCGAGATGGTCTGCAGGAATGTCGAACGTGTGTACGAAAGCTCAAAAGCTCCAGGCTAATATGCTGACTGCTCCCGGCTTCAGTCTTGTGGATCCGGGCCGAGTGTCCCGATCGAGACGCCGAGAGCATTAGCATTTGGGCAGACTCTTCATGAGCAGTCTCGCGATGTCGACCGCCAACTGTAGCAGCAGCAGAATGCCAAGCATCACGGAAACGTCCAGCCACGGCCGCTTTCGTGGCGGAAGCGTTCGCGCATAGAGGAGCGCTCCGATCGCGATCACCGCCGCCTCCGCGATAAAGTCCGCGATGGGGTGGTCGTAAAGCTCGAGACCGATCATCGGGCCGCCGGGCCACGTCGGCTTGTAGCCGGTGATCCAGTCGAGGAGCATGTGCGAAAGTATGACTGCCGCAACAACGAGCGCGGATCGCCAGTCGCGCGTCACACCTCCGTACGTCGCGAACCCGAGCAAAGCGAACAGCGCCACCGCGATGATGGAATGCGAAAGCATTTCCTGCGGATTGAAAGCCCCCGCGAGGCAGAGTCCGGTGTCCACCCAATCGGGGACGTATGTCGCGATCAAGAGAACGAGCAGGCCGATGCTCCTGCGCGCGCGCTTCGCGCCAAGGGCGGCGCCAACGTGTCCGACGTACATCTATTTGGGGCTGCGGTTCGAGCGGCGGACGCGGAGATCGATCAGAAGCGGTACCAGTGTTGCGATCAAGAGTGCCCCAACGAGGCGCAGCCCGGAGAGGAGGCGATGGATCGGGATGGCATCCCTGCGGCGAAGGGTTGGAGGCGCATGTAACTTTTCGTAAAGCTATAGCGCGCGCATCGGCCCGCCCACTCCTTCCGCTCCGAAGCGACTTCTGAATGCACGTAAAGAATCTCGAGTGCTCCTCTTGTCATCGTGAATACGAAGCTCGGCGCCTCCACAACGTCTGTACGGAGTGTGGCAAGCCCCTGCTGGTGCGTTATGACCTGAAGCGCATTGCAAAGTTCATGACGCGTCAGTCGCTCTTCGCGCGCAGATCGGATATCTGGCGCTACCGGGAGCTGCTTCCCGTTCGCCGCGAGGACAACATCGTCACCCTCGGCGAAGGCGGGACCCCTCTTGTCCACGCCAAAACGCTGGGAGAATCCCTCGGGCTTACCGAGCTTTACATCAAGGACGAATCGCTCAATCCTACCCAGAGCTTCAAGGCGCGCGGAATGTCGGTGGCCGTTTCGATGGCGAAAGAGCTCGGGGTCAAGAAAATGGCAGCGCCTTCCGCCGGAAATGCCGCGGGAGCCCTCGCCGCGTACTGCGCGCACGCTCGTATCGGCGCCTATCTCGTGATGCCGAGCGACACACCCCGCGCCAACATCATCGAATGCGAGGTAGCTGGCGCTCACGTCAGACTTATGGACGGCCTCATCACGGATTGCGGAGCGGAAGTCGCGCGCCTGAAGGAAAGCGAGGGTTGGTTCGAGGTGTCTACACTCAAAGAGCCTTACCGCTTAGAAGGAAAGAAAACTCTCGGTTACGAGATCGCGGAACAATTGTCGTGGACGCTGCCCGATGTGATCATCTATCCTACCGGCGGGGGGACGGGACTCGTCGGAATGTGGAAAGCATTCGACGAGCTGCAGCAGCTCGGTTGGATCGGCGACAAACGGCCGCGAATGATTTCGGTGCAGGCAGCGGGTTGCGCGCCGATCGTGCGCGCATTCGAAAAGGGCGAGCGATTCGCCGAGGAATTCGAGAACGCTGCGACTGTGGCGTCGGGTCTTCGTGTCCCGAAGGCCATCGGTGATTTTCTGATCCTCGACGCAATTCGCGAGTCGGGCGGAACAGCCCTCACCGTGACTGACGAGGAGCTGATTGCGGGGGCGAAGGAAATGGCGCGCAACGAAGGAATCTTCGCCTCTCCAGAGGGCGGAGCATGTGTGCCGGCAGTTCGTAAGCTGCTGGAGCGCGGCGATGTGAAGGCGGACGAGAAAATCGTGCTCTTTAATACCGGCTCTGGAATCAAGTATCTCGAGCTATTCGAGAGTCGGGCAAAGGTGAGGAAGACCCCGCGAAAGAGCGCGCTGGGCCCCGCGATGCGACCCTGACTACTACCTGATCCCGACGAGCTTGTGTGTCTGAATGCTCAGGCGCCAGGTTGGATTCTGCAGGCAGTACTCGATCGCACGCTCGGTGTTGAGGGCGATGTCCGGGCCGTCCATCGGCTGAAGGTAGAAGTGCTGGAAATCGAGTCGCACGAACGTCTCGGGAGGGGCATCCTCCTGGGGATAGACGAGCTTGAGCTCGCTCCCGCTCGTTTGCACGAACGGCGCTCCAGCTTTCGGGCTGACGCATATCCAATCGAGGGAGGCAGGGGCCGGCCGCGTTCCGTTGGTCTCGACCGCCACCTCGAAGCCGCGGTGGTGGAGCGCGTCGATCAGATCTTCGTCGAGCTGAAGCAGCGGCTCGCCGCCGGTGCAGACCACGTACTTCCTTCCGGCGCGAGGAGCGTCATGGAATGCGCCTCTCCAGCACCGATCGATTGCATCGGCAAGGTCGTTCGCGCTGGCGAACCTGCCGCCATCGGGTCCGGTGCCCACGAAATCGGTATCGCAGAACTGACATACCGCCCGCGATCGGTCTTCCTCGCGCCCCGACCACAGATTACATCCGGAGAAGCGGCAAAAAACCGCTGCTCTGCCGCTCTGCGCCCCTTCCCCCTGAAGGGTATAAAAAATCTCCTTCACGGTGTACGTCATCGCACCGCCTTGCGGGCACGTCGAGCACGGGTTGCGGCGGAATACTTGATCGGGTCCTCTAGTCCCGCTTCAGCGAACCCTTTTAGCCGCAGCTGGCAGGCGTCGCATCTGCCGCATGCGTCACCATTCGGGGCGGGATCGTAGCAGCTCCTGGTAGTGGAGTAGTCAACGCCCAGTGATGCCCCCAGCTGGATGATCGCAGACTTGGTCAGCGAAATTAGCGGAGTGCGAATCGTGAGTCGCGTGGTGCCTTCGACACCGGCGCGAGTGGCGAGATTTGCCATCTCTTCGAACGCGCGAATGTATTCCGGCCTGCAATCCGGGTAGCCGCTGTAGTCGAGCGCGTTGACGCCGATGAAGATGTTCGTGGCCCCGACGACTTCCGCGAACGCCAGCGCGTAGGAGAGAAAAATCGTGTTCCGGGCCGGTACGTAGGTGATTGGAATCTCACTCCCCTGGAGCTGCGGGCCCGAGAGATCGCGATCCTTCGGCACTGGCGTCTCTGCGGTGAGCGCCGAGCCTCCAAATACGGTGAGATCGATGTCGATCACGCGGTGCTGGGTGACGCCGGCTCTCTGCGCGATCCCTTTCG
>JAXDME010000245.1:0-10783 GCA_034666285.1 Gemmatimonadaceae bacterium | reverse complement strand
ATCGCCTTCATCTTCGCCTGCACCACGATCGCCTGGATCATACTCGGCGGCACGATCTTCTCGCGCACGCAGGGCTCCGATCAGCATCTCCGGGACCGCGTCGGATCAACATGGGGAACGAGTCAGGCGCAGCAGGCCCCCACGGCTTATACGGAGCGCACTGAGACTCGCACCGTTAGCGGATCCGATCAATCGGCTCCGGTGCCCACACGTTCTCCGGCTCGCCTCGAACCACGACCGACCGGTACAGCGACGCCAAGCAGAACCGAGATCGTGCGTGTACGCGTACCGCTTTCCCTCGACCAGACGCGCGCGGCGGTCGGTTTCGTCCTCGACTACCGCCAGAAGGGACTGCTCTGGTACAGCACCTACGCCGTGACCTTCGACGGAGCTTTCAAGTTTCGGAACATGACTCCCTCGGACTCGGTCGCGTTCGAGTTCCCGCTTCCGGCCGCGCAGGCCGTCTATGACAACCTGCGAGTGACGCTGAACGGGACTCCGGCGGCCTACGAGATCAAGAACCAGGCGATCGTGACCACCGCGCGCGTCCCCAACGGTGACAGCGCCACTCTGTCAGTCGGTTACAAGTCGCAGGGTTTGAACGACTGGCGGTACGTTCTCGGACAGGACGTCGCGTCGGTTCGTGACTTCGATCTGATCATGCACACCAACTTCGACGACATCGACTTCCCGGAAAACACTCTCTCCGCTACCGCAAAACAGAGAGACGGCGATGGCTGGAAGCTTCAGTGGAAGTACGCGAACCTTCTTTCCGGCTTCCAGATCGGGATGGCAATGCCCGAAAAGCTTCAGCCGGGACCGCTCGCGGGACAGATCGCGTTCTTTGCTCCGATTTCCCTGCTCTTCTTCTTCGCCGTGATGTTCATCATCACGACTATCCGCGGAATAGATCTTCACCCGATGAACTACGCCTTTCTGGCCGCGGCGTTCTTCTCCTTCCATTTGCTCATGGCGTATCTCGTGGATCACATCTCCATCCACCTGGCCTTTCTGATCGCGTCAGCCGTGTCGATCGCGCTCGTCGTGAGCTATCTCCGCCTCGTGGTCGGCCCGCGCTTCGCGTTCCGTGAAGCGGCGCTCGCGCAATTCATCTATCTCGTGCTCTTCTCCTACGCTTTCTTCTTCAAGGGATTCACAGGCCTCGCGATCACAATCGGCTCGGTTCTCACCCTGTTCGCGGCAATGCAGCTGACCGGTCGGATTCGTTGGAGTGAGGTGTTCGCCCGGAAATAGGGATGCCGCCCTTGCAACGCTCGCAAAGGCTCTGCAACTCTATTCGTTCCGATTATCCCAAAATAGAACGACCACCGCGGCAACACGAGGGTATGCACATGGCGGAAAGCGTCTACAAAGTCATCGAGCTCGTAGGAACAAGCACCGAGTCCTGGGAAAAAGCAGCGGCGGCCGCGATCAAGCGTGCCTCAAAAACGTTGCGCGATCTGCGGGTAGCCGAAGTCTGCCTGCTCGACATGGCCATCAAGGACGGCAAAGTCGAGAGCTACCGCGCGAAGATCAAGGTTTCCTTCAAATACGAAGGTTAGAGTCCGCCAAGACAGGCCATAAAGGCGACACGGTGGCCAGACGAGCGGGAGTACAAATTGCGTTAACACGGTCGAATGACGAATCCACCTCAAGCGCAAACGCTCAGAAGCGCAGCCGTCGCCGCGATGGTGAAGAACGGATTCGAGCCCGAATTCTCGCCCGCCGTGATGTCGGAGGTTCGTTCACTCGACGATCCCTCCGACGATCCGCTGCCCCCGGACGTGCGGGACCTGCGCGGCCTGCCGTGGTCGTCCATAGACAACCGGGAATCCAGGGACCTCGATCAGATCGAGGTCGCTGAGCGCATCGAGGGTGGTGCTATCCGAGTCCGCATCGGTGTTGCCGACGTCGATACGCTCGTCCACCTCGGCTCCGCCGCCGACGAGCACGCCGCTAAGAACACGACTTCCGTATACACCGGCGTTGCGACTTTCCCGATGCTCCCCGATAGGCTCTCGTGCGATCTCTCGTCGTTGAATGAAGCCGAGGACCGTCTGGCCGTCGTCGTCGAGTTCGACGTCGGTCCCGATGGAGCTCTCGCCAAGGCGTCCGTGTACCGCGCGCTGGTGCGCAACCAAGCGAAGCTCACTTACGAGTCCGTCGGTTCCTGGCTCGAGGGCAAAGGGCCGGAACCACCCGCGATCGCCGCGTCCTCCGCGCTGCAGGAGCAGTTCCGCATTCAGGATGAGGCAGCCCAGCTCCTGCGCCGCGCGCGGAGCGTTGCCGGTGCGCTCGACTTCGAGAGCGTCGAAGCCAGACCCGTGATCGCGAATGGAAAAGTCGTGGACCTGGAGATTGTCACCCGCAATCGCGCCCGGGACATCATCGAGGATTTCATGGTAGCCGCGAACAGATCCGTCGCTACCTATCTGCTCGATCGCGGCTCGCCTTCGCTGCGTCGCGTCGTTCGCGAGCCCAAACGATGGGACCGCATCGTTGCCCTGGCTGCAGACGTCGGTGAGAAACTCCCCGAGAAACCCGACAACGTCGCCCTCGCCGGGTTTCTCGCGCGCCGCCGCGCGGCCGATCCCGATCATTACGCGGATCTGTCGCTGTCCGTCGTCAAGCTCCTCGGCCCCGGCATCTACGTCCTCGAGCGCCGACTCGGCGATCGCCGGGAAACCGGCCATTTCGGACTGGCGGTCGCAGACTATGTGCATTCCACGGCGCCCAATCGCCGGTTCGCGGATCTCGTCACACAACGAATGTTGCGCGCGGTGACGTCAGGAGGACCGCCGCCATATTCTGATCAGGAGCTCACCGACATTGCGAGCCGCTGCACCGAGCGGGGCGAGGCAGCGCGGAAAGTCGAGCGCACGATGCGTAAAGTTGCCGGCGCTTCGATGTTGGCCGAACGGGTCGGAGAGAATTTCTCAGCGATCGTGACAGCTGCATCCCCGAAGGGGACGTACGCGCGCGTGTTAAGCCCGCCCGTAGAAGGTCGCATCGTGCGCGGCGGACGCGGCCTCGATGTCGGCGACACAGTGCGCCTCAAGCTCGTGGTCGCTGATCCCGCGCGCGGATACATCGATTTTGCGCACGAGACCGAAGGCGTGTCGCGCAAGCTCGAACGCAGTCGCCGCAAGAAGGCCGAGGCCGACAAGCTGCGCTCCCGAATCGGGCAGACGTTCGAGGCCGAGGTCACCGGCGTGTCCGAGAGCGGCACGTATGTCCGGTTGCTGGATGGTTCAGCCGAGGGTCGGGTGGTGCGGGGTTACAAGTCGCTGACGGTCGGGATGAAGGTTCAGGTGAAACTGGTCAACACGGACAGCGTTCACGGCTTCATCGACTTTGAGTACACCCAAGGCGTAGAACCGGCAAAAATGGATCGTGAGGCGCGCAAGCGCGCTTCTGCTCTCGCGCTCCGAAATCGAGTCGGCGAGAGCTTTCGCGTGGTGGTGACCGGGATTTCGAAGAAGGCCACGTGGGTGAAGACAGCCCCGGAAGGGATCGAGGGCCGACTCGTTCGCGGACGACGCGGCCTGGGCGTTGGGGACGAGGCGGCCGTCGTGCTGTTGACGGCCGACCCCGTCCGAGGGTTCATCGACTTCGCGCGGGAAGATAGCGTCCTTCCCGCGGTCTGAGACTTTTTCCGTTAAGGGCCTGTCGGGGACATCGCCAAAATCAGTCTCATCAGGTAAGCTCCGATGGCGCCGCGACTTACGCGTAAACTAATGCGGAATCAACACTTACGACCATCGATGGGTTATACTCCAAGATACTATTAGAGACTGGATCGAGCGTCTGAGTCAATCGGCGCCAACCCACCCGCGATGAAGCCTCGCACGCGGGAAAGGGCGAATCAGACGGGGTGCTGGAGATTTCCTCAAATGCAGACCCTCAACCAGAACACCAGGCAGACCACCAATACGAAGAACGGCAACGGACAGATCGCGCGGAGCGTTCGCTTCGAAATCGCTCCCGAGAAGAACGAACAGTTTCATACGTTGTTCAGAAACGAGGTCCTTCCAATCCTGAAGAAGCAGGACGGCTTCAGGGACGAGCTTCTCCTGGTGCAGGACCAGCACGTCCTCGCGATCAGCGTCTGGAACGACATGGATTCAGCACGTAAGTACGAATCCGCTATATATCCGCAGCTGGACAAGGCGCTTCGTCCGGTGATGTCGGGAAAACCGACAGTCGAGACATTCAAATTCGACTCGCTGTCGACGATTGCCTGACGTCGCTTTTCTCTTGAACGGTGAAAATCGGAGGGGCCCAGAGGCTCCTCCGATTTTTTGTTGCGTGTAAATGACGCGTAAACCCCGGCGTCTTCCCCCGCCACGTGCGCGCACCCGTATATTTTTGCCTGTCAAACCGATCCAACGAACGCCGTCACGTACCGAGGTACCAGCCATGCGCCGCATCTACATCTCTCTACTTCCAGTCGCAGCACTCCTCTCCGTTGCCTGCTCCAGCAAAGCTCAAAACGAAGCTTCACACCAGGTTGCCGACGGAGGAATTTCAGTCACCGGTTGGTCTGGCCAGATCGATCCGAACGAAGCCAAGCGCGGTCAGACTCTCGCGGGCGCCAAGCTGGCGAACGATGGCAGCTCGCTTCACGTCACGACCGGGCCTGCGGTCGCGTACTGGAATCCGTCCAACACGGCCAGCGGTGACTACACGGTCAAGGCTAGCTTCACCGAGCCGAAGTACATGAACAAGAACGATCATCCGCACCCGTATGGAATCTTCATCGGCGGCAATGACATGGGAACGGCGAACCAGAGCTATTTGTACTGCGCCGCTTACGGGACCGGCAACTTCATCGTGCGCGGCTTCGGGCCAGCGCCCTTCCAGATGAATGGACGCGGAGAACCAAATGCAGCCGTGCATAAGGCGAGCGCTCCGGGGGCTCCGGTATCGCAGGACATCGCCGTCTCGGTGAAGGGCGACAAGGTATCGTGCGCCGTGAACGGAACAGTGGTCGGCACCTACAACAAGTCAGACGTCGTCGGTCCCGGAAAGCTCAAGTCGACAGACGGTGTCTACGGAATCCGCTTCTCGCACAACACGGAAGGTTTGGTCAGCGGCCTGACCGTTACCAAGCCGTAGCGGACACGATTCTCGCGCTGGTCACTACTCGACCAGCGCGAGGACGTTTCCGTCGGGGTCCTTGAACCACGCGTTCTTGAGCTTGCCAGCGACGTGTATGTCGCCTTTCAGCGTAACCCCTGGCATGTCGTAGTGCTCGAACGAAATGCCTTTCGCCCTGAGATCCTTCACCAGGCTCTCCAATCTCTTGACCATCCACGTGACAGCGGTCGCCTTGTTGGTTCCGGCAAACTGCGACTGATAGACGAGTAGCTGGGAGTTTCCGCTCTGGAACGTCACCGCCTGGTCGCCCTCGGCGTGGACTTCTTTTAAACCGAGCTTGCCTTCGTAGAATTTCCTGGCTGTCGCCAGATTTTTCACCGCGATCGTGGCAAGGACATCGTAGTCTCCGAGCATTGATCCTCCTGATCCGTGTGGGCTCACTGGCATCGATGACAAACGGTTAATGCGGATGCTTCGGAAGAAGCGCGAATGCTTCTGATCAGTTCCCATGGGCGTTACGGCTCCGCTTGGCCGGCTGGGTTTTTATTGGGAACAGCCCCTCCCGGATGCTTCGGACCGCCTCGTTGATCTCTTCCTACGAAAAACAAAAAACAACACGGCACCTGCGAACGGCGCTCAAACGCCACACAGATCGGATCAGAAGCATTCGCGCTTCTTCCGAAGCATCCGCATTAACCGGTCGTCATCGATGCCCGCTATGCGCGCGCACCGCCAATGTCGACAGCGATAGCCCGCCATCTGCCCTGATTGAATCGCAGCACACTCAGTGCGCACCGCGTCGCGTGGCCCGCCAGTATCGCAATCCAGATGTCGATCGGATCGAGCCTGCTCGTCCGCTGGATGATGAAGCAGATACCCAGTGGAACGATTACCTGCGAGATGATCGAGATATAAAGTGGGCTCTTGGTGTCGCCGGTACCCTGAAGTCCTCCCGTGTAGGTCAGTGCGACGGTGACAAAGAGTCCGGACAAGGAGAGCACGCGCAGCAGCTGAACGCCCAGGTCCACGACCAGGCCCCCGTGCATTCCGAAGATGGCTAGAAGCGGGCGCGGAAAGATGAAGAACACGGCTCCGAGTATCGCGGCCGTTGTCAGCCCGATCCCCGCAGCGACCTTCACCCCCGCGATCGCGCGGTCAGGTTTGCCCGCGCCGAGATTCTGTCCGGCGATCGCCGCCGAAGCACCCATCAGACCCACCGATGTCCACGTGATGAACGAGAACAGCTGGCTGTAGCTGACAGTGAATGCCGCCTGCGCTGCGGCACTCTGCGGGAGCGACCCGACGAAAGACATCATCAGCACACCACCGATGTTCATCGCGATTCCCTGGATGCCGGTGGGAAGGCCGAATCGGAACAACGATCGGATGATATCCCAATCCGGACCCCAGCCCCGACCGCGTGGAAACGACACCACCCACCCGCCGTGAAAGAGCTTCCATATCGAGTAAACCGCGACGAGTCCCGCGGCGAAACACGTCCCCATCGCAGCCCCTTTGGTTCCGAATGCGGGGATGGGACCGAGTCCCCGAATGAGAATGACGTTCAACACGATGTTCAGAATCGTCATGCTGACGCCAAGTATCATCGGAGTGCGGGCGTCACCCGCTGACCGGAGCGCACCGCTCAGCATGAAGAACACCAGCATTCCACTGCTGAACAGAAACATGATTCGGATGAACGGCAGCGCTTCCGCCTTGACCGCAGGCGCAGCATTCACGAAGTCGAGCAACGCGGGCGACGCGAAGTATCCGATCGGACCCATGAGAAGCGAGAGCCCGAGCGCTGCAATGAATGCCTGATAGACGGTGCGATCCACTTTGTCGTGATCGCCCGCGCCGGCGAATCGCGAGACGAGAACACTCATCCCGGTGAACAGCGACGATATGAAAATGATGACTATGATCCAGATCTGGGAGCTGACGCCAATCGCTGCATTGGCCTTGTAGCCAATCAGATTTCCGACCATCGCCTGGTCGACCATGCCCTGAAGTCCACCGATCATGTTGGTGAGCATGGTCGGCCAGGCCAGCTTCCAAACTGCCGGCCCCAGCGGACCCTCGACAATCGACCGGTCGTACTTCCGCCGCCCGGGAACTGAAGCCGGCTCTTTCAGCACCGCGGCGTCAGCCATGAACCCGCCGGGTCACCCAGACCTCCGTCGCATTACCGATTTCGGCGAGAACTTCCGCGTCGGTTCTACCCGACGACTTGAGAACGTGGAAGCTGTGATCCGCGCCTTCCACCCAATGCATCTTCCAGTCGGTCTTCACATTCTTGAGAGCGCCGATCATGAGGTCCTGAGTGCAGAAAACATCGCGGGTGCCGTTGAAGCATATGACCGGCACCTTGATGGCCGGTAAATGCGCATCGCGGAGCTGGTCGGGTTTGCCTGGCGGATGCAACGGATACGCGAGCAGCAGGAGCCCGTCGCAGGCATATCCTTCCGCGGCGAGCATCGACGCCGCTCGTCCACCCATCGATCGTCCGCCGATTATCAGCTTTTTCGGCTTGATCTCCTCGCGGACGCGAGCGACGACAGCCGCAAGGGTTTCCTTGAGGCGTGGCATCGGATCGGGCCGCCCCGACTTCTTCTCCTTGTACAGAAAGTTGAAGCGCACGACGTCGAGTCCGCGCGAGCGGAGGGTTTGTGCGGTCTGAAGGAGTCCGCGATCGTTCATGTTTCCGCCGGCACCGTGGGCACACACGAAGCAGCTCTTGCCTTGCGCACCGTTCAACGCGGGCTCGTAGATCGCTGACGTCTCCTCCCCACCGACCTTGATTCGCCACTCGACAGTCTCAGACCCGGATGAGTCGCTGGTCATGCTCTATTGTCCCGGTTGTCGACCGCAGGTGGAAGGGCATTCCGCAGCACCTCGAGGGACGCGCGGGGCAGCGCCACCAGTTCGGCCGGAGCCTCGTACATTCCTTCGAGAAGCTTCTGCCGCGCCTTCGTACCGGCCGCCGTCAACACCACCAGCTTCACACGTCTGTCTCCAGCCATCGCCCTTCGCTCGGCGAATCCCCTTTTTTCCAGCCGGTCGACTATCCAGGTGGCATTGGATGCGTCGCACCCCCACTCATCCGACAGAGATCGCATCGTTCTACCACCCGGGACGTCTAACGCACTCAAGGCACGCGCGTCGTTCGGCGTCAGCCCCATTCGGGCCAACACGCGACTGCGCCTGAGTCCCGTGCTCATGAAGAAGTCGAACATGCGTTTCCACACATCCGCCGCCAGTGCAGCTTTGTCCCTGGGCATGGCCTCAAAACTACCAGCCAAGCCAGGCTTGGTTCAAGCCTAAACACAGTTCTATCCATTAGATAGTTGAAGTTCCTCAACTATCCCGCTAATGTTGGGCTGTTGGTACTCGAGTCAACCCTTTGAGGTGCTGATCTCATGACACGCATCGCCGGCAATGCTCTCGACGGCAAGGTAGCGCTGGTCACCGGCAGCTCGCGCGGGATTGGCGCTGCTATCGCCAAACAATTTGCGCGTGAAGGCGCACGAGTCGCAGTCCACGGTAGAGACCGCGCCGCGATGGCTGCGGTGCGATCAGAGATCGAACAGGACGGTGGGAAAGCGATCGAGGTCACCGGCGACGTAACGAGCTTCTCTGACATCGAGGGCATGCGGCAACAAATTGAGAAAGAGCTGGGGCCGGTCGACGTTCTGGTCGCGAACGCCGCCGGTGGCCGGGTGATGCCCGGCCCCTTCGAGGACATCACTGAGCAAGAGTGGCACTCATCCGTCGATGGAAGTCTCACGGCAACATTTCTGACCCTCAAGAGCTTCCTGCCGGGCATGAAGCAACGCGGTGCCGGCAGCATCCTGACGATCTCATCGGCCGCCGCGCGCCGACCACATCCGCAGTCGCCGGTTCCCTACGCCGCGGCGAAGGCCGGAATCGAGATGCTTACGCAGCATCTGGCGGCGCAGGTCGGACCCAGCGGAATCCGGGTGAACTGCATCGCGCCGGAAACGATTCTCACCGAGCGCAATCTTCAGCGAATACCCGACGCGCAGAAGAAGGCAATGGTAGATGCGCATCCGATAAGACGCCTCGGCACACCTGAAGACATCGCGCGCGCCGCCCTCTTCCTGGTGTCAGATGACGCTCAGTGGATTACCGGAGTGGTGCTCGATGTTTCGGGCGGTGCCGTGATGGTCTAAGACGTCCGTCGTCAGGCCGTTCCGGGCGTGATCCCCATTTCGTCCAGGAACCGATGACCACCCGTCGCCTTCTCGCCCCTGGTCTCGACGCGCGTCATCACCAGCCGCGCCTTCGTCCTCGTCATCCCGACGTAAAGTAGACGACGCGCCTCCTCCAGCTCCACCCTCCTGATTTCTCCACTCGGCGGCATCGGTATGAACTGCTCGTCCTCGACGCCAACGATATAGACCCGCGAGAATTCCAGGCCCTTGGTCGAATGCAGAGTGAGAAGATTGACGCGATCGCGTGCCGTCTCTACTCCGTCGTGCTTGGACAGCACTGCGCGCTCCAGAAACGCGCAAATCTGCGCGGGCAGCTCTCCCTTCGCGCACGCCTCGATCAGGCGGCGAAGCCTCGCCATAGTCTCGGGATATCGCTTGTCCGCCGTTCGCTCGGCGCGGAGTCTCTCCATCATGCTATGGCCGCCGAGTAGAGTGATGAGATCATCCACCGTCGGAAGCGACGGGTCTCCGCGCGAATCACGCTCAATGCGATAGCCGTCGAGGCAATCCGTGTGTCGGCCCAGAGCATAAACAGGAACGAACTCGAAGAACTTGCGCGCTTCGTCGCACAGAGTCTCTCGATCAGTGAGAGCTAGACCCACAGCGAGCTGGTCGAGCAGATTCACGAGCGCCGTCTTTCTCGCGTATTCGACTTTGGTTTCGCCCAGGGCAGGAAAGAGACGTGCGAGTGTGCGACAATCGTCGAGCGCACTGTGTGACTGGCCGACGTGAATTCCATAACGCCGGGCCAGATGCTCGAGCTTGCGGCTCGTCGAGTGCAGCGTGCGCGCGAGAGGGAGCGTGTCGTAGGTCGAGAAGTCGGCGCCGCGCGGAAGCTTGGCGGCCATTCTCCTCAGAATCGGGAAGTCGAACTGGTATCCGTTGTGCGCGACTAGCACATCTGCCCCGCAGAAGTCGCGGAAGCCGGGCCAAATGGATTCGAAATACGGCGCATTCGCGACATCGGTCTCGGAGATTCCGTGTGTGCTGAGCGCGCCGGCGGTGATTGGCACCCGTGGCTTCACGCGTGTGTGGTACTCTTCAACCGCGCCCCCGTCCCGAACCCGGACGGCAGCGATTTCCACGATCTCCGCACGCTCGACGTCCTTGTCGGTCGTCTCGAGATCCACGACCGTGAAGTCTCGGAAGGCATTGACGAAGCTGCGCGTGCGAACAAGCTGCGCGGTCTTGAAAAGTCCGAGGGCAAGGCCCAGCGACGGCAAATCATCCGGCCCGACTCGTACGGAATCGGCCGACGGCGCTCCCCCCAACTGCACGGATCGGACGCCCATCTCGCCAAGAATCTTCTTTGCGGCGATCTCGCACCCCCCAAGCCGCGGGATCCAGACAGGCCGGCCTTCCTCGATGCACGGCTTCAGTCTATCGGCCAGCCTCACGACTTCGTCGTGCACGGCTGGATCGCTCAGATCTTCGTGGTGTTCCTCGAG
>JAXDME010000244.1:0-2633 GCA_034666285.1 Gemmatimonadaceae bacterium | reverse complement strand
TGCGAGCAGCGGCCGCCGGCGCATTTCTAATATTCGTGGGGCTCGCCGTTGGCGGGAGCGGAATCACCTCGATGCCGCGACCCTCTACAGGCGCTGTGGCGGCCGTATTGTCCTGGGCAGTTTTTGCTGCCGGCATCCTGATTTTGCTCCGCAGAGGATGGTACCGGGCGTGGGCAAGACGCGGAGTTCCAATCGCCGACGCCGTGCTACTGCTCGCGGCGCTCGGACTTAGCCGGTTCGGCGATCAATTGGCTCCCGATACCGTGCTCGTCAACACCTTTGCGGTGCTTTGTGTCGTCCTCGCATTCTCGGGATCCTTCCGCCTGACGCGCTCCGCGGTGCAGCTGACGGCCGGTCTTGCCACCGGCGTTCTGGTTTTTGCCGCCGCGCTCGGGTGGATCCCTATCGCGGCGGGGGCGGTTACAGTTTTGGCCGTCGCGATCGCCGGTGTGCTGGGGCTCGAGGTCACTGACATGGTGCGTCGCGTCGTGACAAACGAGGTCGGGCGCGTGACGCTCGACCAGCTCTATGGCGACGCGCAGCGCGTCATCGATGCTCGCGAGGAGATCCTGCGCATCGTGGCCCACGATCTACGCAGCCCTCTCAACACGATCTCCATGGCGGCCAATCTGCTTCTGGATATCCCGGCCTCGGAATCGGACCGAATCAAGCGGCTGAAGATCATCAAGAGGACAGGGGAGCAGATGGAGCGTCTCATCCAGGATCTGCTCAGCGTAACCGCGATAGAGGCCGGACGCCTTTCCATAGCTCCCCGGAAACTTCGTGTGGAAGATCTTTTTCGAGATGCTTCGGAGATGCTCGAGGGCGTCGCGCGCGAGAAGTCCATCACGGTCACGGTCAATCGCCCAGCCGACCTTCCTCCCATACGTGGGGACGAGGCTCGAGTCCTTCAGGTGTTCTCGAATCTTGTGGGAAACGCCGTGAAGTTCACGCCGCCAGGAGGGGTGATCACTCTGTCGGCCGCTCGCGCCGACGACAAAATCCAGTGCGCTGTCACGGATACGGGGCCAGGTATTCCACCCGAGGACCTGCCACGCATCTTCGGGAAATTCTGGCAGTCAAAGCGTGGCGATCACAGGGGCGTAGGGCTCGGCCTCGCCATCGCGCGCGGGATCGTGGAGGCGCACGGCGGGACGATCGGTGTTCGAAGTGAAGTAGGGAGGGGCTCGGTGTTTTCTTTTTCTTTGCCGGTGTGGTCAGACGCCGACAAGGTGGAGTCGGCCCGGAAGACAGCAGCAAACACGACGAGAGATCCACAGTCTCACCCAGTTCTGAACGTCTAGGCAGACGTACAGACGGGGATTCTTGGAGCAAATACATGGTTTTCCGGCAACCGTACACGCGGCCAGCGTCACTGGCCCATCAACCCTAACCAGGGTTTTGGCTATGAAATGTTTTCGGCTCCTCCCGCAAGTCGCTCTTGTCTTGGCAGTCGCGTACGCGTGTAGCGACTCGACATCACCAGCTCTCTCTAACGCGGTCGCGGTTGGCAACCAACGAGCCAGCGTCGTCGGTAAGCAACCTCCGCCGCCAGTGCCGACCGTGATAGCGGTCACAATTACCAGTTTTCCGGTTAGTGCCGTTTTCACCGGGGTCTATTTCACGAACGGGCTCATTCACAACGATGGCGTTGGCGTCGAGACTTCCGACGGAATGGCGTGGTTGCGGTTCGACAACAAGCAGCCGGACCTGGGGGGTTTAAGTGGCGGGGCAAGCGCCAACGCGCGATTTATGGTGAAGGGTACCGATCTTCCGACGGGAAGCGGCACGCTCACCGTTGGTGGCGTGGCCTACAAGATCGACCAGGTACTTAGCTTCGCTCGTTTCCCTACTTGCGGCCTTAGCGAGGAAGGGCCAACCCCGTGTGCCCACATTGAGTTCACGGTTACCGATCCGTTGGGGAATCCTCACGGGGGCCATCTCCTGGCCTTCGATAAGTCGGAGTGCCTCTTCGACGAAGATGGTCTGTTCTATGATTGTTCTTTTCCAGATACTGGTGAAGGCGCTGGTTGTTGACGACCGGCCAGTTCTGGCCCCCGACTCACCCTCGCGGCGGAGATTAAGAGCATCTCCGCCGCGAGGTGCATATGCGCCTATATGTTCGAATCCGCCCAAGGTACCCTTCTTGCCTTCGGGGTATGTTCGGGATAATCTGAAGGGCCAATGTCTGATCGCACCGCCGCCATCCGCGCCCTTGTCGAGCATCAATTTCCCGATGCCACCCCGGTCACCCACCGGACGGCGGAGCCGGTCGCAACAGGAATCGATGCGCTCGATTCGATTCTTCCCGGCCGCGGATTGCCGCGCGGAAGATTGACTGTCTGGATGCCGCAGGGTGGAGCGACCGCTGTGTTGAGAGCAGCGTGTAACACGACCGTCGCCCAGGGCGAGAGAGCAGTGTGGATCGATGGGCTGGGAACGGTTGCCGGTCCGTTCTGGGAAGAAGGCCCGATTCTCGTCAGACCTCGCAGCAGAAAGCACGGGCTGCGCGGGGCGGAAGAGCTCCTGCGCTGTGGTGGATTCGCACTGGTGGTAGTCGCCGGCATCGAGCCCGAAGGCACCGAGACCGTGCGACTCTCCCGCGCCGCGCGCGAAGGCGGAGGCGCGCTCGT
>JAXDME010000243.1:0-11054 GCA_034666285.1 Gemmatimonadaceae bacterium | reverse complement strand
GGCGGAGTAAAGGAGAAGGTGATGGCAGCATATCGCGCGGGGCTGCGCCAGGTCCTGCTGCCGAAAGCGAATGAGAAAGATCTGCGCGGCATTCCCGACGAAGTCGTCAACAGTATGACGTTCACGTTTGTATCGACAATGGATGAGATCATTCACCTCGCGCTTCTCGTGAGAGGCCCGGGCTCCCTCGCCGACGCGGCCGAGCCGCACGGCGATGTCGCGCCGAAGAACGCCGTCTCGGACTCGGCGGGCGCCTCCATCAATCAATCGAGTCCGGTAGGAGCAGCAACGCAGTAGGTGAATGTCGCCAACCCCTGGATCCAGTTCGGCATCCACGTCTTCGTAGGAACCATGGCGGGAGGACTATCCGACACCGTCGCGGTGTGGATGCTCTTCAATCCCAAGAAAAAACGCTTCGGATTTCAAGGAGCAATTCCCAAGAATCAGGCGCGCCTCGCAAAAAGTCTGGGTCGAACGGTCGGCGAGCGGCTGCTTACGCCCGGGGATCTGCAGACCGAGTTGGCGCGTCCCGAGCTGCTCGCCGCGTTTCAATCGCGCGTGGAAGATGTCATCACCAACATGCTCACCTCACGCGATCCCCTCATCGACAAAGTCCCGCCGGCGGTTGTGACCGCGCTGGAGGGAGCCACCACGGCGTATCTGCCTGTAGCGATGACCAAGCTTGGCGCGTTCCTTGGACAGCCCACCACCCGCGTCAAGCTGCGGGGAGCGCTTCATTCGATGTTCAATCGGTTCGTCGATGACATGCGCTTTCACGAGCGCATCTTCGCCAAGCTCATGATGACGGAGAAAAAGTTCGACAGCGTGCTCGACGCCATCGAGACGGATGGCGTCGAGCAGGTCGTTGGATTGCTGGAAGAGCCCGAGATCAGAGATGAGATCTCCAAAGCGATTCATGACGCGATTCTGAGCTACCTGCAGAAGCCGATCTCCGACATTTTGGGCAACCTCGAAGCGAAGAACGACCCCGAAGCTCCGCGCCGGCTGGCAGCGTCGGCGGCGCCCGTCATCTGGGAGTGGATACACGATCAGCTGCCAGAGCTTATCAAGAAGCTGGACGTGCAGGCGATGGTGGAGCGCAAAGTGATGGCATTCAGCGTCGAGCGCGTGGAAGAAATTCTGCGCAACGTGATCCAGAACGAGCTGAACCTGATCATCACCACCGGTTACGTCCTCGGCGGACTGATCGGAGTGTGTACCTTCGGCCTGCAGAAGCTGCTGGGACTGTAGCCCTTACTGGGTGAGCTTTACAGCAGCAGGGTTGATGACGTTCGGATTCGCGCCACTGGGGAGATCCTCGTAGATGACGACTGGTCTCCCGGCGATCTCGGTGGTCGTCACCTGAAGCGAACGACCGCCAGCCGAGTATTTCTTTACGAGGTTGGGACTTCCGGCAATCGCTTTGGTCGAGAATCGCTTTTCGATTGCCTGGCCTGCGAGATCGTAGAATTCACCCGCTTCGACGGAGGAATCCCAAACCGTGAGCCACACGATGCCTGCGCCTTGCGGAGTATTCACTACCGCGTAGCGATCGCCGTCCCAGCCGGTAGCGCCCCGAATGGCATCGTTCTGGTCGTTGAGGTGCTGGAACAGGAACAATCTGGTCTCGAATTCTCCGAGGTCGTTCTCGTACACCTCGCTGGCGTTCGTGAGAGGACCCAGCGTGATCCTGGTTGGATTGTCACGAGTGCCGAAATACGCGGAGGGATGGATGATCTGCTCGGTTGACACCGGCATGTCCTTGTAGATGACTGAGCCCGGCTTACGCTCCTTGTAATTCCTGTAGAATTCAGCTCCGCTCAGATATGGGAAGATGAGCGTCTCCTGAATCACGCGCGGAGCAGCGGCGAAAATCGGCATCGACGATTGCGTCTCGCGGATCATCTCTCTTATCCGGTCCCATCCGCCTGGAAGGTTGATCGCGATGTTGGAGCCGCCGAGCATAATGGAGATCTGCTCGTAGACGGCCTGGCCCTCGAATACGGATTGAGCCGCCGATGTTCGATCGTTGTCGCCGACTGCCTTCTGGACGGAGTCGAGGCTGATGTACTGGTCCTGCAGCGCGTGAATGAGCTCATGGGTCACGATCGTTTGCACGAGGTCTTTGGGCGAACCATCCACGATGTACAGAATTTTCGTGTGTGGATCGTAGAACCCGACTATCTGCTCGACGAGGAGACTTTCGAGGAATGCCTGCAGCTTGAGCGTATCCGGAATCAGGCCGAGCCGCTTATAGGCGGCCTCTTCGCCATTGAGCTCACGAACAGACTGCGAGTCGCTGACCTGCTGAACGATGTACTGTCTAACCTGCTCTTTCGAGCGCGTCTCGACTTTGGGCGGCGTTTTGAATTTCAGTCCTACCGCTTTTTCGATCATCGGGACCGCTTCGGCCACCTGCGCGGCGTACGGGCCTTCGTATTTGGGCTTTTGGCTCTCGCATGCCGATACCAGGCCGAGAGAACCGACGGCGGCGAGCAGGATGCTTCGATTCAGACAGACGGTCATGTGGTCAGATGGAGGAAGCTCTTGTTAGAGCCCGGAGATGCGCAGATACCACGCAATAATGGTATCTCCCCAAAGCAAGGCGATCAGTGCCGCGGGCGCAAGAAAGACGCCGAACGGCAGCTCTCGTTTGCGCCAGCTCGCACCCGCTTCCAGCGCGAGCTCCGTCTGGCCTGCGTCCTCAGCGAGCCCGCGAGCGGACAATGGATATACGACGCCGAGCAGTACGATCGGCGCGAGAACAGCGCCTATGAATATCGTGAGAAGCGCGCGGGTGGGACCGACAGCAGCGCCGACAACAGCCATTAGCGTCACATCGCCAAATCCCATTGCTGGCCTCTTCAGCCACACTTCGCCAAGCCAGCCAACGATGGAAATCGCGCCCGCGCCGACGCACATCCCTATCACCGCGTCCCATGGCCCAGCGAACGGGTAGGATTCTCCCAGGTACAGAGCCACCAACGACGTGAGAAGCACGAAGAACAGTCCGAAGACCGTAAAGCCGTCGGGAATGATAAAGTGCTTCGCATCAGTGATCGATATTCCGAGGAGCACGGTTGCAAGTACGGCGATGCGAAATGCCGCGAACGACAGCCCGAATTGGAGGAACGCCGCCAGCCATAGTAGGCCCACGAGAAGCTCCACGATCGGATACTGGATCGAGATCCGCTCGCCGCAGCCGCTGCAGCGTCCGCGCAGCATGAGCCAGCTCACGATGGGGATGTTCTCGGTCGCCTTGATCTGATGACCGCACTTCGGGCACCTCGATCGCGGCTTTACAACCGAGAGACCTTCCGGCCAGCGGCCAATGCAGACATTGAGAAAGGAGCCCATGCAGGCCCCGACCGCGAACACGTAGATGCCTTCCAGAATATCGATCATGGACGAAGCTCGTGGAGGATGATGCCCGCTGCCACCGCCACGTTCAGGGACTCGACGCTGTTGGCGATGGGCAACGAGATAGTTCGGTCGGCCCTGGCCCGGACGTCCGGGCTGAGACCCGACCCTTCATTACCTACGACGATTGCCATGCGCCCAACAGCACGCGTTTTGTCGAGCGGTTCACCGTGGGCGTCCGCAGCCCACAGCTCGATTTTCTCCCGTTCGAGCAGTCGCGAAAGTTCTACCCATTCGGCGTGAAGTACAGCGTGGTGAAATTGGGCGCCCATGGAGCTTCTTATGACCTTCGGGTTCCAGAGATCGACGGTTCCCGGCAAGGCAATCGTCGCCATTGCGCCCAGCGCCGCCGCGGTGCGAACGATCGTTCCGACATTTCCAGGGTCCTGCACCGCGTCGAGCACGAGGATGCGGCACACTGGAGGCACTTCGAGTGTATCCAGGGAACGGGATGGAATTTCCGCTATCGCAATGACACCTTGTGGCGACTCCGTCTCCGCAGCGCTGCGAAAATCCTTCTCGGAAACTTCCATTATTTCAACGCGCGATCGCTCCAGATGGATTCGCAAAGCTTCGCCTCGTGGTGCGGAAGCCAGCTGGGGTGCGACAAGAGCTCCACGGACTGTAAGGCTGGAGCGAAGCAGCTCTTCGACCGCGCGTACACCTTCGGCGACGAAAAGCGAGTGCTTTTCGCGGGCCTTTCGTCGCTGCAGATCACGCGCAAGTGTAAGTAGTTTCACAGTGTCCGCGAAGTGCAATCGCTGGAATAGGATTTGCCTTTGCGTCTCGAAAGAATTCTCATCGCCGGAGTACCAATGAAGCGAGTCGTCATAGGCTTTGTGATCACCTGCTCCCTTGCTGGCTGCGGAGTCTCCCAGCAGCAGGAAGTGCAGATGGGACAGGAATATGCGCAACAGATCAACGCGCAACTACCGATCATTCAGGATCCGGAGATAAACAGGTATATCAATGTCCTCGGCGACTCGATCTCCCGGCTTACCAGCAGAAAGGATCTCGACTGGCACTTCTTCATCGTCGACAGCAAGGAAGTCAATGCGTTCGCTGTGCCCGGAGGGTTCGTCTACGTGAATCGCGGGCTCATCGAGCGCGCCGACAAGATGGATGAAGTTGCAGGGGTGCTCGGTCACGAAATCGGACACGTTCTTCGTAGGCATACCATCAAGCAGATGCAGAAGGGCCAGGCCGCAAATGTTGGTATCACCTTGGCGTGCGTTCTGACCGGTGTGTGCGGCAATCAGGCCGCGAGCGCCGCGATCCAGGTCGGCGGTGGTGCGCTCTTCGCGCGGTTCAGTCGCTCGGATGAAGCCGAGGCAGATCAGGAAGGTTTCAACAATGTCGTGCGCGCCGGGATCAGCCCCGAAGGGATGGTGACCATGTTCCAGAAGCTGCTTGAGGAGCGAAAAACCCGGCCCGCAGGTGTGGAATCCTGGTTCCTGACGCACCCGTTGGAAGAGGACCGCATCACCGCCATCCAGGCGCGCATAAATCAGCTCCCTCCGAACACACTCGCCAGCCTTGGGACAGACACGCGCAACTTCCACACGTTCAAGGCAAGACTTCAATCGCTGCCGCCTTCACCGCCACCGCGGCAGATGCAGTAGCGGATTCATCCATGCTGATTCAAGATGCGCCCTGACACGTCACGGCGCATCTTTCGTTTATGCGCATTGCGCTCACAATAGCGGGCTCCGATTCCGGCGGCGGTGCAGGGATCCAGGCCGATCTCAAGACTTTCCAACGGTTCGGAGTCTTCGGCACGTCGGCCATCACCGCGGTGACGGCACAGAACACCCGCGGCGTACGCAGGTGGGAACCAGTAGCCGTTGATCTTGTTCGGGCGCAGATAGACTCCGTCTGCGAGGATCTTCCTCCCTCCGCGTTCAAGACCGGAATGCTGGGTACGGCGGCGATCGCGGCCGCTGTCGCGGCGGCAATCGAGACGCATTCGCTGTCGAACTATGTTCTCGACCCTGTGATGGTCGCGACATCTGGCGATGTTCTGTTCGAGCGCGACGCGATCGATGTAATTCGGACGCAGCTGGTGCCCCGCGCTTTTCTCGTCACTCCAAATGTGCCCGAAGCAGAAATTCTGATCGGGGAGAAGATCGAGGACGAGGACCAGATGGCGCGCGCCGCTGAAAAAATCGTGAGCGAGATGGGCGCGCAGGCAGTGCTGCTGAAGGGCGCCCACCTGAATTCCGGTGACAGGGTGATCGACGTGCTCTATGACGGGGACGTACGCACTTTCCGCGGTGAACGATTACAGACTACCGGCACTCACGGAACCGGCTGTACGCTATCCGCCGCGATCACGGCGCACCTGGCGAAAGGTGAATCACTACACGCCGCGGTGCGGCGCTCGATCCAATACGTCCACAACGCGATCGCGACCGCGCCGGGTCTCGGATCAGGCCACGGACCCCTCAATCACCTCGCCGAAGAGAGCTGACGCGAAGCTGATCGCGACAGATACTCGGTGACGAGCGCCTCGAACGTGCCGCTTACCCGGCGAGTGGTCTCGAGCACTTCGGCATGGCTCAACGCCGAACCCGTAACTCCGGCAGCGGCGTTGGTGATGCAGCTGATGCCAGCGACGCGCATTCCCAAGGCCCTCGCCATGATCACCTCTGGCACTGTGGACATTCCGACAGCGTCAGCCCCCAGTAGCCGCAACATCTTTACTTCACTCGGCGTTTCGTAGGACGGGCCAAGCAGGCCAGCGTACACACCTTCCCGGACCGGAATGTCGAGTGCCTCGGCGGTAGTGCGCAGGACTTTTCGCAATCCCGGATCATAGGCATCGGTCATGTCGGGAAAACGGGTCTCGCCTTCCCGGGCCGGACCAACCAGGGGATTGGCACCCATCAGGTTGAGATGATCGGAGATCATCATCAGATCGCCGACCGCTAGCCTCGACGAGATTCCCCCTGCTGCATTCGACACGAAAAGCTCGCGCGCTCCCATCGCGCTAAAGACGCGCACCGGGAACGCTGCAAGCGCAGCCGGGTGCCCTTCGTACATATGGAATCGCCCGCTCAACGCGACGACTTCGCGGCCGCCAAGAGAGCCGACGATGGCCGCGCCTTCATGTCCGACAATTGTAGCTTCGGGGAATCCGGGGATATCGCTGAACGGAATGCGGACCGCATTCTCGATCGCCGCGGCGAGTCCGCCAAGTCCCGAGCCGAGTATGACGGCGACGGCTGGACGACGAGCACCCGCACGCTTGCTGATCGCTTGTGCCGCTTTCTCCGCCGCTTCAGCCGAGTACTCGTTCTTCACGCGTCGGACCCGATCATGTCGTCGATCTTGTCCGAGACTTCCTCGATGAGCATCAGCCGCTCCTCCCAGGGAAGAAATGCGCTCTCGAATCCGTTCAGCGCAATCCCCGCGAGCTCGTCCATCGTAAATCCAAGGTGCTCGGCAGCGTAGACGTACTCGTCCGTGAGCGTCGTGGCGCTCATCAACCGGTTGTCCGTGTTCAGCGTGACATTCAGTCCGCGGTCGAAGTACTCACGCAAAGGATGCGTTGCGTACGAGTCGGCGACCTTGGTCTGGACGTTGCTCGTGAGGCACACCTCGAGCGCGATACGCCTGTCGTTCACATACTGCGTGAGATCCGGATCCTCGATCAGCCGCGTTCCGTGACCGATGCGATTCGCACCACAGACGTGGACTGCCTCGCGTACCGACTCCGGCCCGTCTCCTTCTCCCGCATGGACGGTCACGCCAAGGTTGTTCTCCCGAGCATACCGGAACGCTTCCGCGTGAATCTTTGCCGGGTTCCCCTTCTCGCCTCCCGCCAGATCGAACGCAACCACGCCATCGTTCTTGAATTCCACAGCAAGCTGCGCCATCTCGAGCGAGTGCTCGGCAGGGAATTGCCTCATGGCGACGACGATGAACCGTCCCGTGATTCCGAAGTCGTTTTCGGCCCGGCGAAGTCCACGCAACGGCGCCTCTACCGCTTCAACGAGCGTGAGCCCCTTCACAACGTTCAGTATCGGTGCGTTCCTCACCTCGATGTAGCGGACACCATCCTCCGCGGCGTCTTCGGCGAGCTCGTACGCGATGCGCTCCAGCGCATCAGCCGTCTGCATCACTGAGATCGTGACGTCGAACAGACGCAGATAGTCCTCGAGATTCTTTGCGTCGTCGGCTCTCATAGCCTCGGCGAGCTCCTGGGCCGTTTGCTTGGGCATGGGGACGCGGTACTCACGCCCGAGATCTAGGAGCGTTTCGGGACGGACGGAACCATCGAGATGGCAGTGCAGCTCCGCTTTCGGCAGCTGGCGGAGCTTGGTAGAAAAAATCGAGAGCGGCATTACAGTTGGCTGGAGTCCGTGTCGTCGTCCGCGGCCTGGCGCGCGCGAATGATGCGAAAGATGGCACCGTTGTGAAGGCGCGTGTCGTTAGCCGTAACTATACCGCGGCTGTCGGTGATCAGCCGCTCACCGCGGCGGATTGCGGCGGCCTGGGTCTCGTCCCAGGCCTCTACCGCCTCGAGAGCGGTCGCCGAGGCGGCAACTTCGATCGGCTTCGCATTGATGTAAATCCGCACCGTTTCGCTCATTGGGCAACCGGCGCGATTCGTACCCCCGCCGGAGCCGTGATTGGTGCTGGCAAGCTCCGGAGATAGTCGATGAGCGCGTCCAGATCGACGATATTGAGCGGCCTGGAAGCAGTCGCGCGCCCACCGGCGTTGTAGCCTTCGCCACCAGTGGCCAGAAAGTCATTTACGATCACGTTGTAACTGCGCGAGTCCGACAGCGGAGTTCCGTCAGCCATCGTTGCGGAAACCAGTCGCGATCCCGGAGGCCTCGATGCGTCGTACTTGATCGTGAGTCCGCTGATATGGTCGTTGACTGGAGATTTCCTCAGCATTTCCTCTAGCAGTCCCCGAAGCTGGGTTCCCGTCATAGTGAGAGAGTAGAGTGTGTTGCCGAACGGCTGTATCTCGAATAAGGAGCCGTAGGTCGCTTCGCCTGCCCGCAACTCGGTTCTGATGCCGCCATTGTTCATGATTGCGACATCGCCCTTCCCGGCCCAGCGCTGCGCGTCGGCGATCAGGTTCCCAAGCGGATATTGGTGTCCCTCTCGGGCGAGGGTCACCGGTATAGTGGCAACGCGACGCTTTACGAGTGGTGCAACTCGCGCAACGGCGCGTTGGACGATCGATGCGACGGCCGGATAAGCCTTGAGCGTATCTACCGCAAGATCACGAACCTCGTGTCTTACAGGCCGGCCGGTGTCGGGGCCGATCGGCAGATCGACAATGTCGATCGCCCGCCCGCTCGAACGAGCCTGCACGATCGGAATCCCGTTGACTTCCGTATTCACAATCGTGTGCGTGTGCCCGCTCACAATTACATCGACTTTCGTTTTTAGATTTCGAGCGAGGTCGATTATCTCTCCGTTGCAGGCGCCTGCCCCGTCACTCCCGCAAGCCGCGCCGGCGTGAGCGATCACGACCACAAAGTTTGCGCCGCGCCTCCTCAGTACCCTGCCGATGCTGTCGACGATCGGAGCGGGATCGTCGAAGCGGAGGCCGACGACGTTGGCTGCACGGGTAGTAGTCGGAGTGGCCACTGTCGAGACTCCGATGATACCGATCTTTATCCGGCCGCGGGTAACGATGGTGTCATTCGGAATCCATTTCACATCTTTCCCAGCCGTATCACGCACGTTGGCGCCGAAGATTCCGAATCTTGCCTGACGCATGCGAGCCCTAAGGGTGTCGACGCCCCAATCGAATTCATGGTTCCCCAGGGCCGACGCGGCATAGCCCATTCTATTGTAGTACTCGACCACTGGACGCCCGTACGACAGGTTCGACGCCAAGGTCCCCTGAAAGAGGTCGCCCGCGTCCAACAGGATCGTCTCGCACCCGGGAAGACATTCTCTCCGCGCCAGGTCCAACGCTGTCGCGACATAGGCGGCGCCGCCGCGTTCCACGCCGGAAGCATCGGGGCGCGGTTCGAGCGCACCATGAAAATCGTTTGTGGCGATAATACGCAGATACTTGGTTCCACGAGGGTACGCGGGAGGCAGCACTGGCAGCGCGTTGATCCGTGTTGGTGGGCCGCCGCGATCATTGATCTCCAGGCCGAGTCCTCGCACCAGCTGCCAGTTCGTTCTGAAGTAGTCCTCCTGCTTGAGAACTCCGCGACGCTTCACTTCGTCGATTAGAAGCTGCCTGATCTCCTGTTGCTTATCGTAGACGACGGGTGCACCGCTCAGCATCGCATAGCCTCCGCCACCCGTCTGTCTGTAGTTGTTGAGCGCCATCGTAAACGTGTCGGTGTCACGGACCGGCGCACCTTTGTAATCGAGTCGGGTGACTCTGAATCCAACCGGTTTCGACACGTCGATTGCGTAGTCCACACCGGAGACGATGTCGAAGTTGTAGCCGGGGACCTGCGGATCGGTTTCCAGCGGCGCTGTTGGCGACGGAATGGTCTTGTAGTAGCGGCTGCTGAATTCGATATAGTCCCGAAGTTGCCTGCCTGTAATGCGGACGGCCCGCAGCGTGTTGTCGTACGGATAAAGCTGCGCGACCTGAGCGATTGTTATTGGGCCCATCCCCATCGTGACGTCCGTGGAGAACGCCGCGGTCGAAGCCAGATCGGATCCGGCAGCTGTGCGCTCGGTCTCCAGAATGAAGTCGATCAGTGGCGTGTCCTTTACGCGCGCAGAGTCCGCGCTCCAACGCTCCGGCGTGGTCCCGATTGGTGTTGTGACGTACGCCACGGTCTCACGGTGAATCGAAGCCGTAGCCGCCAGCACCGCCGGATCTTCCGAGTGACCCGCTGCCTGAATCAGATCACTTCGCTTTTCGGTGACGCGCCACGTGCCGTCGACCTGGGAAATAGTCAAGTGCGCGACGTCGACGCTCGTCGCCCAGTTCTTGGGCTGAATGAGTAGGGTCTGCCCGATGGTGGTGCCGCGAACCTCCTTGTGCGAATGCCCGTATAGAACGAGATCGATCCCCGGAATCTCGGCCGCGATTCTCGATGCAACGTTTTCGCTCGGCACACCCGAGGTCACGGTGTCATAACTCGACGGCTCATTGAGACCGGAGTGAACCGTCACGAGAATTATTTCCGCTCCAGCGGCCCGCGCTTCCTGCACCGCCTGCCGCACCGCCGGAACGATGTCGCCAAGGCGAAGCCGTCCCTTGATGTTCTCTGCATCCCATAAGTTCACACCCGGAGTCGTCGCCCCGATCACTCCGACTTTGATCCCAACGCGATCGATGATGGCCCACGGCCTGTAGGCGTGAACGTCCGCGGGATCCACGCGATAGGTGTTGGCGGACAGGAACGGAAATGTTGCCTGCTTCACCGCACTGTCGAGGTATGGCACGCCGTAGTTGTACTCGTGATTCCCTATCGCCGCGGCGTCGTAATGCATTGCATTCATCGCCGCGATGATGGGATTGACACGCTTGGCCGAGACCTTTGCCGCGACGTAAGCCAGGGGATTCCCCTGCAGCAAGTCGCCGGCATCCAGGAGTATCACCCGGCCAGGATTTGCTGCCCTGACAGAATCCACGATCGTAGCCGCACGCGTGAGCCCCCGAATCGTCTCTGCTCTGTTCGCGTAGTAGTCCC
>JAXDME010000242.1:0-2511 GCA_034666285.1 Gemmatimonadaceae bacterium | reverse complement strand
CATTATCCCGGTCTGACAAGCCACCCGGATCACGAGATCGCGAAGAGCATTCTGGACGGTTTCGGCGGAATGTTGGCGATCGAGCTCAAGGGCGGAGGACCGGCAACGCTAAAGTTCGTCAGGAAGCTCCAGGTGTTCACGCACGCCGCCAGTCTGGGTGGCGTCGACTCTCTCGTCATCGAGCCGCGCTACAGCTCGCACGAGCATCTGACGCCCGAGGAGCGGTCGAGAATCGGAATTCCTGACGGCTTCCTGCGGGTGAGCGTCGGCATCGAAAACGCGGAAGATCTGATCGCGGACATAGAGCAGGCGCTCCAGCAGTAGCGATGATCCGTCTCACCGACGTCGCCAAGGAATACCCGCGCTCGGGTACCGCGCTCGCCCAGATAAGCTTCCAGGTGAGAAAGGGCGAGTTCGTCTTCCTCACGGGGCCCAGCGGATCCGGGAAGACGACGATCCTCAAGCTGCTGTACATGGATGACAAGCCGAATCTCGGCGAGGTCTGGGTCAATGGCGTCAGCTCCCTGACGGCGAAAGGCCGCGAGATCTCCCGGCTGCGACGCAGGCTGGGCATCGTGTTCCAGGACTTCCGGCTCCTCGAAGATCGAACCGCGGAAGCGAACGTAAGATTCGCGCTCGAAGTGACTGGAGCTCCCAAGGCGTCTATTGCGGCCAAGGTGTCGCGCGCTCTGACGCAGGTGGGGCTCGCCTCGAAGGCCACGAGTTATCCGCGCGAGATGTCGGGCGGCGAACAGCAGCGCGTCGCGATCGCCCGCGCTCTCATCAACGACCCGTTCGTTCTGATCGCCGACGAGCCGACAGGCAACCTCGATGAGCGCGCCACGCGTGGAGTCTTCCAGCTGCTGCGCGACATTAATTCGTCGGGAACGGCGGTCATCATGGCGACGCACGACCTCGATCTGGTGCGCCGATCGAATTACCGGACGATCGAGCTGAATCACGGCCGTCTGGTTTTCGACTCGGCTGAATCTCCGCTGGCACCCCGGCCTTCGGATCCGACTATGGCGGAAGTGGAAGCCGCCGCCGATACGCAAGAGAAGAGCTAGGTGCGATCCGTAAGAGAAGCGCTCACCGCATCCCGGCGAGCGCCCCTCCTCAGCATCTTGGGCGTCGTCACGATCGCGTTCTCGCTTTTTGCGTTCGGGTTGTTCGGCCTGGTGGCGATAAATATCCGCAAGGCGCTCGAACAGGTCGAAGAACGCGTGGAAGTGCGCGCATTCCTCGATGACAGCACCGAGATCGAATCCGTTGCGGCGGCGATGAAGGACATCGGTGAATTCCCGGAGGTCGCGCGCGTCGTGTACGTCTCCAGAGAGCAGGCTCTCGACCGCGCCAGAAAGGAAATGGGCGAGTTTGCCGACGTGTTCGAGGCGGGAGTACTGCCAGCGTCCATCGAGGTGTACCTCAAATCGGGAATGCGGGATCCGACGACGGTGAAGGCCGTCGCCGATCGCGTCAGGACCTACCACTTCGTGGATGATGTCCGCTATGGAGAGGAATGGGTCGCGAAGCTTTATCGCCTGCGCAACATCGCCACCATCGCCGGCGTTGCACTCGGGATCGCGTTCGCTGCCGTTGCCATCATCATCATCGGCGCGACGATCCGCATGACTGTGCTCGCCCGCGCGAAAGAGATATCGATAATGCGACTCGTGGGGGCGACGGACATGTTCATCCGACTTCCCGTCCTCATCGACGGGCTGGTCAAAGGAGTCCTGGGAGGCCTGCTGGCGCTCGTGTTCGTCTGGGTAGCGAACCGCGTAGTCAACGAATACTTCATCCAGACAATTTTCTTCAATCGCGAGATGATCTTTCTCGGCGTCGTCGGTGGCGCGTTCATGGGTGTGCTGGGATCGCTCGTCTCGGTTGGGAGACATCTACGCCGGGTCTGATTCGCGCGCGGCGGCTGGGCCTCTGCTGCTCCCTGCTCTTCGCTTCCTATCTTCCCGCCCAGCAGACCGACAACGCTGAAACACGCGTCAACGCGCAGCGGGACGAGCTGGCGCGGATCCGAGCGGAGCGCGACGAGCTGGAAAAGAAGATGAGCGGGCTGCAGAACACCGCGCACGAGCTCCGCGACGAAGTGAACCTTCTGGACAAGCAGCACGATGCGACCGCGCGCATGGTGAGCTCGCTCGATCAGCAGCTCGTGGCGATCACCGACGAAGTCAAAACGACCACGAGCGACCTCGCAAAATCGCAGCGCGAAGCGAGCATGAAGCGCACGGTTCTCCAGCGCCGCCTCATCGAGATCTACAAGCGAGGGCCGCTCTACTCCGCCGAGGTGCTGTTTTCCGCGCAGTCAGTCGGGCAGCTCGTCGCTCGATACAAGTACCTGCACCTGCTGGCGTTGAGGGACAAGGGTCTGGTTCACCGCCTCGACGAGCTCCACGACAAGATGGAGTCGCAGCGCGTGCAGCTCGTCCGGCTGCAGAGCAGCGTGATCGAGAACCGCAGCTTGAAGGAGCAGGAAGCCGCCCGCCTTGCCGA
>JAXDME010000241.1:0-11677 GCA_034666285.1 Gemmatimonadaceae bacterium | reverse complement strand
GGACGCGAGCAGATCGTCCGCGGCATCTGATGCGCTTACAGCTGCGCTGCGCGGAGACGCCAACGTACAGGTGCGTGTGATATCAGCCTGGGCGCTCGGCAGTGTTGGCGACCGATCGGCGATCGGTGCCTTGACTGCGGCTCTGTCGGACGCGAGTCCTGAGGTAAGGAAGCGCGCGTTGTGGGCGATCGGGGATCTTGGTCAAAAACAGGCTCCGCCGGGTGTCATTGCGCTCCTTGCGGACCGCGATCCGGGAGTTCGTGAGCTGGCGGCGTGGGTGCTTTACCAGGTCGAAGATCCAGCGGCGATCCCCGCGCTCGAATCAGCGCTGCACGCTGAGAAGAGCAACAAGGAGCTGCAGATCGCTTACATCAAGGCGCTCGCCGCAACCGGCGAGAAATCAGTCGACGCTCTGAAAGGCCTTCTCGAGTCGCCAGATCCTGAGATCAAGTCGATCGCAGTGCGTGCGTTGGCGGGAGGAGACGCAACCGGTCCATGGCCCTGGCCCTGGCCAGAGCCGCGTCCCTTTCCGGAATAGCAGGAAGGGGCGCCGAAAACTGGCGCCCCTTCTTTTGAAGGTTAGTGCTGATTTTTCAACTTACCCCGCGGGGCGGGCTTATGAACGGAGTGACAATGCAGAGAGTTCTTGGATTGGTGATCGCGACGTTTGCTTTTTCATCATTGAGCAGTGCGCCCGGTATAGCGGACGACCGCGCTTCGATCGAGGACTTCCGCGCCGATCAATCGGAGCAGCGTGCGGCCTCCATAGATGTGGCCGCGCTTCTCACCGCCGCTCGAGGCTCGCCTCCGGTCATTTGCTCGCTCGCGTCCCGCGCGGTGCGCAACTACGGGTGGGGCGATCGAAACGATGCGCCCGCCACACCTCTTGCATCGTTCGCCTCGACGACCAGCTACGATTTCGAGCGCGAGCAATTCCCCACAGAAGATGTGCAGCGACTTCTGGCCGGACTGGCGTCGGATGATGCCTGCGTGCGCGAGATGTCCGTGCGGCTGATCGGAACTCAGAAGCCGGCTGCTGTAGCGAGTGAGCTTATCAACAGGCTCGGATCACCCGATGCTGGGCTGCGTGCCATATCCGCGCTTGGCCTCGGGCTCGTCGATGCGGCGGCGAGCGTCGATCCGCTCATTCGTACCCTGCGAGATCCTGCGGTCGACGTGCGGGCAAATTCTGCGTGGGCTCTCGGACGGATTGAGAATGGCCACGCGCTCAACCCTCTTGTCGGTCTGTTCAGCGACAACGCTGAGAAGGTTCGCGAAGCAGCGGTCGCCGCTGTGGGCCACATGGAATCGGCGAGCACAATTCCAGCGCTCGTGCGTGTTCTGCGACAGGATGATTCGCCGCGAGTCCGTCGAGTCGCAGCGTGGGCACTGGGACAGCTGGAATCGCACGATGCAATCGACGCTCTTGCGGTAGTTCTGGCTCACGATGCCGATCCTGCTGTGCGCGAAATGGCGGCGTGGGCACTTGGCAGCATCGAAGACCGGCGCGCAGTCGCGCCACTCTCCACCGCAATGCGCCAGGACACTGAAGACAGGGTTCGGGAGACAGCTGTCTGGGCAATTGGTCAGCTCGAGGACCGATCATCGATCGATCTGCTCGGCGCCGCCACGACCGATCGAAGTTCACGCGTGCGCGGCACTGCCGCCTGGGCGATTGGACAGCTCGATGAAAATACAAAGGCGCCACCGGGCCTGTTACGCCTGTTGAACGATCCGGAGGCCGACACTCGCCTCAAGGCCGCATGGGCGATGGGTCAGATCGATGACCCAGCCGCGCTTCCGACGCTGCGTGAGGCGTTACGGACGGAGAAGAACGATCGCGTTCGACGCGCGCTCATCCGGGCGCTGATGAAATCCGGCGAGCGCTCCGAGACAACGTTGACTGAGCTACTCAGCTCCGGTGATCCGCAGATTCGCGAAGCAGCAGTACGCGGACTCGCTGGACGAAACTCGTTTGATCCCTGGCCGTGGCCCTGGCCGCGCCCGCGTCCCTTTCCCTGAGATCGATCGTGCGCACATTTCGATTTAGTCTCATCCTGATGGCTCTCGGCTGTGCGGAGCCGACCGCGACGTCATCGCGGCCGGCAACAGCCGCGGATCTCGTGGAGCAACAGAGTAACTCGTACTCCATCGACGCCATCGATCACTCGGTTTATGTAAAGCTCATTCAGGTTCGTGGCGAAGGCGAGCCTATCCATACATTCCTCGAGAGGGTGATGGTTAGCGCAGACTCAGCGGGCACGCAGCGATTGGTAGTAGACCTTCGTTTGATTGCCGGCAGCGATGCTCGGCTGCTAGTTCCCTTGATCAGGGGCGTTGTGACACGAGATCGTTTCGCGCGGGAAGGTGGCTTATATGTCGTTGTCGGTCCCAACAGCTTCTCTCCAAAACAGAACGCTGCGGCCCTGTTGGGACACTATGCGCATCCGATATTCGTCGGCCAGCCGCCGACCGGGGCTTCGTCCGGCTAAGAGGATCCTCGCCAGCATCAACGGAACGATCAGACCACACGTACTCAGCTCAAGATGATGCGTGTGATCGGATCTCACTCGCCCGCTAAACGCATTCGATCGTCTGTCCCGCGATATGGGTTGGCGCTCATCGCTGCCGGGATAGCGCTCGCAGCGACGATGGCGCTCAGGCGATATGGGCCTGCGCCAAGCTTCCTGTTCTTCGTGCCCGCTGTCGCTGTCTCGGCCTGGTACGGGGGCGTAGGCCCAAGTGCCCTGGCGACAGCCCTCTCGCTTCTCCTTATCGATCTCAATTTCCTGGTGCCCGGCGCGTCGCTCGCGGTCGATCGAATCGAGGCGATGGAGATCATCGCCTTCATAGTCGTCGCGGCAACGATCACCTCCACTATGCAGGCTCTCCACCGCGCACTCAGTTTGGCGGAATCGCGCTCTGCTGAATTGCAGCGGGTGCTTGGCGTGGTTGCCCACGATTTGCGAAATCCGCTCAACCTTCTCATCACCACGACAGACCTCCTGCTCGAAGAGGAGCTCGACCGCTCTCGGCGTCAGGAACTGGTGGGAGTTGCGTTGCGTGCCGGCAAGCAGATGAACCGGTTGATCGGCGATCTGCTCGATGCTGTCCGTCTGCAATCGGGCAAGGTTCCGCTCAATCTGGAGAACCTTGCGGTCAACAACATTTTCAAGCAAGCCGACGAGACATTCCGCGGTGAGGCGGACAAGCGGCATATCCACCTCGACGTGATTACGCCTGATGATGGCGTTGCGGTGCGGGCCGATCCTTTGCGCGTTTCGCAGATCGTCGGCAACATCGTGGGAAACGCGCTCAAGTTCACTCGATCGGATGGAACGGTGACTCTCAAGGCCGCTCCAGAGAATGAGCGTGTCGTCATACAGGTGATCGATACTGGTCCAGGGATAGCACCGCCGGACATCGAGCACCTCTTCGACAATTTCTGGCAGGCAAAGAACGGCGATAATCGCGGGGTGGGGCTGGGACTCGCGATCGCGAAGGGCGTCGTCGAAGCACACGGCGGTCGCATCTGGTGCGAGAGCCAGGTCGGTGCCGGAACTACGTTTTCGTTTACGCTCCCGCGCGCAGTAGAGACCTCACCAGCGTATTAGCCGCGGAGGCGGGGACTCGGGGATAATACCCGTGTGCTTCTCGAAGATTTTGCCCAAAAAACCCGTGACTCACTCATCGGCGAAACAGTCTCTAACCAGTGAGTCTTCCTCTCCGAAGTAGAAACTGGCAGCGCGTAGCACCGCGCGCCTGGAAACAACTTCCATTGCTCCAACCGACCAAGGTCGCCGGGTGTGTCGCGGTCTCGGCGCTCAACATCCTTTGGACGGGTCATGGCGTCTTCAGATCGTGGCCGGCCACTGGCAGATTCGGCGGCGTGCTGCTTTCGACCTACCTCCTCGTGACGGTTGCGGAATTTCTGTGGCTGCTGTTCACTGTACAGCCGCCGGTGGATATGGGTTTTCCCGAGGAAAAGCCAACTCCTCCGGCGCCTCCCGAGATAGACCCGCTCGTCGAGCACCTGAGCGTCGTGCCAGCCCCTGTGCTGAAAGAGGGGACACTCCAGCTCGCGGAAGCGATGCGGGATTTCGAGGCTGGGACCGATGGCGAATACGTGAATACTCTACTCAGTCCACGCATTCTGGAAACGCTGTCCGAAGAGGAACGCGACAAACAGCTCGATCGCGAGAGCACTGAGCTCATTCGGCAGCATCTCACAACGTGGCGCACCTACCGGGACCGCTTCTACAGACCGGCGATCGCGTTTCGCAACGAGCTTCGGAAGCGACTTGGCATCAGAAACCTGCAAAGGCAACCGGAAATCCCCGCGTTGGACCAGGCGGCCCTCACAGGCGCCAAACCGATTACGGAAGCGGCGGATCATCTCACCGAATTGGCAAACCGGCTGCCCTAGCCACCTCCAGAAAGAAGAGCGTGGTTAGCGAGGAGAACTTCTTGGCCTCGCATCGGACTGGCCGGTATATTCCTGCCTCGATCGCTCACCCGGAAAGTCGAGGCTCGTCGTGATCGGGATACTGCCGAAGTCTTTGCGCAGGTCGTTTGGCTTGTTCGTGTGCGCTGTTTTGTTTCCGGTAACTGTCGCCAAGACACTCGCCCAGGGTGTAGCGGTTCTTCCACCAGCCAGTGGTGAGTGTACGGGTCTCCGCAACCTGCGGCTAGCAGATGTTCGCCTGACAGAGGTCGCGGACATTGCGGACTCCCTCGAGCATGGGGACAACGTGCGCGCGCCGCATTGTCGAGTCTCCGGAATAATCGGTAGAAGCACAGCGTTCACGGCGATGCTTCCGAAGCAGTGGAACAAGCGAATGCTGATGGGCGGAAATGGCGGATATGCGGGTACGATCAATCGAGGCGTTCTCGCGAACGCTTCTGCCGGCTACCTCACCGTGAGCACCAACACTGGCCACGAGCGTTCTCCCGGCGGCGGAGCACGGTGGGCGCTCAACGATCCGGAGCGTCAGGCGGATTTCGGATACCTCGCCGTTCATCGGACAGCGGAAACCGCAAAATTGCTCGCGAAGGCGTTTTATGGCGCTGCGCCGAGCTACTCGTATTTCGACGGCTGCTCGAACGGGGGACGTCAGGGATTGATGGAGGCAGAGCGCTTTCCTGACGACTTCGACGGGATCATCAGCGGCGCTCCGGCCGCGCACATGAGCAGGACGGCCGCTTCATTCCTCAAGAATACGCAGGCGGTTTTTCCGGATCCTTCGTACTTCGATCATCCGATCGTTACTCAGGCGAATCTGGATCTCGTGTCAGCCAAAGTTCTCGAGGCGTGCGATGCTCTTGATGGCGTTAAGGATGGCATGCTAGATGACCCCCGGGACTGCAAATTCAAACCAGAGTCTGTCAGGAAGTGTCCCGGCGACAAAGCTGCGCCCGACTGCCTGACCCGCGCGCAGCAAGCGGCAATCATGCGCATCTACTCTCCCGCCAGGGATGATCGCGGTCGAGTGGTCTATCCGGGACAGCCATTCGGCGGAGAAAATCTTCCCGGAGGATGGTCGAGCTGGATTACCGGTCCAGACACCGCTCTCATGCGTCAGCTGCACGTACCTGCCGCACAGGCGATGTTCGTGACCGAAGGCGCGAAGTATTTCATGTTCAATGATTCGACCTGGGACTACAGCCGCTACAATGGATCGCTGCTCAAGGACTCGAAGCGCTGGGTCGCGGTGCTGGATGCGGACAACCCGGACATCTCCCGCTTCGCCCGTCGAAAGGGGAAACTGATTCTGTGGCATGGTTGGTCCGATCCCGCACTCAACCCACTCGCCACGATCGAATACTACAAGCAGGTTCTGGCTCGCGATCCCGGAGCGAGTGAGTACGTCCGGCTCTTCATGGAGCCAGGTGTGCTGCACTGCGGAGGCGGTCCCGGTCCAAGCGACGCTCCGTGGCTCAAGCTCGTATCCGATTGGGTGGAAAACGCACAGGCTCCAGAGCAAGTGGTGGCACGAGCTACTTCGGCCGGGAGGACACTCCGAGCCCGCCCCTTGTGTGCGTTTCCGAAGCGCGCTGTCTACACGGGGAAGGGCAGCACCGACGAAGCCTCGAACTTCGTTTGCCGGGCGCCCAGATAGAGGCGTACACCATTCGTCGCTGCACGCGCGACGATGCGCAGACGATCGCATCGCTTGGCGCGCGTCTGTTTGTCCAGGCATATGGACCGACGCACCCGGAGCCGGAGCAAAGTCGATATCTCGCCAAGGCGTACTCGGTAGATGTCATCGCCGAGGCGATCGAAGGCCAGGGAAGCTCGATTTTCGTGGTTGAAGACCCGCGTGGCGCCGCGATCGCCTATGCGCACATGATTTCGACTACGGAATTCCCTCCAGGTGTCGAAGGACACCGCGCGTTTGAGATCGTTCGTTTCTATGT
This sequence comes from Gemmatimonadaceae bacterium, assembly GCA_034666285.1. Classification (GTDB taxonomy): domain Bacteria; phylum Gemmatimonadota; class Gemmatimonadetes; order Gemmatimonadales; family Gemmatimonadaceae; genus UBA4720. The sequence continues at coordinate 5,260 of JAXDME010000241.1, read as the reverse complement.
CGACGGTGCTCACCAGGGTCGCGGCGTCGGTGCGAGGCTCATGAATCATTGCTGCGACGTTGCCAGGCTGGCGCGCGCCGATGTGATCTGGCTCCAGACATGGTCGCAGGCGTCATGGGCCATCGGCTTCTACCTCCGACTCGGCTTTAGAATCGTCGGGAAGAAGCCTTTCTATTTTGGCAACCGCGTCGACGAGGATCACGTGATGGCGCTCCCTCTGTAATTGCGTCAGTACCGACGCATTTCTGCAGCGCGTTAAACGATTCCTTACGACAGGCTTACAAAAAACCGTGTCTTGACAAGCATCGCGGCCGCCGATACAGTGACGCAGGCATAGATGTTATCGGCTCGTCATCCACGAAGCTGCATTCGTGGTCGCGGCGGCTGATAGCACCGAACGAAGCAAGCAGCTCCACAGGTGCGTACCGCTACGACGAGGTCGGTATGAGCAAGTGGTTCCTGGTGGGCGCCCCTCTGCGGAGAGGCGTGTGGCCGGCCGCGTTACTGGGTCGAGCCGGTATCACCGCAGCACTGTTGTTGAGCACGTTGGCTCTTTCTCCTCCCGCGGCCACTCGCGTTACTCCCACGAGTTACCGCCATTCGCACAACAACTCCGGACCTTACGCCGCCTCGGCGATCAGACTTCCGGGTTCGCGACCCAGATACAGCGGCACCGTGCCCGATCACTATCGGGAATTGATGCTCGCCAAATTCAGCAAGGCGATTCCGGCCTTCGCGCGAAAGTATTCGCTGCCGTGTTCGGCGTGTCATACAACCTGGCCGGAGCTCAATAGCTTCGGAACGAGATTCCGGGACAACGGATATCAGCTCGGGAACGACCGGGACGCACCTATCTGGCAGAATCCCGCCTATTGGCCTGCTGCCATCAGAACCTCCCCGCAGTGGCATCTGGAAAACACGACGCATCAGCCCGTCGATGCCGTGCGCGGTGATGCAACCGGTGGTACTGTCGAGCGGACGATCACCCAGCACGGATTCGATCTGTCTGGAGTGGACCTGCTCTTCATCGGCACGCTGCACAAGAACATCTCCTTCGGGTTCGTCTCGGCCATCGAAAACAGCGGAGCGCTCGGTCTCGAGGCTGCGTTCGTTCGCTTCGACGATCTTCTCGATACTCACTGGGCCAACGTCAAGCTGGGAAAATTCGAGCTCGACAACATGGTCTCGGAGAAGCGGCAGTTCTGGCTCTCCGCGAACGGGGGATTCTATCAGAGTTACCACTTCGTGCCGGTCGGTTCCGCTACAACTTTCGGACTCGGTGACAATCAGCTTGGCGTCGAGTTGTCGGGACACTCCACCAACAGTTACACGCGCTACGGCCTCTCGCTGATCGAGAGCTCCGACGGTGAGCCTGGCTTCGCCGGCGCGGGACACACATATGACGGCGCGGTCACGTTCAGCCAGGCTTTCGACGCCGGTAGTCTGGGTGTGGAGCGCATTGGTGCCTATGCCTATCTGGGACAGCGACCCACGGCTTTCGAGACGAGCGGTGGCGCGCCGATAGCCGGCACCGGATTGCTGAGCAAACCGTTCCAGCGCTACGGCGCAGTGGGCGATTTCTATCTTGGCAGCCTCGAATTTCTGCCGCTCTATTTGCGTGGGTCGGATGATGCGTATCTCGCCACGGCGACTGCCGGGGACCAGCCGCTTCCTGCCGGCGCGAGATCGGCCCAGTGGAACGCGGGCTTTCTCGAGCTGCACTACTACGTGAATCCACAGTTCGTATTCCTCCAGCGCAGCGAATTCATTCGCATGTCCCAGCAGGCGCTCCCGTCCACGCCGAGCAATCTGGGAAACATCGACGCGTACACATTCGGGTACCGTTGGTATCCGATGATGCACAGCCGTGCCGGCCTGGCGTTGCATACGGAATTCTCCATGGCGAAAACTCTTGGGGCGGCACCGCTCAGTGGGGCGGGAGTGGGTTTGCCGCCACTATCCACCGACACGCCGGTATGGGCCCGGTCGCTGTTATTCGCGCTCGATTTTGCTTTCTAAGACGGGGAGGCTCGTCATGATACTGGGAACTTTGGACAAAAAGTTTCTCTGCAATCTGAGCGTCGTGCTTTGCTTCGCCGCCGCCTCGGTGCTCCCCGCTCAGGAAACCCACGTCGGAGCCATCACGGGGCATGCAGCTGCCGGGAAAAAGGAATACCGCAAGTACTGCGTTGGATGTCACGGTCAGGATGGCGATGGACTCGGCGAAAACGCGCAGTGGATCAACCCGCAACCGCGGGATTTCACGGCGGCGGTCTTCAAGTGTCGATCGACGCCCACCGGTACGCTGCCGACCGACGATGACCTGGAGAACTCGATTCATCGGGGCTTCGTCACCACCAACATGCCGTCGTGGCTTCCTCTGACGGGTCAGACACGGGTCGATCTGGTCGCCTACATCAAGACGTTTTCACCGCGCTGGAGTCAGGGTCACGGAACGCCCATAGTCATTCCGCCAGAGACGCCAACGACTGTGGAGAGCATGCTGCGGGGCAGGGCACTCTTCCAGAAGATGGAGTGTTGGAAGTGTCATGGACCAGCGGGTCACGGCGATGGCCCGTCGGCGTCGACGCTCACCGACAGCAAGGACAATCCGATCCGGCCGTACAACTTCGCCACCGGGTCGCGCTTTAAGTGCGGGGAGACCAACCAGGACTTGTATCGCGTCTTCATGACCGGCCTCGACGGAACGCCGATGCCGTCCTTCGCCGACAATCTCAAGCCTGCCGAGGCGTGGGACCTCGTTCACTTCCTGCGGACGCTGCAGCCGGTGAAGACTCCTGAAGCTCTGGCCTGGAAGACGTGGGTCAAGTCTCATCCGACTCTTCCGCCCATTGGACCAGAAGCACAATAGCACCGACCATCAACCTTTTTCCAAGAGAGAAGCAGTCCAGATGCAAAAAAGAACTTTTCCCATTCTCGCGATCGCATTGCTCGTGTCCTCCGCCGCCAGCACGAAGGCGGGAAGGTTCACCGCTACTTCTGCAGCTAATGGCACCGTCGAGGGCGTGATCAACTTCACAGGGACGCCTCCCAAGATGCGGCCCATCGACATGGCCAAGGAGCCGACGTGCGCAAAACAGCACGCGACACCAGTGATGACCGAAGCCGTGACTACTGACGAGGGGAATACTCTGAAGGATGTCGTGGTCTACGTCTCAGCAGGGGATCAGGGGGGAACCGCCACGGAAGCCGTGACCTACGATCAGAAGGGATGCCAGTACATCCCGCACGTAGCCGTTCTGGAAGCGAATCAGCCGATGGACATCTACAATCACGATCAGACTTCACACAACATCCACCCGATGTCGAAGGCCAACCCGGAGTGGAACAAGTCGCAGCCGCCGGGATCGCCGCCGATTCACGTCACGTATGCAAAGCCGGAGTTCATTCCGGTGAAGTGCAACGTTCATCCGTGGATGCACGGCTACTTCGCTGTCCTGGGTACGTCGCATCACGCGGTGTCAGGGAACGACGGCCGGTTCAGCCTGAAGGGACTGCCTCCGGGAAAGTACACGCTCACCGCGTGGCAGGAAAAATTCGGGACGCAGACCCAGGAGGTCACGGTTACCAGTGGAGGCACGGCCAAAGCGAATTTCACATTCAAGGCGACGCCTTACTAGAACGTAGACCGTAAAGAAGTAGGAGCTTCCGGCGTGGGCAAACTCTTCGCGATCATCGTGACGATCATCACGATCGTCTCGACCGCGATATTCATGTCGCACCACTGGATGCCGCCCGACTTCTCCCAACTGGGAGTCGGGATCGACCATCAGTTGGCGGAGACGATGGTCACCTCCGGCATTCTCTTCGTCGCCGCGCAGCTGGTGCTGGCTACATTCGTCTGGCGGTTCGCGGACAACAACGATCAGCGCAAGATCAAAATCTTTCCGGGTGGCGCCACACCGATGGTGGTGGGCGCGATCATCCTGGTCGGCGCGGAGATTTTGGCGCTAACGCTGGTCGGCTCCAAGATCTGGGCGAGCATCTACGTCGCTCCGGCCGATCCTCACTCGCTCAAGATTGACGTTCAGGCCGAGCAGTTCGCCTACTATTTCCGCTACGCCGGGCCCGATGGGAAATTCGGAGCGCTCCACCCGGAGCTCATCGATCCGTCGACCGGGAATTTCATGGGGCTTGATCCCGCAAACGATACGGCGGCCCGCGACGACATCGTTACGGCTACACTGGCGGTGCCAGTGAACACCCCCGTCGTGCTGGAGCTCCATGCCAAGGACGTAAGCCACGCGTTCTACGTGCCGGAGCTGCGAATTCAGCAGGACTTCGTGCCGGGGCTGGTGATACCGCTGCATTTCACCGCTACGCGACTTACAAAGAGCGAAATCGTGTGCACCCAGCTGTGTGGCCTGGGTCACTACAACATGCGCGCATACCTCGAGGTGTTGAGTGCCGACGACTTCAAGAAATGGCTAAATGACCAGTCCGGTCAGTAGTCACGCCGCCGGGCCCCAGGGCTTCTGGCGCAAGTACGTCTTCAGTCTCGATCACAAGGTGATCGGCAGGCAGTATCTGGATCTCTCTCTGGTCGCGCTCACGACCGGGATGATTCTCTCGTGGCTGATGCGAATCCATCTGGGCTGGCCGGCTTTCTCGATTCCGGGGCTCGGCGCGGTTGCTCCCCAGGCGACGGGCGGCATCATCAGCCCCGAGTACTACCTGTCGCTGATGACGATGCACGGCACCATCATGGTGTTCTTCGTCCTCACGACCGCGCCTTTTGCGGGCTTCGGGAATTTCATCCTTCCGATACAGATTGGCGCGGAAGACATGGCGTTCCCGCGGTTCAACATGATGTCGTTCTGGGTGACGTTCCTTGCGTTCATCATTCTGGTCGCCGCTTTCTTTGTGCCCGAAGGACCGCCGCTCTCCGGGTGGACCGCGTACGCGCCGCTGAGCGCGGTGGGTAAGGACGCCGGGCCGGGTCAGGGCTGGGGACAAACCCTCTGGGTGATCTCGATCGGGACCTTCTGCATCGCGCAGCTGCTCGGGTCGCTGAACTTCATCGCGACGACGCTCGATCTCCGAACAAAAGGCATGACGCTGGCGAGGATGCCGTTCTGCACCTGGGCGTGGTTCATCACCTCGGTGATCGGGCTCATCGCCTTCTCGGTTCTTCTCCCCGCTTGCGTTCTACTTCTGCTCGATCGCGTCGCGGGCACGAGCTTCTTCATTCCCGCTGGACTCGTGATCAGCGACCGGCTTCAGCCGCACGCGGGCGGGT
>JAXDME010000240.1:0-3195 GCA_034666285.1 Gemmatimonadaceae bacterium | reverse complement strand
TCGTTGCCCTGGAACCAGCGCGTTCCGTACTCGAGAACGTACAGGTCACCACTCGGCCCGAACTCCATCTCGATCGGAGCGCTGAATTTCTCGCTCGGCATGAAGCGTTCTATCGATACGAGATCGCCAGTTGGATTCATGGTGACCGCCATGATCCAGTGACGCATGAATTCGTAGATGAAAAGCTTGCCGTCGTAGTACGGCGGAAAGGCTCTGGCCGCGCCGCGGAAATCATCGACGTGAAAGACCGGCCCTGCCGCCGAGGCGCGTCCGCCGCTGCCGACGATCGGGAAATCCGGTGACGGCGCGTACGGATACCATATGTAAGCGCCGCGCGCGGGCGGCAGCTCGTTGAGACCGGTGTTGTTGGGAGAAGTGTTGACCGGGTGCGTCGGATCGAACAACGCTCCCGAAGTCTCCGTAACCGAGTCGACGAAAGTCGTCCTGAAGTACGCCTGGTTGTTGCCGACGAAGTACGGCCAGCCGTAGTTGCCGGCGTTCCGCGCCTGATTGATCTCGTCGTAGCCGCGCGGGCCGCGTCCGACAGAATCTTCATTCGCGTCGGGACCGACGTCGCCCCAATAGACGAATCCGGTATGTGAGTCGACCGAAAGCCGATAAGGATTGCGATGCCCCATCGTGTAGATCTCGGGTCGCGTCTTCGCCGTCCCCGGCGGAAAGAGATTTCCTTCCGGCACTGTGTAAGTGCCGTCGGGCTCGGGATGGATGCGGATGATCTTGCCGCGGAGATCGTTGGTGTTCGCCGAAGATTTCTGCGCGTCCCACGGCATGCGGCCCGGCCGCTCGTCGATGGGGGTGTAGCCGGTGGCGAAGGGATTCGAGTTGTCGCCGGTGGACATGTAGAGATTGCCCTTGGCGTCGAAGGCGATGGACCCGCCAGTGTGACAGCATTTCAGGCGCTGCGTTCCAACCTCGAGAAGAATCTTGCGCGAGCCGAGGTCGAGCGAATCTCCCTGCATGTGGTAGCGAGCGAGCACGTTCTTAGACTCGGGTCCAGCCGGCGAGTAGTACATGTAGATCCAGCCGTTCGTGGCGAACGCAGGATCGGCGGCGAGTCCGAGCAGGCCGTCCTCCGCCTGACTGCTGTCCGCGTATTTGGTGCTCACGGGAATCGTCGCGATCCGTGTCACGCGACCGGTCGACGGCAAATACAGATTGACGTAGCCGTGTCGCTCGATGAACAGCACGCGATCGCCGGGAAGCACGGCGAGCTCGATGGGTTCGTCCAGCTTCTCGGCGAGAACGACTCTGCTGAAGCGGTTCTCCTCTGGCCGAGCACGGCTGAAGTCGATCTTTCCAGTTCCCATCGCGTACCGCAATCCGCCTAGCAGATGTTGCACGAAGAGCGGCTCGGAATAGCTGGCCTCGGTGTGGCCCATGTTCGTGTACCACGCGCGTCCGCCGTCGAAGTCGTGGTACCAGCTCATTGGGTGGTGGTCGCCGTTCGTCCCGCCGTGATAGCTCTTCTCGTCGATCTCGACGAGCACGTGAATGGTCGGGTCGATCGACTTGAAGTTGTAGAACTCGTCCTCGCGATCGAATTGGTCGGGCATTCCTTGCGTGGGCCCGTGATTCTTGTCGAGGACGTGGTAGGTGCCCTTCTGAACGTTGGGATCTCCAGGGTGGCCGTTGAACCAGGCGCCGGCGAGCCTGCCGTACCACGGCCAGTCGTACTCCGTGTCCGTCGCTGAATGAACTCCAACGTATCCGCCGCCGGCCTGGATGTAGCGCTCGAAATCGTCCTGCTGCGGGGCGTCGAGGACGTCGCCTGTTGTGTTCAGGAAGACGACCGCGCGATATCGCGCGAGATTCTTCGACGTGAACGCGCCGGCGTCTTCAGTCGCGTCGACGGCGAACCCATTCTCCTGCCCGAGCTTCCGGATGGCGGCGATTCCGTTGGGGATGGAGCTGTGTCGGAATCCAGCGGTCTTCGAGAAAACGAGCACGCGGGAGGAGTCCTGGCTGCGTGCGGCGACGGGGACGCAGAGCGAAGCGAGCAGAAGCGCGAGCGGGACGAAGCGTTGCATGGCGGTCCAGAGCGATTGGTGACGACCAGCGGACGGCGCACGCCAATCTGCACCCGCCGCCCGCTCGACGCTACCCGCCAAGCGCTGCCAACGTATAGACAGTTCGCTGTGGTGTTACGACCGAAGAACGGGGAAAGTCTTGAATGACATTCCTCTCTCGCGGTCGGATAAATGGACGCACAAGAAGTAGTCGCCGCGCGCAATACACTCGGACTCACGCGCGTCGCACTCGCCGCGTCTCTGGGCCTCACTCCGAGCGTGATCGCTGCCTGGGAGGAGGGCACCCTCGACGTACCAAAGAGCTTCGCGGATCGATTGCGCTACGACGCGGCCTTTGCGGACTTTAAAGCCGCAGTCGACGGCAAGGGACTCAAGGAGTGTGCGTGGGACAAAGCCTGGCAAAACGAGCCGCTACCGACAAGTCTGCAAGCCCAAAGCGAGCACATCGAGAGCAGGACAGCGCATCAAAAAACGTGTCCGGTTTGTTTGGCGAACGGCAGGTACGTCGCAGAAAAATTCGGGAAAATGCCGGCGATGCCAATACCACCTTGGGAGCGCGCACTCGGCGCCGTCACAGAACGAATTATCAACCTTCCGCGGTGGGCGCAGCCGGGTGCCTGGATGGCGTTGGCGTTTGGCGCCTATACCCTCATTCGCATCGTTGCCATGCTGCCGCGGTTGGTGAAGAGTCCTCAGTATTGGTACGTACCCGTCGAAGGCCTCGCGATGAGCGTCACTATCGGCGGCGCACTCGGTTTGATCTACGGCGGGTTCCGGGAATTGCGCGGTAAGAGAGGGCGCGCCTAGTAGGTCACAACTACGCTGCTACCCGCGTTTAGCGGGAGACGGGCAGCAGCGTAATTGCGATCGCTACGGTTTGCGCGCCACCCCCGTGGTGCGCCATGCGTTCAACGCTCCACTTCTCTCCCGCTCCACGGCGTTCCGGGCCACCGCTCTGCCGAGCGCCAAGCCGCCGTCGTTGTCGAACCGGTAGTGAATCCCTCCGTAAAGGCGGGACATGGCCTGTTCCTCAGCGATCCGTGTGAAGTCGGCGCGGTCCTGTGGGAAATAATGGCCGAGCACAGCGTCGAACGCGCCGGCGCTGCAGGCGTGGCCTGAGGGGTAGGACGGAAAATTCGGCAGGTCG
>JAXDME010000239.1:0-8618 GCA_034666285.1 Gemmatimonadaceae bacterium | reverse complement strand
ATCGAGCAAATCGACGAGTGTCAGGGCGCCGGTGGCGAAAAGCTGCGCCCGGTTCCAGTCGTACTGCGGGCCGATCTCGTACGTCAGCGGATCCGCAAACCTGCCTATCGGCGCCTTGATGGAGTCGGCCCTGATGGAATCGGCTTTCGCACGAGCGCTGTCCGCCTTGACGCGCGCGCTGTCTCTGCTCGAATCAGCCTTGAGCGGGATGGGCACCTGGCTGACTGGCGGCGTAACCACCTGGGCGTACGCGGGAAAAGCACCCGCGTACAAAATCGCCCCGGCCAGAAGGCCGAGGCGGGCTGGGCTGAGCCTGCGCCCCGAGCATCCTTTCAGCGTACTCTCCCGCGAATGAACTCGATGAAGGTACCCGTTGGAACTCCCGTCGGTCCTTTTGGAATCGTCACGAGGTCTGCCTCGGAGTAAGCAGTTCCCGCGATGTCGAGATGAGCCCACGTATAACCTTCGGCGAACTCCTTGAGAAACATCGCGGCCGTCGTTGCCCCCGCCGGTCGGCCGCCCGAGTTTTTTATGTCGGCGACATCCGACTTGATCAGGTCCTTGTACTCGTCCCAGAGCGGCAGCGGCCAGCCCGGCTCACCGGCGCGTTTGCCGGCGGCGAGAAGCTCCGCGATGAGCGCGTCGTCCGTGGAGAAAACTCCGCTGGCGCTGTGACCGAGCGCGATGACGCATGCTCCAGTGAGCGTGGCGGCGTCGATCACGACGTCCGGCTGGAACCGTTTCGCGTAGGAGAGACAGTCGGCGAGTACCAACCGCCCTTCCGCGTCCGTGTTGATGATCTCGATCGACTTGCCGTTCTGCGCCTTGACCACGTCGCCGGGATTCATCGCCGTGCCCGATGGCATGTTTGTCGTTGCGCCAATGATGCCCACGACGTTGACCTCCGGCTTCATCTGTCCGATCGCTTCGAATGTGCCGAGCACGCCCGCTGCTCCGCACATGTCGAACTTCATGAACTCCATCCCCTGCGCGGGCTTGATCGAAATTCCACCGCTGTCGAAGCAGAGACCCTTGCCCACCAGAACCACGGGCTTTGCGTTCGGCTTACCACCTTTGTACTCGAGCGTGATCAGCTTGGGATCCTGCGATGTTCCCTGCGCGACCGCGAGGAAGGATCCCATGTTCTCCGCTTCAATCTCCTTACGCCCGAGAACGCTGATTCCCATTCCGTACCGCTTCGCTATGTCCGTGGCAGTCTGGGCGAGGTACTCGGGTGTGCAGAGATTCCCGGGCATCATGGAGAGGGTTCGCGCCAAGCTATGACCCGCTCCAATCGCCTGACCGCTTGCCAGGCCGCGACGGCTATCATCCGTGTTCGTGGTGATGATCACTGCCCGTTCGAGCGGCTTTTTTCTCTCTCCTTCGGGTACAGGAGACTTGAGATCAGCGTACTCCCACGAGCCGGCGATCAGTCCGCTTGTGATGGCTTCGGTCTCATCGGGCGAGATCTGACCCGAATACCACACCATCTCGCCAACGCCCATTCTTTGCGCATTGCGGGCGGCGAGAGTGGCAGCGCGTCGAAAGGACGCTTTGCGATCCACGACACTTCCCATCCCGATCAGGAACAGTCGCCGCGGTCCCTTTGCCACACCCGTGAGATGGAGCGTCTCATCGCGGGAGCCCCGAAAATCCTTGTTCTCGATGATCCGGCTGAGCGCTCCCTGTGTTGCCGCATCGAGGCCGGCGATTCCGGCCAGCGTCGGATTCTCAGTGAGAGCGACGACCAGGAGCGCCGTTCCGACTTCCGCCGGGTTTACCGAGTTGAGACTTACGGAGAGCACTATCTAGCTCTTCATCCCGGCGATCACCTGATCGCCAAACCCGGACGTCGATACTTCCGTCGCACCGGGCATTTGCCGCGCGAGATCGTAGGTGACACGCTTCGACTTGATTGCGTTCTCCATTCCCTTGACGATGAGAGTCGCGGCCTCGTTCCAACCCATGTATTCGAACATCATCACGCCGGATAAAATGACGCTGCCCGGATTGATCTTGTTGAGGTTCGCGTATTTCGGAGCGGTCCCGTGCGTCGCCTCGAATACGGCGACGCCGTCGCCAACGTTGCCACCCGGCGCAATTCCAAGCCCCCCGACCTGCGCCGCGGCCGCATCCGACAGGTAGTCCCCGTTCAGATTTGGAGTCGCGAGCACCGAATATTCAGCGGGACGAAGCAGCAGCTGCTGGAACATCGAGTCAGCGATGCGGTCGCGCATCACGATCGCGTCAGCGCGCGCGGTCGGGCCACCCTTGGCAAGCTCCGATTCCGTGCACGTGTCCTCGGGGAATTTTTCTCGCGCAACCTCGTAGCCCCAATCACGAAACGCGCCTTCGGTGAACTTCATGATGTTGCCCTTGTGCACCAGTGTCACGGATTCCTTGCACTTTTCGATTGCGTATCGGATGGCCATTTCCACTAGTCGCTTCGAGCCGAACTCGGACATCGGCTTGACACCGAGTGCAGACTTCTCGCGGATCTCGCTCTTGAACTCTTTCCGGAGATAAGCACCCAACTTCTCGGCCTCGGGGGAGCCAGCCTTCCACTCGATCCCTGCATAGACGTCCTCGGTGTTCTCGCGGAAGATCACGACGTTGACCTTTTCAGGCTCCTTGACCGGCGCACCGACGCCTTCGAAATAGCGCACCGGGCGAATGCACGCGTACAGGTCGAGGACCTGCCGAAGCGTGACATTGAGCGATCTGATCCCGCCGCCCACTGGGGTGGTGAGAGGCCCTTTGATCGAAACGCGAAATTCCTGCATGGCGTCGATGGTTTCCTGAGGCAGCCAGTCCTTGTATTGCTGAAAGGACTTCTCGCCAGCGAAGACTTCCATCCAGGCGACAGCACGCTGCCCGCCATAGGCGCGTTCCACGGCGGCGTCGAATACTCGCACGGATGCGCGCCAGATATCCGGTCCGGTGCCATCGCCTTCCACGAACGGGATAATTGGACGGTCGGGAACCTTTAGCGCGCCATTTGCGAATTCGATCGCTTCGCCGCGCGGCGGGACTTTGGCGAACTTATACTTCGTCATTGGCCTCTAATGTGTCGGTGCGATCCGCAAATCTAGTGAAAGCAAGCGGGCCACAAAACCAGCAGAATGACTCTGAACTCCGTAATGCGTGTAATGTCCCGCCTCAACAGAATTCTTCAAGCTACTATTTGTGCATCGATATTGAGCGTGTTTGGGTGCGAAATGGGCCCTCCGAGCGTGAACGGCGCTCCTGGAGCCCCTCCTGCTCCCAACGTCCCGTGGAAGGCTCCCGCCGGGGCAATCAAGCCCGAGCCACTGATAACAGCGGCCACCGCGCTGGCGGTGCCACCCGATCTGGAGCAGCGCATTCAACAGCTCGCGCTCGCGGACGTCGTCGATCTGGCGTTGCGAAACAACCCGGCGACGCGCGCATCGTGGGCACAGGCGCGTGCGTCGGCCGATCTTCTTGGCTCGGCGCGTGGCCAATATTTCCCAACCATCAACGGCACCGGAACGGTATCGCGGATCCAGTCGCCGGCGACGACCACGCGCCCCGCCGGCACGCGAACCGAATACGGCCCTTCGCTCAACCTCAATTATCTGCTCGCTGACTTCGGTGGAAGATCGGGCTCGATCGAGAGAGCCCGGCAAACCATGTTCGCGGCAAGCCTGTCTCATAATGCAACGTTGCAGAATACTGTCTTGCAGGCAGAAGCCGCGTATTTCACCTACATGGCGACTGTCGCACTTCTGGGAGCGGAGCAGTCGGCAATAGCGGAAGCGAGCGCGAGTCTCACAGCCGCTCAGAGTCGCTTCAAGGTAGGGTTGGCAACGATCGCTGACGTACTCCAGGCAAAAACGGCCTTGTCCCAAGAGCAGCTCAATCTCGAGACGACGCAGGGAAATCTGCAGGCTGCACGCGGAGGACTGGCCGCTGCACTCGGTCTGCCCGCCAACCTCCCGTTCGACCTGGCTCCGATGCCAGCGACGATTCCCGTCGGAATGGTCTCAGTAAGCGTGGACAGTGTGATCAACGCCGCGCTGCGCAATCGGCCGGATCTCGCTGCCGCTCGCGCCCAGGCCGCTGCGGCCGCCGCCCAGGTCCGCGTCGCGCGCTCGGCCGAATTCCCTTCGCTCACGCTCGGCAGCACCGCGGGGCGCACATACTCCAATCCTTCGACTTTTGCTGGGCCATCCTATAGTGTGACCCTCGGCTTGGCGCTTCCAATATTCAATGGTTTTTCCCGACAGTACGACCTCGCGGCGGCGCGCGCTCAGGCCGAGGCGATCTCAGCGCTAGCGGATCAAACGCGCCAGCAAGTGGTAACACAAGTATTCGTATCGTACTATGCGTTGCAGACTGCGGAGCAGCGCGTCGCAACGGCCGATGATCTTCTGGCCAGCGCTCAGCAGTCGGTGCAAGTCGCAGCGGGCCGCTACCGCGAAGGCGTCGGAAGCATCATCGACCTTCTCACCGCCCAGACTGCGCTGGCGAGTGCCAGAGCGCAGCAGGTCCAATCGCGGTGGCAATGGTATACCTCCCTCGCACAGCTCGCCCGCGACGCGGGAGTTCTCGGTGTGCGAGGCGAAACTCCTTTTTCGTTCACTCCCGATTCTCTCGTGTCTCCACAAACTCCGTCCACAATTCGTCCATGACCGCGTTCAGCTCCCGTGCTCTCGCGGCGCTTTCCGTGCGCACCTTTTGCGAAATTGCGCTAACACTGGGCATTGTCGCGGCATGTTCGAAGTCGGATCCGCCACACCAGCCTAGCGTTCCCGTGAGCGTGACGACGGTCAAGCGGACCAGCGTTCCATATGTCGTCACGGCAAACGGGGTTGCGGAACCGATGCAGACCGTTGCCGTCGAAGCGCAGGTCAACGGCATACTCAACCGGGTAACCTTTGCCGAGGGACAAGCGGTACAGGCAGGCCAGGTACTTTTTGAGATCGACTCCCGGCCCTACGTAGCACTGTTGGACCAAGCACGAGCGCAGCTGGTTCGTGACGAAGCTCAGGCCGCCAATGCCCGTCGAGACGCGGCGCGCTATGCCGCGCTGGTCAAGGAAGGCTACGTGACAGGGTCACAGGCAGATCAGGCGGAGGCGACAGCTGCCTCTGCCGCCGCGACCGTCGCCGCAGATCGCGCGAACGTGTCCAAAGCCGCACTGGATGTTGCAAACTCCACGATTCGGGCGCCAATCTCCGGGCGAACCGGGAGTCTGCTCGTTCGTCAGGGAAATCTTGTGAAGGCGAACAGCAATCCACCTCTCGTTGTGATCAATCAGATTCAGCCGATTCTGGTGCGATTCGCGATTCCGCAGAGTCAGCTTCCGGATATTCAGAAATACTATCGCGGAGGCAACGCACTGCAGGTGCAGGCAACTCCCTCGGAAGGGTCTGGCGTGCCTCTCAGCGGAACACTCGCGTTCATCGACAACAATGTCGACTCGACCACCGGGACCGTTCTGCTGAAGGCAAGATTCGCAAATCCGGAAGCGACTCTGTGGCCCGGCCAGTACACCAACGTCGCATTGCAGCTCTTCGTCGATCCAAACGCGCTAACGCTTCCGGCTCCAGCGGTTATGACCGGACAGCAGGGCACGTACGTCTATACCATCGATAGCACCGGCAGCGCGAAGCAACGCCCTGTACAGGTCTCTCGCACCGTCGACTCGCTGTCCGTCATCTCCAGCGGACTGAAGGAGGGAGAGCGAGTCGTAGTGGACGGTCAATCACGTCTCATACCCGGGTCGAAAGTCACGATAAAGGGGGCGCCCCGATGACCTCGTTATTCATTCGCAGACCGGTCATGACCGCGCTCGTCATGATCGGAATCCTGTTCTTCGGCGCAGTCTCATACACCCGGCTCGCCGTGAGCGATTTGCCGACGGTCGATTTCCCCACCATTCAGGTTAACGCCAATCTGCCGGGCGCGAGTCCGGAGACGATGGCTGCCGCAGTCGCTACTCCGCTCGAAAAGCAGTTCTCGACGATTGCTGGAATCGACAACATGACGTCCTCGAGCGGACTCGGATCGACGTCGATCACTATCCAGTTTTCACTCGACCGAAGCATTGACGCCGCCGCGCAGGATGTGCAGGCGGCGATATCGCAGACTTTGCGCAGCCTGCCGCTGGGAATTCTGCCGCCTTCCTATAGAAAGGTGAATCCCGCGGATCAGCCAATCATTTATTTCGCGCTCACGTCGAAGACGATGCCGCTGTCTCAGCTCGACGAATACGGCGAAACGTTCATGGCGCAGCGAATTTCCATGGTCCCGGGCATCGCGCAGGTCCAGGTATTCGGCGGACAGAAGTACGCGGTGCGTGTTCAGCTGGATCCAACGTCGCTCGCGAATCGGGGAATCGGAATCGATGAAGTCGCTTCAGCGATCGGCACGCAAAACGTCAGCATGCCTACGGGAACGCTTTGGGGAACCAACCGCGCGTCCACGATCAAGGCGAATGGGCAGTTGCAGAACGCGCAGCAATTTCGGCAGATGGTGGTTGCCTACAGAAACGGCGCGCCCGTTCACCTCGATGAGCTGGGTCAGGTGTTGGACGACGTCGAAAACAACAAGGTCGCTAGCTGGTACAATGGCGACCGCGCGGTGGTACTGGCGATTCAGCGGCAACCGGGGACCAATACTGTCGCGGTCGCGAACGGCGTGAAAGCATTGCTTACATCGTTGCGCGACCAGATTCCCCCGAGCGTCGATATCCATACGCTTTACGATCGGTCGATTTCGATCGAGGAGTCCGTCGGTGATGTGAAGTTCACACTGATGCTGACGCTATTCCTCGTCATCATGGTCATCTTCGTTTTCTTGCGGAATATTTCCGCCACGATAATTCCGAGTCTTGCATTGCCGATGTCCCTCATCGGGACGTTCGCGGTGATGTACCTGCTGGGCTTCTCGCTCGACAATCTCTCCCTGATGGCGCTCACGCTCGCGGTTGGGTTCGTCGTCGACGATGCCATCGTGATGCTCGAGAACATCGTCCGCCACATGGAGATGGGTAAGAATCCAATGCAGGCGGCGTTCGACGGCTCTGCTGAAGTAGGATTCACGATCCTGGCGATGACGGTTTCGCTTACCGCGGTATTCATTCCGCTTCTGTTCATGGGCGGAATCCTCGGCAGGCTGTTTCACGAATTTGCGGTGACTATTGGAACGGCGATCCTCGTGTCCGGATTCGTCTCGCTGACCCTGACTCCCATGCTGGCGAGCAGATTCCTGAAGCCTCCTTCCCATACACACGGGCGCCTTTTCAACGCATCCGAGCGCATCTACACCCGTATCCTCAACAAGTACGAGTCGAGTCTCGAGTGGGTGATGTTGCACAGGTTCATCGCGCTCATGTTCTCAGTTGCGGTCCTGATCGGCACCGTTGTCTTGTTCAAGCTGGTTCCCACAGGATTCATCCCGACTCAGGACACGGGCCAGATAGTCGCAACGACGGAGGCCGCGCAGGGCACGTCGTTCAAGGACATGGTGACGCATCAGCAGCAGATCGCGGCGATAGTCGCGCGCGACCCGAATATCGACGGGTTCATGTCTTCCGTGGGATCCGGTGGAGGCAGCGGTAACCAGGGAAGGATCTTTCTCGGACTGAAGCCGCGTGGCCAAAGGCTCAGCGCTGACGAGATCGTCGCCGAGCTGCGACCGAAATTGTCTAGCGTTCCCGGAATGAATGTTTTCATGCAGGTTCCTCCGGCAATTCAGATCGGCGGCAGAGCGGCCAAGAGCCAATACCAGTTCACCCTGCAGGGCACCGACATCGCCGTGCTCGATAGCTCCGCCAAGCGACTCGAGGCGCGGATGCGCGACATCCAACAGATCCAGGACGTGACGAGCGACCTTCAAATCGCCAACCCGGAAGTGCGCGTCGATATCGATCGGGACCGGGCGGCGTCGCTGGGCGTTTCGGCCGAGCAGATTGAGAGCGCGTTGTACGACGCGTACGGATCCCGACAGGTGTCGACGATCTACACGCCGAACAATCAGTACATGGTAGTGATGGAGCTGTTGCCCCAGTTCCAGCAGGACGTGAACGCGTTGAGAATGTTGTACGTGCGATCCGAGAAGGGGGATCTCGTCCCGTTGAGCGCCGTAGCAACCATAACCCAGGGCGTGGGTCCTTTATCCATCACCCACGCCGGTCAGTTGCCCGCAGTAACCATCGCGTTCAATACCCGACCGGGTGTTGCGCTCGGCGAGGCCACTTCCGCGGTTGAGGCCGCGGCGGCGCTAACCGTCCCCTCGACAGTAACGATGAGCTTTTCCGGAACAGCGCAGGCGTTTCAGGCCAGCCAGCAGGGTCTGCTGGCACTGCTCGTCCTGGCGATCTTCGTGATCTACATGGTGCTCGGAATTTTGTATGAGAGTTTCATCCACCCGGCGACAATCCTTACCGGTCTCCCATTCGCTGCGTTCGGGGCCCTGCTGGCGTTGTTGATTTTCAAGATGCCGCTCGACGTCTACGGATTCGTCGGATTGATACTTCTGGTCGGCATCGTGAAGAAAAATGCGATCATGATGATCGACTTCGCGCTCGAAGCAGAACGAACCCAGCACATCACCCCTGAGAAGGCGATCGTGCACGCAGCCAGCGTCAGGTT
>JAXDME010000238.1:0-27905 GCA_034666285.1 Gemmatimonadaceae bacterium | reverse complement strand
GGGTCAGCACTCCACGCGAGATAGGTTGCAACTGGATCGGCCGTCCCCGACCGAGGTGAGTAGATAACGCGTCTGGGACCGGAATCGACTGGAATCGTTTCGATACTCCCAGCGTACTTCACAAACGCAATTGTTTTCCCATCCGGAGACCAGCATGGAAGCTGCGCATCCTCCAGCCTCCACGCAGGGCGCTGCCATTCGCCGCGAGAATTCCGGTGCACCACGAAGACTGCACCCTGTTCGGTCGCGTGACTCCACGCCGCGAGCGCGGAGCCAGTCGGAGACCATCGTGGAACCCCTTGATCGCCGGGTCCCTGGATCACCTGCACCGCCGGCCCTCCATCGATCGCTTTCACGAACACACGTCGCTCTCCGTTCGACCACAATTGCCACGCGAGCTCGCGGTTGTCAGGAGACAACGTCCCACCGAATTCCTGCCGCGAATCGTCGGTGAGACGCTCGACTGCGCCGCCAGCCGTGGGCATACGGTAGATGTCTGAATTTCCGCGAAGATTGCTGTCGTACACCAGCCACTTCCCATCCGGCGATACGGTCAGCACTTCGATCACCTGGTTCCCCGTTGTGATCGCAGTCGCCGCCGCAACGGTTGCTGCGCCGCTCGTGGGGATCCGCATCGCCCAGATGTTCTGCTTACGAACAGGAACCGAGTAGGCGATCCGTCGCGCGGAAAGACTTATCGACTCGGCGTTGAGTCCAGCGCGCGTGAACGGCCCGGAAGTACGACCATCCCGCCCGATCGGCACGCTATAAACCTCGCCGGACACACCATCGCGGTTTGACAGGAACCAGAGGGCTTTTCCATCTGGAGACCAAGCCGGACTGGTGTTCTCCTTCTCACGATCGGTCAGGTCTATAGGAGGCCCGCCCGCGGCCGGATATAGGACGAGGCCGCTCGGAGCCCGGTTCCCGAAGAGCGTTCCGGGAGTCAGTGCAATCCAGTTTCCCGACACGCATGCGATCCATGCTCCGTCCGGCGACCAGACGCATGAGTGCAGCTGATCACCCCGACCTACAAATCGGGAGCCGGATACATCCAAAGCCTGAACGAACAAGGAATCGTTGCGGACGATGGCAACCGAGTCTCCGTTCGGGGACCATGAGGCTGATCGGACCGAACCGTTGCCCTCTGTTCCAGCGGCGACCAGTCGGGAGGGACCGCCCAATGCCGGCGAAACGAACGCGCTGTTATGAGATAAAAACAGCAGCTCGTCGTTATCAGGCGACCAGCGGGGCACTATCTCAGACGAGCTGGAATCAGTGGTAAGGGCCCACGGTGATCCGCCAGCGATCTTCTGAACGAAGACACGCATTCTGCTCGGATTTCCCTTCACATATGCGACGAGCCGGCCGTTGGGAGAAACCGCTGGTTCCACCTGCAAGCCCTCTTCCGAGGTAAGGGGCGTCGATACACCGACGGAGAGCGGTCGCGGTGACCGCGTTGCTGCCCACGCAATCAGCATGATGACAACGAGCGCAAGCGTTACGGAGCCCGCGAACGTTCGATACCGCCGACGTGAAGGGACCGCGGATTCCGGAAGCGACACGTTTTGCAGTGGGTCGTGTTCAGACGACCCTGAGCCCGACACAGATACGGCATTGGGATGGCCGTTCACGACGAGCGGTCTGGGGCGAGGCGTCGGTGCTCCCGAAGAGGCACGCAGCCTTGTTACGAGGGCGATGGTCTCCGGCGCTGGCTCAGCCTCGAAGTCGCTTGCCAATCTACTTCGGTAACTCTCGAACACGCCTAGCGCGCCGGCACGGTCGCCCATCGCGTCGTGAATGGTTATCAGCTTGCGCACCGCGGTTTCATTGTCCGGCTGAATCTCGATTGCTCGTTGCGCAACGTTGAGCGCCTCGGCCAGCTTCCCTTCCTTCTCCAACGTGGCAACAAGCACGAGCGCCGCCTTCGACATCTCTACCTTCAGCCGAGCACGCTCGGTTTCGAGCCAACGCTGGAAGCCCTCGCTGTCCGCAGCAAAGAGCGCGGGCAACAGCTCGCCGTGGTAGTTCGCCAGAGCGACTTCCGCTCGCGCCTCCCGCAATGCTGACCATACCTCACCGAGGTCCGTCTTCAGCCTGGCCGGGTCAATGGAGATCTCTTCGTCTCCCCTAGTTCGAACCACGTCATCGCCCAGGGTCTGCCGCAAAACATAGAGGCCATTTCTAAGGGATGTCCTCGCGTGGGCGGAGTCGAGCTCGGGCCAGAACAAGGCGAGGAGCGTGTCTCGTCGGTGCCAGGTTCCCGGTACTGGCGCGACCAGATAAGCCAGGAGCGCCAGGCGTTTTGGCTGCCGCAGCAGCGTATCGACCTCTGCGCCATCCGTCGCCTGCAGGCGAATCTCACCGAGAAGTTGGAACTCGATCACCGGTAAATCATGGCGCCGGAACGTCTTTCGGCCAAGATCAGCCCAACTCACGGTCGAAAGACTCAGGGGAGACGGCGTGCTCACGCCCCAATGGTATAGTCGCGCCCAGTCTCACTTTCCCCTCCCATATCGAGGAATCGGCTCATGTCTCTCCGTTCATCCCCACCTGCTCGCAGGGCGCCAGGGCGCGCGCTCCCGTTGTTGCTCCTTGTCGTCCTCGCCCTGGCGTGCAGTCCGGAATCGACTCCCACGACGACTGAACCAGTCGCTCCGTCGCCAAGTCAGGGCGGAAACGCAAGCGCTTTCCGCCGAGCGGATGCTACCCGCGCTCTCTCCGCTGTGTTCGCTGGAAACGCGCAAAGCATCGCGGCAGCTCCGTCATTGGTACCGCCCGGCGCTCCGCTAACTCCCTTCATCGAAGCACGGCTGTACGCAATCGCCAATGTTGCTATGCACGACGCGCTGAACGCAGTGTCGCCTCGGTTCGCCAGATATGCCGACACCGGTCCAATCAATCGCGATGCCAACGCCGCTGCGGCCGTCCTGACCGCTGCTCATGATGCAATCGTTGGTGCCGATCCTGTAGCGCAGGCGGCCACCGACAGCTGGTATGCGAGCGAGATGGCAGCTCTCGCAGGCACTTCTGGCATCGCTGACGGAGTTTCGATCGGGCATCGCGCGGCTGCGGCAATCCTGGCCAGGCGCGCGACGGATGGGGTAGCAGCGGGTGGAGTCGGGCCTTATCACCCGGGATCGAATCCAGGCGACTACCAGTTCACTTTTCCGTTCAACACACCCGGGTTCGACTTCTTCGGAACCGGTGGCTTCGCGGACGCATCCAACTGGGGCGCGACCGTTACACCATTCGTCCTGACGAGTGCGTCACAGTTCCGTGCAGGTCCGCCTTACGGCGCCGCGTCGAATGCAGCTGCGGTTCTCACCAGCAGATACACAGCCGACTTCAACGAGGTGAAGGCATTGGGATGCGCCGGCTGTTCGGCGCGTACTCCCACACAGACGGAGATCGCGCTTTTCTGGATGGAGAATTCTCCTACGGGTTGGAACAGAATCGCGCGCGTGCTCGCTGAGCAGCAGAATCTCGATGCGGCCGACGCGGCTCGACTTTTTGCCTCGCTGCAGATGGGTGAGTTCGACTCCTACACGTCGAGCCTCGAGGCCAAGTACCACTACAACTTCTGGCGTCCGGTGTCGGCTATCGCACTTGCAGCGTCCGATGGGAACCCACTTACCTCCCCTGCATCTGGCTGGGAAGTACTCGCGTTTCCAACCCCGCCTGTTCCCGATTATCCGAGTGCGCATGCTACCGCTGGGGGAACTGCAGCTGCAATTCTCGAAGCCCTGCTCCCGGGGCGCACCCGGCCCTTTTCAACTACGAGCGGCTCCCTTGCCGGAGTTACGCGAACGTTCTCGAGTGTCGGCGCGGCGGCCCGGGAAAACGCGTTATCGCGCATCTACATCGGATATCATTTTCGCCAGGCGACCAAAGTCGGTGTCGCGCAGGGTCGCGCGGTCGGCAACTATGTCGTGGAGCACTCACTGAGGCCAATCAACGACGAAGGTGAGCGAGAGCGCTAATGTTGCTAGCGGAGCGCGTTCGTTAGCGGTCCGTGGAACAACGAGGGGAACGGCGCCCGCCGCTCCCCTCGTTGTTTTCTTTTCCACCCGATGCGTCAGCTCCTGATACTCTTTGACGCCTCGTCCCAGCGTACGCTGGTCTTTCGGAAGTACGACTCATTGGCCATGTGGCAAGCCAGCGCCGCGTTATGGCCGAATACGATATCTTCGACGACCGGCCGTCGCGTCCGCACCGCGTTGAAGAAGTTCGAGAGATGCGGAGTGATGTCGTCGAAGTCGGGGCCGCTGAAGGTCTGCGAAGTCTCAGCCATCGCTTCGCTCGCGAGTCGCGCGTCGTTCTCCTCGTGCCATTTCCTGAGATATTCCTCACGCATCGCGCGCGGAAAGCTGCCCGTGTAATAGCTCGGGTACGAATCCTTGCCCGTTTGGGGCGAAAATGACACGCTCGATCCACTTACTTCGAGAAGCCCCTTTGAACCTTGAATGCGATACGTCTCGGGCATCGAGGTCGCGAGGTTGAGGCGCATGTAGACCGGGAGGTCTCCATAGTAGTAGACGGTCGAATGAACGTCGGGCATGTTCCGTCCGTCTTTCCAGTGGCGAATTCCACCAACGGCCGACGCTTGTCTCGGCGGCTCGTTGATTCCCAGCATGAACATCATGCCGCTGATCAGATGGACGAGCAGGTCTCCGGCAACGCCAGTCCCATATTCCTTCCAGCAGCGCCACCGGGCAAAAATGATCGGGTCGAATGGGCGCTTGGGAACATCTCCCTGCCATGTATCCCAATCCAGATTCTGCGGGGACAGATCGAAGGGCGGCGGATACTGCCAGGCCCCGGTGGGGTCGTTGCGCCCGAGCCAGCCTTCCACGAGCATCAGATCGCCCAGCATACCCTGCGCGATAATTTCCTTCGCTTTCGCGCAGACAAGCGAGCTCACGCGCTGCGAGCCGATCTGCACGATTCTGTCGGTCTTCTTCGCTGCCTCGACCATCGCCACGCCGTCGGCGGCCGTGTGCGACATCGGCTTCTCGCAGTAGATGTCCTTGCCGGCGCTGACCGCGTCGATCACCACCTGTCTGTGCCAGTGGTCGGGGACCGCGGCCACAATGCAATCGATATCCTTATTGGCGAGAAGCTCCTTGTAGCGGCGGGTAACCGGGAGATCCGGTCGAACGATTTCGCGCGCGAGGACGTGCCGGCCGTCGTAGAGATCGGCCGCCGCTGCGCACTCGACGCCCGGCAGGGTGATGGATGTCCCAAGTAATCCGGATCCCTGCATGCCAACCCCAATCATTCCGAAACGCACTTTGTCGCTCGGAGGGACCGGCCGCGAAGCAGCCTGAAGCGGCTCGGGCGTCAGTAGAATCGTCTTGCTCGCCAGAGTTCCACCCGCTGCAGCTGCACTGATCCCCAGAAATTCCCGGCGTGAGAAGTTATTCTGCTTCACAGCATCTCCTGGTGTCTATATTGCCCACGGGTTTGCCAGCTACGCTCGTTGAACCAACTCGACGCACAGGAAGGTGTGCCTTCCGTGGGCGGCGGTCAAATGACGACTATCGGTGCTTATTCTGATTCGCCACCTCCTTGCCATCGCCGCGCTCCCATTTGTGGTTGCCGTTCTGATCCCGTTCTGGATCGCGCGTGGAAACGACGTGCGCCCCGCGTTGGCCGGGACGACGATGCATCTACTGGCGCAGATCGGAGGGCTTGGACTGCTGCTTCTTGGGTTGTGGCTTTTCGTCTCGTCGGTCAACCTATTCGCGACGGAAGGGAAAGGCACGCTAGCACCGTGGGACCCCCCGCGCAAACTCGTCATTTACGGACCCTATAGATACGTTCGCAATCCCATGATTTCCGGCGTGGTGTTCGTGCTTTTCGGCGAGGCCCTTATGCTTCTGTCCGGGCCACACGCGCAATGGGCGCTCATATTCCTCGTCATCAACTTCATCTACATCCCGTTGCTGGAGGAGCGACAATTGAAAGACCGTTTTGGCGAAGCGTATGACGAATATCGTCGCCACGTTCCCCGGCTGGTCCCTCGGCTCACACCGTGGACGCGCACACCTTCCGGCGATACCCGATGACTATCCCGGCCCCCGAAGCACTGCAGCGTCTGCGAGACGGGAATCTCAGATTCGCCGCTAACGTGCGTGGCTCGGACGCATTTGTGAGTCATACTCGACGCGCTGAGCTGGCGACTGGACAACAGCCCTTCGCGATAATTCTTGGCTGCTCCGACTCTCGCGTTCCGGCGGAGATCGTGTTCGACCAGGGGTTGGGAGACCTTTTTGTCATTCGCGTCGCGGGAAACATTGTCGCGCCATCGCAGGTCGGCAGCGTTGAATTTTCCGCCGCCCGTTACGGCACGCGGCTCGTGGTTGTGCTTGGCCACTCGCAATGCGGAGCAATTCTGGCGACGCTGGAGGAGCTCCGAAGACCGTCCGCAAATCAATCCATCAATCTCCGGGCGATCGTGGACAGAGTGCGACCGTCCGTCGAGCAACTGATGGAGACCGACCTGAAGAACGATCCGGATGCTCTGGTCACCCAGGCGGTCCGCGCAAATATCCGCGCATCGGTGAATCATCTCCGGCACGGCTCGCAGGTGCTCGAGCAACTGATTCAGGGGGACGGCCTTATGGTCGTCGGCGCGGAGTATTCGTTGGAGAGCGGAGTGGTGGAGTTCTTCGAGTCGTGAAAGTGCTCCTCTTTGGCGCGACAGGAATGGTCGGCCAGGGCGTACTGCGAGAGTGTCTCCTCGATTCCACGGTCACGAGTGTTGCAATTGTGGTACGGAGGTCGACGGGGCGAAAGCACGAAAAGCTGAAGGAGATGGTGCAACCCGATCTTGCGACCCTGAGCTCGCTCGAGCCGCAGTTGACCGGCTTCGACGCGTGTTTCTTCTGCGCTGGGGTTTCGGCGCTCGGCATGTCCGAAGAGGAATACACGCGAATCACGTACGATCTGACATTGGGCGTCGCTCGCACACTGCTGCGGACCAGTCCTGACCTCACTTTCGTCTACGTGTCTGGCGCGGGAACGGCCAGCAGCGAGAAAGGCCGCATGATGTGGGCGCGCGTCAAAGGACGGACGGAGAACGCCTTGCTCTCTCTACCGTTTCGGGCGGCTTACATGTTTCGGCCCGGCGTTATCATGCCGCTACACGGAATCCGGTCGTCGACCCGATGGTACAATCTTACTTACGCGGCAATCAGGCCCGTGTATCCGCTTCTCAGGCGTATCGCGCCGACGATGATGACGACCACGGAGCAGCTCGGCCGCGCCATGATTGCAGTCGCGCGGAATGGATATTCGACGCACGTTGTCGAGACGGCTGACATAAATCGCCTGGGCACTTGGAGCTGACATCGCAGCAGCCCTTCTGGCTGCTCCGCGACGGACTAGGAGAGGTGCCGCCGCCGTTATCACGTGATCGTCGTTGCGACGTTGCGGTTATTGGCGCCGGGATCACGGGAGCACTTGTGTCAGATGCACTCACTGCGGCTGGCCTGTCCGTCATCGCGGTCGACCGGCGCCATCCGGCTCACGGATCCACTTCAGCGTCGACGGCGTTGTTGCAGTACGAGCTCGACGTTCCCCTTACGGAATTGATCGACCGGCTGGGCAGCACGCGAGCTGTTGATTCCTATCGTGCAGCTCTCGATGGAGTGCGCGCGATCGGTCGCATCTGCAAGTCGCTGAAGGATGATGTCGGTTTTCGGAATCGCCCGAGCCTCTATTACGCCTCACGCAAGCGCGACGTTAATGGCCTGCGAGAGGAATGTGTCGAGCGCGGTCGCGCGGGACTTCCGTGCGAAGTTCTCGAGTCAAATGCGATCCGGAGAATCGTCGGCATCCGGGCACCACTCGCCCTCTGGTCGACCGCGGGCGCCGAAGTCGATCCATGGCGCCTGACACGGGCCCTCATCGCGCGATCCACGCGGCGCGATTTCGCGGTATACGGTAGGACGGCGGTGACACGAATTGTTCCGGACAGAACGGGCGTGGAGCTCCGCACGACCCGCGGCCGGATTCGGGCGAAGACTGTGATCGTCGCAGCCGGCTACGAAGCAGAGCGGTTTCTACCGGAGCGTCTGGCAAAACTTCACAGCACTTATGCTATCGTCACCGAGCCGGTGAAGGGCTTCGATGGGTGGGGGACACGATGTCTCGTATGGGAGTCGGCGCGTCCGTATCTCTATGCGCGGACGACGTTCGACAATCGCATCATAGTGGGCGGAGAGGACGATCCCTTCCGAAATCCGGCCCTTCGTGATGCGCGCGTGCCCACAAAAGCGGAGAAACTGCTCAGGAAAGCGCGCCGCCTTTTTCCCCGTATCGAGATGGAGCTGGCATACGCCTGGGGCGGAACGTTCGGGGAAAGCAAAGACAGTTTGCCCTACATCGGTCCGCACCCGCGCGGCGATAGTCGAGTGCTGTATGCGCTGGGCTACGGCGCCAATGGAATCCCGTTCAGCGCCGTCGCCGCGGAGGTATTGACCGCGAAGATCCTGGGAAAGCCGCACCGTTATCAAGGCACATTCGCCTGCGATCGCTGACGCCCGGTAGCGCGGCGTCGCCCGCATTATCTTCAAGTAGCAGAAGCTTCTACCGAATCGGAGAAACGAGCATGTGCCGAAACATAAAAACGCTGGCCAACTTTGAGCCGCCCGCAACCGACGATGAGGTTCGCGCTTCGGCGCTGCAGTTCGTCCGAAAGCTGAGTGGCGCGACACGTCCATCGCGGGCCAACGAAGCCGCCTTCAATCAAGCGGTAGAAGAAGTGACAGCCGCGGCCAACAAGCTGGTTCACTCGCTGCAAACGAATGCGCCGCCGCGCAATCGCGAAGAAGAAATGCGAAAGGCAAAAGAGCGTTCGCTCAAACGCTTCGCCTGAGATCTCCGGCGCGGTCCAGCAACAGGTCGCGCTCCCTGGCATTTCTCGTGAGTGATGCGGCGCGCTTGAACTCCGCGCGCGCCTCGTCGTGACGCCCAAGTTTAGCTAGAAGGTCACCTCGCACGCTCGGCAACAGATGGTAGGATTTGAGCGACGGCTCGGAAGTCAGAGCGTCGACGAGCTCCAGACCCGCAGCAGGTCCGTACGCCATGCCGACCGCCACTGCACGATTCAGCTCGACCACCGGTGATGGCGCAATATCCGCGAGCGCCTCGTACAACGATGCTATGCGCGCCCAGTCAGTGTCTTCGGCGGCGCGCGCGCGGGCGTGGCAGGCTGCAATAGCGGCCTGCAGAGCATAAGGGCGTAGCGCCCCGCCCAGCTCCTCCGCTCGCTCGAGAGCAGCGAATCCACGGCGGATGAGAAGTTGATCCCACCGCGCGCGATCCTGGTCTAGCAGGAGAATTGGCTGCCCTTTGGGTCCGACCCGAGCGCGCGAGCGTGACGCCTGAATCTCCATCAACGCCACCAGGCCGTGGGCTTCGGGCTCGTTCGGAACGAGCCCGACGAGAATTCGTCCGAGCCGCAAAGCATCTTCACAGAGGGCCGGCCGCATCCAGTCGTCGCCAGTTGTAGCCGAGTAGCCCTCGTTGAATACGAGGTAAATCACCTGGAGCACGGACGACAGACGCGCGGTGAACTCAGGGCCCCGAGGGACCTCGAACGGAACGTGCGCGTCGGCGAGTGTGCGCTTGGCCCGAACGATACGCTGTGCAATCGTCGGCTCCCCAACGAGAAAAGCCCGCGCGATCTCGTCGGTGGTGAGGCCACCGAGCAGACGAAGCGTCAGCGCAACCCGCGCCTCCGTTGAAAGCACTGGATGGCAGGCGATAAAGACGAGCCGAAGCAGGTCGTCGCCGACGTGGTCGTCCAGTGCCGCTTCGAGATCCGGCACAGCCCTTTCCTGCTCGGCCTCGAGCTCGCGAGCAATCTGCTCGTGCTTGCGATCGAGCAGCGTACCGCGACGCAGGTGGTCGATGCCGCGATGCTTCGCGGTTGCCATGAGCCAGGCCCCAGGATTATCCGGAACGCCGGACCCGGGCCACTGTTCGAGAGCCGCAACCAGCGCGTCCTGCGCAAGATCTTCGGCGAGCCCGACATCGCGCACTATCCGCGTGAGCCCCGCGATGAGCTTGGCGGATTCGATTCTCCAGACTGCGTCTATCGCCTGGTGTGTGTCGGTAGCCGTCACGGCTACCAATCAGATCATCTTCACCCGCCGGTGCAAGTCTGGCGGCGAATCGCACAAGAGGCTACGCGTCCCGGGCGAACAGACTCTGGCAGTTCAGGACGTGCGCGGCGCCAAGAGCGCACGGACGCGGCTATCGCGGAGGTAAAGCCCGCCCCAGGCCAGCGCAGCCAGATAGATCGGAAAAAGCGTGTAGCCAAGAAGGGGCATCTGAATGCGAGCCTGGCTCGCAACGGCGCCGCCAAGAAAGCCGGTGAGGACGATTGCGCCGAGCGGAGCTGTGCGAGGAATCACGTAGAGCACGACGCAAATCAGCACGATCGCTCCGATCACCGGAGCCAGGGGCACTGGGTACCCGAGCTTGTGCATGCCGTCCACGACTGGCTGAATGACCATCAGCTTCGTAACTCCGTCGAAGATGAGAAACAGCACTACAATTCCGCTCATGATTCTGCCTGCCCAGAGTCTTTTCTTCGACACAGTCTGATCGGCTTGCATTTATTGCTGCTCCACTTGAATGTGTGTTCTGCGTCCGGATCCGATGATCTACTTCTTCTCCGCGAACCCAAGCTCGCGCATGCGGTCGATTGCCTCGCTCGGACCGAAATCCTCCAGTTCGTACAGCTGCCGTATCTCGATCTCGACGCTTCCGTTGCCATCGAGCTGTGGCCAACGCCTCACCCAATCGATCGCCTCCTGCTTCGACTTCACCTGAATGATGGAGTAACCGGCGACCAGCTCTTTCGTCTCGGTGAACGGACCGTCCGTAATAGTCGGGTTGCCTCTGACAAACTTGACGCGAGCACCTGTTGCACTCGGTTTGAGCCCATCGCCGGCGAGCATCACCCCGGCTCTCACCATCTCTTCGTTGTACTTCCCCATCGCTGCGATGAGCTCTTCACTCGGCATGGCCCCCGCTTCGGTATCCGGGTCAGCTTTGCGAATGATCATGAACCGCATTGTCTTGTATCTCCGTTAGCGTACAGAAATCGGAGCCAGGCGCCACCGTCCGTAGGCGACGAAGAGGGCGAGGGCTCCTACTGTGAACGGCATGAGAGCTTGCGCGGCACCGTTGACTGCGACGGTGAGCACCGTCGCACCAATCATGATAATCACAAGCCCACTGGCAGCGAGCGAAGTCAGTCCAGTGCGAATTCGCAATGCGCTGGGCAATACCAGACCAAGCGCTCCGAGCAGTTCGGCTACGCCAATGAAGTAGAGGAACCACGCGGGAAACGGAATCTGCTTGGTCATCACTTCGATTGGCATGATGAACTTCATCGCCCCCGCAAACAGAAAGAGCAACGCGAGGAGTGCCTGCAGGGTCCAGAGCGTCACCGTGATTTTCCTTGATGATTTGGTCGCCCGGCCGCTCGCCTTCCCGATGTAGCTTCGTTGAAAGGTCGTAACGCTTTGGGGAAGTGGGATCGATGTCATTGGAATGTCTCCGTCCAGTGTTGGTTTCAGAGCGCGTGCCCGGTCCGAATTGACCGGGACTAAACGCGCTCCCTACAAAGGCGTCGAACGAGACTCCCTGAAATCGACAGTCGGCTATTTACTCTTGGACCTGGCTTGCCGAGCCGCCTCGGCGCGGATTCTGTCCTCCTGTTCCCTCAACTCGGGAGTGAACGCTTCACCGAAGTCGTCGTTCTCGAACACTTGCCGAATCTCGACCTCGGTATCCTCGAACGGAGCGCGCTTCAGCCACTCGATTGCCTCATCCCTGGACCGAACCTGCCACAGCCAGAAACCGGCAACGAGCTCCTTCGTTTCCGCGAACGGGCCGTCGATCACGGTCTTCTTCCCGTCTTTCGAGAACTTGACGCGCGCGCCCTTGGAGCTGGGCTGTAGGCCCTCACCCGCCAGCATCACACCTGCCTTCACCAGCTCTTCGTTGAACTTCCCCATCTCGGCCAACGCCTTCCGGTCCGGTAGAGTCCCTCCCTCAGAACTCTCGTCGGCTTTGACCAGCACCATGAATCGCATTGTCGTCTCCTGTGGTTTCGGATTTTGCCGGAGATTTCCAGGTCTCCGGCCATTGGTATCTCTACATACACGTCGAACGAAGAGGAGCGAAATCGACGTGGCCGCCGTTTCTGTTCGAACCACCCATCGGACCGATCAGCTACAGGCTGACAGTAACCGGCCGATTCGTTTGGTCTATCGGGAGAAAAAAGTCAGGACATGGACGTCACCGCAATAGTTCTTCGTTGCACGCCGAGTAGCTTTCAGGTGATGCCGCACCGAACCGGAACTGCTAACCTCCCGCTCCACACCGGCAAGGCTCCGCGATGGCTGTTCGACCGCATGTCGCAGCTCGCGCCAGCCATCGCGGAAATTATCGTCCTCGAGCACGGACGATCGGAGTTTCTAAGACGGCTATCCGATCCCTACTGGTTTCAGGCGTTCGGTTGCGTGCTCGGTTTCGATTGGCACTCGAGCGGGGTGACGACCACAGTGTGCGGCGCGCTCAAGGAAGGCCTGGCTCACCGAAGCAATGAGCTCGGAGTGTTCGTCGCCGGCGGAAAAGGCAAAGCTTCGAGACGCACGCCAATGGAGCTCACGACCTATGGCGAACAGCTTGGTCTTGATGGGGCCAGACTGGCCTACAACAGCAGGATGGCGGCGAAGGTCGATTCGGCGGCTGTACAGGATGGGTTCGGGATTTATCATCACAGTTTTTTCGTGACGACCGAAGGCGAATGGGCTGTTGTCCAACAAGGAATGCGCGAGCACGACGGCACTGCTCGTCGGTATCACTGGCTCGGCTCCCAGCTAAAGGATTTCGTGAACGAGCCGCACGCCGCAATCGCCAGCGACGCCAGGACCGAGACGGTACTCAACATGGTTGCATCGGAATCGCAGCAGGCTCGGTCGGTATCGACCGATTTTGCTCGGCAGGAGCCGCGTGCAGTGGGACGCGAGATCGCCCGGATGATCACGATGGCGCTTCCCTCTCGGCACTGGGTGGATATCGAGCGGGATGTGAATCCGGCGCATCTGCAGAAAGTCTTGCTGTCGACGTACGAGGCAAATCCCCAGAACTTCGAGGAGCTGCTGGCCGTGCCAGGTGTTGGGCCGAAAGCGGTTCGCGCGCTGGCGCTTGTCGCGGAAGTCGTCTACGGGTCTCCGGCGAGTAGCCGCGATCCGGCGCGATTCAGTTTCGCACACGGAGGGAAAGACGGGACTCCCTACCCGGTCAATCGCGTGGTGTACGACCAGTCGGTCGACTGGCTTCGTGATGCCGTCAGCAAGGCGCGGATCGGGCACACAGACAGGCTGAAGGCTTTGAAACGACTTGCCGAGTGGAGTGAAGAACCGTCAGGGCAGTGATGTGGTGCTAAGCAACGTGCTGCCGTCTTTCGCCCGCGTTACGCCTGGACTGAATAATCCGAGTTCTTTCCGCCGCCACCACGCGCCAGTCTTTCGTCTGGTTTCAAGATCCGTGAACCAGTATTGCGACAGAATGCTCCGCACCATCGATGGTTGCTTACCGAAAAACGGATCCTCTCTGAACAGACCCAGCACGCTCGGACTCCCTTCGAGCAATCGCTCTTCCGTGAGGACAACCCACGGCGATTCGCCCCACGGCTCGAGCGATGCGAACCAGAGATTCCAATCGAACCGGGGCTGGTAAGGACCAAAAAAGCCCGGACGCTCGTTTGGGTCCTGAGGCTTGTATCGAAACCGGTACTGAACCCAGGTCTTTCCATCGGTGCTTCCCTGAAACTCGATCTCGTACCGCGCCGGCGTCATGACCGCGAATAATCCATAGGCATTGGCGATGCGAAACGGCTGCAACAGCTTGTTCGGAAGCGCGAGGATCGAGTCAGAGCCGCCAAACGCAAACGCCGCGATCGTAGTGTAGAATGCGACGCCGAGGACGCCCGCTTCGACACGTCGATAGATCCGAAAGCGCGTCGTCAGCTCGCGCGGTAGAGGTGACGCCAAGGGAAATCGCGCGCGGGCCAGAGCACGATCGTCGAGCAGGAGCACCCCAAGGGCGAGCACGATGTAGTTGAGGAAGCCATAGTTGGCTGTAGTGATGATCCCGATCTGGAGCGCCGTGACGAACACGAAGCATGCGATGCGAAAGCGTCGCGGAAGAAAAACCGCCCAGACAAGCACCAGTTCGACGGCGAGCGTGATGAGCACGGTACCGGCGTGGTACCAGTGCGGCAGTTGTTGGACGTACCAGCCCATCCATGACGGCAGGGGAGCGTTCTGGTAGTAGTCGTCCATCGCAGTGAAATTGCGCCAGTGGAGATCGCCACTGAGCAGCTTGACGAGACCCGACTCGAAGTAGATCCGGAACCACTCCCAGCGCAGCATGAACAGACTCAAGGGTGATGCGGGGTCGGTGATTCCAAGGCCAGGACGCACTCCGCGCGGCGCAAAGAAGGCCGACAGGAATCCGGCCTCGAGCAGCATTCCATCCGATTGGTAGGAAGAGAAATCTTGAAGGCCGCTGATGCACGAGAGGAATAGAATCGTGCACAGCGCTGTCGTCAGACGCGGCCAGATGTTGAGCACCAGCAGGACCGATGTGACCAGGCCGGCTGAGACGATAACCGTGAGCGCCCAGTCCGCCGCGTTGATCCACAGGATGGTCGGCGCGAACCACACTCGCGCGACCGGGCCGAACGCCGTGGAGATTCGCTCGAGGTACAATCGAGCCGGCAGAATTCCGCGCTCTCCGACCAGCCCGTGAATCTGGAATGCGAGCGCGTAGAACGCGGAAAAGAAGATCAGGCCGAGCGCGCGAAGGAATAGCCAGCGGGGCCACACGTAGCCCTCAGAACTTAGAATCCCGGCATCGGCTCGTCCGCGGTCGGACCGTAGATGGACGGAACAGCAACATCCACCAAGCGCAGATACACGGTGAGCTGGCCACGGTGGTGCACGAGGTGATTGATCGTTTGCCTGACGACCGGACCGCGCGCCTGGGTAAAGACCACCCGATCACCGTGCTTCAACGACCACGGCACGGTGAAGTCGGAGTCTTTCGCCGCCGCGAGAGCCTTCCGCGCCTCGGCAACATTGCGATCGAAGCTTTTCAACAGGTCTTCGGTTCTTTCGTAGGTGTAGCCGGGATACTTGGTGACATCGAGATATGTCTCCTGCACAGTGTTAGTGATCCAGCCGGGCATGCCGGCCACGAGCTGCGCAAGATGCCCCATCGCGAAGGATTTCGGGTGCGGTTTCCATTTCCCCTTGTCGGTGGGAACGCGCTCCAGCACGCGGCGAGTGGTCGTCATCTCCATGTCGAACTCCGGCAACAGCGTCTCTGCGATAGTCATGTCATCTCCCCGTGTGTCGTGATGTAAAAAGTTATCACCATCTGTCGATGCGGAACGGCGACAGATCGAATCGCGATGTGCCCGTAGTGAGCAGATCGGCGTGAATCTCTCCAAGCGCGCTGGCGAACTTGAATCCGTGTCCCGAGCAGGCGCTCGAGATAAGTATCTGAGGATGATCCGGGTGAAAGTCGACGATGAAATCACGGTCGGGAGTATTCGTGAATATGCAAACGCTGCTTTCTCTTACAGTTGCCTTTGCGAGCCCCGGCAGTACCGGCCGCAACGCGTGGCGCAACGGCTCCGCTTCACTGTCATCAATGCTTCGTCGGATTCCGTCCGGATGTTCCGACATCTCACCGTCGTGCATCACCGACGCTTTAACTCCCCGGGACAGGCGCGGAAAACCGTAGCAGATGCTGCCCGCGTTGTACTCGTAGGCATAGATCGGGAATTGCGCTCGGTTGTATTGCTCGGCGTTCACTTCCGGCTCGAACCAGAACACAGATTGGCGTTCAATAGTGAGCGGCAACTGGAGCTCTGGCAAAAGTTGCGTGCTCCACCCGCCGCCAGCGATAACGAGCCGATCCGCCAGATAGGTTCCGGCGTGCGTCCTCACTCTGACTCCTTCACCGTCCGGAACCCACTGCTCAACTGGCTCGTCGAATCGTACCACTGCTCCTGACTGTCGGGCCACGTTGATGTGCGCGCTGTTGCATCCCTCCGGATCGAGATACCCCGCCCGAGGATCCAGTACCGCCACCAGGTCATCAGCCAGGCGAAAAGCCGGAAACCGCTCGTGCGTCTTGCCGGGAGTGAGCACTTCGTGCGGTAGATGGTGCTCAGTGGCGCTGCGCAGGGTGCCGGTGACAATTGCGCCATCTGGCCGGCCAATCATCAGCCCGCCGTTGATGGTCATCAACCCATTCCCGCTCCGCTCTTCAAGCTCCCTCCAGAGCTCATGCGCGCGCCGGACAAGCGGCACGTAAAGGGGGTGCTCGAAGTAAGTCTCGCGAATGATGCGGCTGTCGCCGTGTGATGATCCGAGAGAGTTTCCCTGGGAGAACTGCTCGAGCCCGAGAACACGCCAGCCTCGAAGAGCCAGCTGGCACAGGGTCGCGCTCCCCATGGCGCCGAGCCCGAGGACGATCGCGTTGTACTTTTGATGGTCGGTCATCGCGCGTAATCGTGGGCAACTTGGCCGTCACACCGCAATGGTGGTAATGTGGGAGACCCATGACAAGGCGAAAGAACCAGATTCCGCAGTTTGTCGTCCTGTCTCGACAGGACGCCGAGCAGTACGAGCCGCGCGAGAAGGAAATCTGCATCTCCATCGCTGACCCCGATGTGGATCCGGCCGATGTCTCCAGCGACTTCGCGGCGGTTTTGCGATTGAACTTCACCGATGTCCTCGAAGCGGAAGATGCGTCGGATGTTCTCTTTTCCGAGGATCACGTACGCGCTATTCTGGAGTTCATCGATGCGTGGCCCGATGCACGGCGAATCGTTGTCCACTGCCATGCCGGCATCAGCCGATCTCCCGGCGTGGCGCTTGGACTGTGCGATGTTCGTGGCTGGGCGACAGCGGAGCTGGAGCGATCGCATCCCGGCTGGAACCGGCTGGTGCGAGCAGCGCTTGCTGCAAACAGCCCCGCCGATCGAAAACTTTTCCGGGCTGTGTGAGAGTGCGCCCTAGCGAGATTACCGCCGACGTTCGTGCCTTCTTCACCACGTATTGCACCGCGTTCATTCGCGGCGATGCGACCGCAATCGCCAGACATTTTGCCGACCAGATTCACGTCGCGAGTGAAACCGGCAAGAGCGTGCGCGTGCAAATCGAAACCGGCGAGGAGTGGCGGAAGACGATCGACCAACTTCTCGCGATGTATCGCGGCATCAACTTCGGCACGGCCGAAGTGAGGGAGATGTCGGTTCACCCAGTGTCATCCCGCTTGGTGCAGGCGAGCCTGCATTGGGCGCTCCGAGACGCCAGCGGTGCGCCACTCTACGAGTTCGACGCGCTGTACACGCTTGCACGCCACAGCGAGACGTTCAGGATAGTCGCAATCGCCCACAACGAGATTCCGCAATATCGCCGTTGCGCGGAGCGGCTCGCATCTCAGACAGGATCACAGACGAAGTCCGGAAGCGCTTGATGAGCGCACGGGACGAGAACGAACCTGGCCCGATCTCCGAGTCCGAAAGGTGGACCGAGGTCGACGCGTTTTTCTCCGATGCGTTGATTGGACCGGATCGCTCACTCGACTCAGCGCTCGAGACGGCGCACGAGGCTGGGCTTCCTGCTATCAGCGTCTCACCGAATCAGGGCAAGCTTCTCGAGATACTCGCACGGATGCTCGATGCCCGGTCGATTCTCGAGATCGGGACTCTCGCTGGGTATAGTACGATCTGGCTCGCCAGAGGTATGCAGACAGGCGGTCGCTTGATCACACTGGAAGTCGATCCCGCGCACGCAGCCGTCGCCCGCGCAAACATCGCTCGCGCGGGCCTCGAAAGTGTGGTAGAGTTGCGTCTTGGGAGCGCTTCTGACACTCTGCCACGATTGTCGGCCGAGAGTCGAGGACCGTTCGACCTGATCTTCATCGACGCCGACAAGAAAAGCATTCCAAACTACTTCGAGTGGGCTCTCAGGTTGTCACGGCCTGGAAGCATCATCGTCGTCGACAACGTGGTGCGGGACGGACGCGTAATTGATTCGGAGAACGATGATCCGGATATTCAGGGAGTCCGGCGTTTCGTCGAGATGGTAGCGGCGAACGCAACAGTGAGTGGGACCGCGATTCAGACCGTCGGAATCAAAGGGTACGATGGCTTCGCGATAGTGCGGGTCTGCTCCGACGAAAAGAGGCGATCATGAAGAACGGCAAAGACTGGCGCGTGATCGTTGCATCTTCCCTCGCCTGGGAGGAAGGCCACGCTAGTCTCGACAGCGCGGTGAAAGATCTTCCGGCAGCACTGCGGGGAAAGCGCCCCGAACGGTACCCGCATTCTTTGTGGGAGCTCGTCGAACACATCCGCATCACGCAGCGCGACCTGCTCGACTTTGCCCAGAACGCGGACTACACCGAAAAACTCGAATGGCCGAAGGATTACTGGCCAGCTTCTCCCGAACCGCCCAATTCCGCGGCATGGGACCAGAGCATCGCGGACTACAAGCGCGATCGCGAAGCTTTTGCGCGCTTCACCGCGGAGACGAACGTCGACCTTACCTCCAGGATTCCGCACGGCAAAGGACAGACTTATCTCCGAACGATTCTCCTGGCGGTAGATCACGCCTCGTATCACGTCGGTCAGATCGTTTCGGTCCGCCGGCTTCTCGGCGCCTGGCCACAGAAATGAATCCAAAGCGTGGCGTCGACCCTTCCACTTCGATGCGCCGCGCGCGCGAGGAGTCCTGAACCATGCCATGCCTGATGACCCTACTTGCCCTCTCCGCTCCGCGATTGGTCGTCGCCATTCTCTGGTTCTTCACTCACTGGTTCCGCGGCGTCTTTGACAACCTGCTCTGGCCAGTCATCGGTTTTGTGTTTCTGCCCACGACACTCCTCTGGTACTCTGCTGTCCATAACTGGTTCGGCGGGCACTGGACGTTCTGGCCGGTGGTGGGCCTCGTGCTCGCACTTGCGATCGATCTCGGTCCGGCCAGCGGTCGTCGAGTGGGCGGCAAGCGATAGCCTCGGCAGCTGAGCCATGCACGACCCGTGGCAACCGGTGTTCTGCGGCGCTCGAAGCATATAAGGTGCAGTAACCGCAACACACTATTGTCCCACTGGAGCTATCGAGATGAACGGTAAGATGACCACGGTCGCGCAAAAGTTGCGGGACGCGATCTACCCGATTGCGACGCTGACTCTCGTCGCCTTCGTGGGGTGCGCGAAGACCGAAAGCAACGCCAGGACGAACGACACCAGCAGCGCGTCGTCTTCCACCGTCGCCTCATCGAGCACTGGATGTCCAGGCGATAACGGCGGCATCACCTTGCCGGCCGGGTTCTGCGCCACTGTGTTCGCTGACACGCTTGGCCACGCACGTCACATCGTCGTGAATACCAACGGCGACGTGTACGTGAACACGTGGGGCGGCCAATACTACACGACTCCGGCGCATTCAGGCGGCTATCTCGTCGCGCTTCGTGACACGAGCAAGGACGGTGTGGCCGATATCGTAAAGCGTTTCGGTCCGGATTCTCTTCACGGCAGTGGTGGCGGAACGGGAATCGGGCTCTACAACGGATCGCTGTACGCAGAACAGTTCGTGCGCGGCTCCGCCAAGATCGTTCGCTACGCTATTTCGACTGACAGCATGACTCCGACCTCACCGACGCCGGAAACCATCGTCAGCGGTCTTCCCATTGCTGGCGATCACCCAATGCATCCTTTTGCCATTGGCCAAGCCGGCGACATGTACATGGACCTGGGATCCGCCACCAACTCGTGTCAGATAAAGAACCGGACGCTGGAGTCGCCGGGCCGGAAGCCTTGCACCGAGCTGCTCACCCGCGCCGGCATCTGGCGCTACGATGCCAACAAAACGAATCAGACCTTCTCGCCGAAGGAACGTTACGCGACGGGCATTCGTAACGCCGTAGGAATTGCGTTCGATCCAACCGGACAGCTCTACTCCACACAACACGGGAGAGATCAGCTCGCCGAGAACTGGCCAAAGCTATACACGCCGGATCAAGGACAGAATCTTCCGGCCGAGGAGCTGCTCAAGATCGTGCAGGGCGGAGATTACGGCTGGCCGTACTGCTACTTCGACGGCTTTCAGCAGAAGCTCGTGCTCGCGCCGGAGTCCGGCGGGGATGGCAAACAGGTCGGCGAATGCGCCTCAAAGCTCGGGCCCGAAGCGTTTTTTCCCGCGCACTGGGCCCCAGACGGACTGGTGTTCTACAACGGAACAGCATTCCCCGCTCACTACAAGGGCGGAGCGTTCATCGCCTTTCACGGGTCGTGGAACCGGGCGCCCGGACCGCAGCAAGGCTACAACGTAGTGTTCGTGCCGTTCGCTAACGGCAAGCCGGTCAGTCCGTCGAAGTATGAGATCTTCGCCGACGGGTTCGCGGGCGCGCGCAAGGATCCAGACGGAGCCGCGCATCGTCCGACGGGCGTCACGGTCGGCCCGGATGGCGCGCTTTACATCACGGACGACAAGGCCGGACGCGTCTGGAAGGTGGTTTACAAGGGGCCGTAACCCTGGCGTGTTCTTGTCGTCTGAATAGTGAGTCCAGCGGCGGCCATCAGGTCGCCGCTGCTCATTTCTACCTGACAAGGACAACCAAATGAGTACGTCGCCTCTGCGTTCGGGAATGCGCGCATCCGCCTGCGTGGCAGCCATCGTGTCATCGTTCGTCGCGTGCGGAGGCGGGCACCATCTCGCTGAGTACCCGTTTTCGAGTCGTACGCTCGCAGTCGTTTACATTGCGCCGCCCGCACCGGAGCTACTGACCGGGTATTACGACCTGCGAAACTCGCAGAATCCCATTGAAGCTGTCGTCAGAGCAGGTGCCGACGTCGCCCGGGAGCGGGAAGGCCGCCGCGCCAACGCGAGACTCGACAGCGCGACGTCGCGCGTCAACATTCCCGCGGCCCTCGCTCAGCGGACGCTCGAAAGGGCGAGCAGATATCTCGGCACTCGACCGATCACGGACGAAAACCAGGCCGACTACCTGATGGAAGTTCGCATGTCGCGGTTTGGCATCAACGCCAAGGCAGATGAAGCAGCGTACCTCTTCACCTTCGCCGAAGCGGTGCTCATCGACCGGCGCACCGGACGGGAGATCTGGAACGTCAACATTCACGGCCGTGATCGGCTGACCCCATACATCGAGAGTGATAGTCGGATCCCGGGCTCCGTGATCACGGCCAGTACGCTTGGCTCGGTCAGCGTAGCGGACTTCCAGAACGCGCTCAATCAGTTGATGGATTCATCGTCGAACCTCATTACCAACGAGCTCCGCGCCGCACTGAGAGACGTCCGCAACAACTAAGTAGTTGTTGGAAACACATGGAGTGAGTGGCCGGGTGCTTGCTCTACTCACTCCATGCTCCATTGGATCGCGCATCTCGTCACCTCCCTGAGTTATTGGGGAGTCGCAATTCTCATGGCGGTGGAGAACGTCGTTCTCCCGATCCCATCGGAGCTGATAATGCCGCTCGCCGGCTACAGGACCGGGCGCGGTCCCATGACCCTCGTCGGCGTGATCATGGCCGGTACGGCCGGCTCCGTTCTCGGCGCACTTCCCCTCTACTACGCCGGCTACGCCCTTGGCGAGGATCGCATCAGGAAGTGGATCCAGCGCTATGGGAAATGGGTGCTGTTACGTCCCAGGGACGTCGATAGGGCCTCGGATCGCTTCACGGACAAGAGTT
This sequence comes from Gemmatimonadaceae bacterium, assembly GCA_034666285.1. GTDB lineage: Bacteria > Gemmatimonadota > Gemmatimonadetes > Gemmatimonadales > Gemmatimonadaceae > UBA4720. The sequence continues at coordinate 6,083 of JAXDME010000238.1, read as the reverse complement.
TTCGAGATGTCACGATCGGACAACTTCTGCCAGGAGTTCGCGGGCTGATTTCGATACCGGCCGGCATCGCCCGGATGAACGTTGGGCTCTTTCTTCTCGCGAACTTCATCGGGACGATCGTCTGGTGTGCGGTTCTCGCTTTTGCAGGGCGTCTTCTGGGCCGGAATTTCACCAAGATCCACAAATTCCTGGGCCCCACTGGCTGGGTGGTCCTCGGACTTCTGGTATTGTCGCTGGCCTACTGGCTGCTACGGCGCAAGAAGAGGTCGGGCAAGGTCGGAAGCTAGCCCTTCCCAGCCTTCTCTTGCAGCGGCCGAGCCGCAGACGTACGTTCGGCCGGCTCGGCATAACGCCGTGCGACGCTCGTCCCTCACCTGCTACGGGGGTTCCATGCTCACGCTCCACCGCACCACCCGCATCGCGATATGCTGCAGCGCTGCGGTTCTCACCGCCTGCGCCAAGAAAGACAACGCCGCGATCGACACGACGGCGTCGTCGAGCGCAAGCACCACCACCAGCACGGCCGTCACTGCCGCCCCTGCGCCAACACCCGTGAACCTCGCCGATTTTGCCGGCAAGTGGGATGTCCGCTCGGTGCCGGTCACGGGCGATACCACTCCAACGACATACGTCCTCACAGCGACGTCAACTACTTCTGGTTGGTCGCTCAAATTCCCGGGACGCGCGGCTGTCCCCGCGACGATCACCGTCGCAGGCGACAGCATCGAGATCGACGCCGGCCCTTATTCGAGCGTGCGGCGCAAGGGAGTGCAGGTCACCACTACTGGTGGACTTCGAGTACAGAACGGAAACCTGGTCGGAACCACGACCGCGCACTACAAGGTCAAGACCGCCGATTCGGTGCTGGTTCTCAATTCCACGGGAACACGCGCCAAATAGCACGAAGGAGAGCGGCGACGCGCACACGCGCGTCGCCGCTCGCTTTCATCAAAGGTCGGAGGAAAAATGTTCAGACCTAAAGGAGCTGCCTGCCAGAGCTGCGGTATGCCGCTCAGCAAGGATCCATTGGGCGGCGGTACCAACGCAGATGGCACCCGCACCTCTGAGTACTGCAGCCATTGTTATCACAAAGGCGCGTTCACCCAGCCCGACGTTACAGCCGAGGAAATGCAGACGCTCGTCGAAGGCAAGCTGCGCACAATGCACTTCCCGGGATTCCTGGCGAGAAGGTTCGCGAGGGAAGTGCCGACGTTGCGGCGATGGAAGAAAGGCGCAGGGCGCGTAGCGGGCGTGCGCGAGCGGGAAACGAGAGCGGTGGCGGGATAGACACGCCTACGTAACTGTACGTACAGCCCTGCGACGCTGCGGGGCGCATTGTTAGATCAGCGAGGCGGGCGAGCGAACGAGGTCCTGTGAACGCCGCCCGCTCACAATGATCTTACGGAGGTCGTCATGGCCGCACCCATTTGGTTCGAACGCTACGACGAAGGGGTTCCCACTACCCTCGAACCTTACCCCGATCGTACTCTGCTGGACTACCTGTCGGAGGCATCGCGCACGTGGCCCGACAGGCCGGCGCTTTTGTTCAAGGGCACCAGAATCAGTTACGGGCAGCTCGAGGAACAGAGCGATTCGCTCGCGGCCGCGCTGATGGCAATAGGCGTCCACCGCGGAGACCGCGTCGCGCTGTGCCTTCCCAACTGTCCGCAATTCATGATTGCGGAGTTCGCCGTGTGGAAGGCCGGCGCGATTGTGTGTCCATTCAATCCGACGTACAGCGAGCGTGAGATGGGGGAGGCACTCCGAACTACGGGCGCCGAAACTGTCATCGTGCTGAACCGATTCTACGAGAAGGTGAAGGGCATCCAGTCGAGCACGTCTCTCAAGCGAATCGTGGCCACGAACATCAAGGAATACCTTCCGCCGCTGGTTCGGCTCGCGTACACCTTTCTCAAGGAGAAAAAGGAAGGCGACCGCATCTCGCTTCGCGCGGGAGATTATCGTTTCACAGATTTGCTTCGCGCATTCCGCCGGGCACCCCGGCGTGACATGCACGTGTCTCCCGACGATCCGTCAGTGATTCTGATGAGCGGCGGGACGACCGGCACGCCAAAGGGCGTCGTCGGAGTTCATCGGGGAATGGTGGTGGCCGGCCTGCAGCTCCAGGCCTGGCTTCGGCCCGCGATGCAGGAATGGACAGACACGATCATGTGTCCGCTGCCGCTCTTTCACGTGTATACCAATACCGGTCTGCAGAGTCTCGCGCTGATCAACCACAATCCCATCGCGCTCATTCCAAACCCTCGCGAGATCAGGGACGTGCTGAAGGAAATCATCGATGTAAGACCGGCCTTCATCTGCACAGTTCCGACGCTGCTCAACGGAATAATGAACCATCCCATGGCCCGCGAAGGAAAAGTCGATTTCACCTCGATCAAGCTGTGTTTCTCCGGCGGGTCTGCGTTGATGGCGGAAACGAAAAAGAGATTCGAGGAGCTGACCGGGGGCGTGATCATCGAAGGGTACTCTCTCACCGAAGCACAGATGGCTGTTCACGCCAATCCGGTCCTCGGCGAAAAGAAGATCGGATCGGTCGGACTGCCTTTGCCCGATGTGAAGGTGAGCATTGTTCACCCGGAAGATGGGATGACGACAATGTCACGGGGCGAAGTTGGCGAGGTTGTCCTACGCGCGCCCCAGTTGATGGAGGGCTACTGGCAAAAGCCCGACGAAACGCGTGAAATGATCCGCACCAATGAGCGCGGCGAGCGCTGTCTGTACACGGGAGACCTGGGTTATCAGGACGAAGACGGCTATCTCTTTCTCGTCGATCGCAAGAAGGATCTGATCAAGACCTCGGGCTATCAGGTGTGGCCGCGCGAGATCGAGGAAGTCCTTTCATCGCATCCGGCTGTGGCCGAAGTCGGCGTCGTTGGACTGCCCGATCAGATGCGTGGCGAGGTTGTTAAGGCGTGGATTGTCCTGCGTCACGGACAGCGCGCGACGGGGGCCGAGCTCAAGGCATTTTCGCGGGAGAGGCTCGCGCCGTACAAAGTTCCGACGAAGTACGAGTTCGTGACCGAGCTGCCGAAGACGCAGATTGGGAAAGTGCTGCATCGAGTTCTCCGCCAGCAGGCCGCGGTTACGGAGGAGCCCGTCGAAGCTGGGGCTACGCCATAGCCGCCCCATTTCGGTCAACCCGTTACCGGGTGGGATGCAGGCGGATTAAGTGGCGGTAGCTGCGACTCGATTTCCTTGCGGTGCGTCTCGAGCCATGGCGGCAAGACGAGATGTTCTCCGAGCGTTGCCGGATCCTCATCGACCGTAAATCCTGGTCCGTCGGTCGCGAGCTCGAAAAGCACGCCGCCCGGCTCGAGAAAGTAGACCGACTTGAACCAGAAGCGGTCGATTACTTCGGTGGGATTGCGCCTTGCGCGCCCGATTCGTGCGCGCACCTGCAGCTCTATATCGACGTCGGGTACTCTCCAGGCGACGTGATGAACCCCGCCTGTGCCCCATCGGCCGCGATCAGCGTCCGGAATCTCCTGAATCTCCACGTAGCAACCCGACGCTCCGCCATCGACGCCGAACGCCGTCCATTCCTTTTCGCGACCAAGATCCAGAAAGCCGAGGACGCCGGTTAGAAACGCCGACGTAGCGGCGAGATCGCGTTCCCACAATCGAACGGAATGCAATCCGCGAATCTGCTGTTCGGCGGGAACAGGACTGGCTGACCACGGAGTGAACACACGCTCATCGGCCGTCTCGTGTAGCGTGACGGGCAATCCGTGGGGATCGGAGAATGGCAGCGCCGCGGTTTGGCGGCGCATTTCGACCTCTCCGACAGGAACTCCGTGCTCCACCAAGCGCCCCGACCAGTAATCCAGGCTGCCAAGCGGAACGGCGAGCGATACTTCCATCGCGAGGCCTGTTCCCGCCTTTGCGGGCGGCATTTCCGGCCACGGGAAAAACGTAATGTCGGTGCCGGGGTGGCCGTCGCCGTCGGCATAGAACAGGTGGTACGTCCCTGGTGAATCCTGGTTGACGCTCTTCTTCACGAGCCGCATGCCGAGAACGCCGGAATAGAAATCGACGTTCTCCTGCGCATCGCCCGCGATGCAGGTCACATGATGGAGCCCACGAATTTCCGACATACTTTGGAGACTAAGGCTTGAGCGCCCGCGTAGCCAGCTCATCCTCGATTCTCGCGATGAAATCGGCGACGGTGAGAACATCCTGCTTCTTCCCGGCTCCGCGCACCCTCAACGCAATCGAATCCGCCTCGGCTTCGCGCTTTCCGACGACGGCCATGTACGGAATCTTGAGCATCTCGCCTTCGCGGATCTTGTAGTTCAGCGTGTCCGACCGATCGTCGAGATGCACACGCACGCCAGCTGACTTGAGTCGTTCCACGACGGTCTGGGCAAACCCCTTCACTTCATCGGCGATCGGTATCACACGAACCTGCTCGGGCGCCAGCCACAGCGGAAATGCGCCGGCAAAGTGCTCGATCAAGCCGCCGACGAAGCGCTCCATCGATCCGACCAGAACACGATGCAGCATTATCGGCCGGTGCGGCGCGTTGTCGGCGCCCGTGTACTCCAGGCCGAATCGCTCCGGAAGATTGAAATCGAGCTGCACAGTCGGACCCTGCCACTTTCGACCGATCGCGTCGATGAGTTTGAAGTCGAGCTTGGGCCCGTAAAAAGCTCCGCCGCCCTCGTCGTAGGTGAACGTCTGCCCGCGTTTCGTAAGAACTTCAGCCAGGGTGTTTTCCGCCTGCTTCCACACCTCCGGACTGCCGAGGGCTTTGTCCGGGCGAGTGGCGAGCTCGATGGTGTACGGATAGCCGAACGTCTTGAGCATCTCGTCACAGAGATCGAGCAACCGCACGATCTCCGATGGCACCTGTTCGGGCGTACAGAAAATGTGGGCGTCGTCCTGCGTAAACCCGCGCACGCGCATCATCCCGTGCAGCACACCGCTCCGCTCGTACCTATACACGGCGCCGAACTCGGCGTACCTGATCGGCAGATCGCGATACGACCTCTGGTGAGACTGATAGATGCAGATGTGGCCTGGGCAGTTCATCGGCTTCGGCCGATAGCTCGCGCCCTCCACGTCCATCGCCCCGAACATGTTCTCCTTGAAATTCTCGAGGTGCCCGGAGATCTGGAACAGCTTGTCGCTGACGATGTGGGGCGTGAACACAAGATCGTACCCATGGCGAAGGATCAGACCCTTCTCGTACTCCTCGATCTCGTTGCGAATGATCGCGCCCTTGGGATGCCAGAGGATCAAGCCGGGGCCAACGCGCGCATCCGTGGAATACAGATCGAGCTGCTGCGCGAGGTGCCGGTGATCGCGACGCTTCGCCTCCTCCAACCGGTGCAGATGCGCTTCGAGATCTTCCTTCTTCCAGAATGCGGTGGCGTAGATGCGCTGGAGCATCTGCCGGTGCTCATCACCTCGCCAATAGGCGCCGGCGGTGTGCAGCAGTTTGAAATTCCTGAGATACGAAGTATCGGGAACGTGCGGGCCGCGGCAGAGATCGATGAACGGACCGTCCGTATAGGTGGAGATGATCTCATCGTCGGAGAACTCGCCTAGGCGCTCGAGCTTGAGGGGATCATCAGAGAACCGTTTGCGCGCCTCGGCCTGCGATACCTCCTCTCGAACGAACGGAAACTTTTCCGCCGCCACTTTCTTCATCTCCACCTCGAACTTCTCGAGGTCTTCGGGAGTGAAGGGCTCCTTTACCTCGAAGTCGTAGTAGAACCCATCTTCGATGGCGGGGCCGAAGCCGATCTTGGCGTCCGGACGAAGCCGTCGGACAGCCGTGGCGAGAATATGCGCGCCGGAATGCCGCAGCACGGCCAGCGATTCGGGATCTTTCTCCGTGATTACCCGGAAAGCTCCGCCCTTGCGCAGCGGAGTATTGAGATCAAGGACTTCTCCGTCCAGTTCGACGGCAATCGCGTCCCGCAGCAGCCTCGGCCCGATCGATGCGACGATGTCGCGCGGCAGAGCGCCTTCGGGAGCTTCACGGGTGGCGCCGTCGGGGAGCCTCAGCGTCAACATTTTTGGTATAATTTCGAGTACTGCGGATGGCCTTTATTTTG
>JAXDME010000237.1:0-3841 GCA_034666285.1 Gemmatimonadaceae bacterium | reverse complement strand
CGGCTTCCTGAAGTGTTCGACAAGCTGCCCACCGTTCGCCGTGATCACATGCTGGGAGGCAGTGTTGGTGAGGTCTGTCGTCAACTCGACATACGCGAGCCCCAGTCCATCGGCGCCGACCATTTCCAGAAGTGATTCGAGTGCCTGGGTCGCGTACCCGCGCCTGCGTTTCCATGGAACGACCGCGAACCCAATGTGCCCGAGGCAATGCGGCGGAAGCTCTGTTGTCCCCGGCTGCCACCGAAAGCCAATGCTCCCTGCAAACTCGCCATCCCACATCCACAGGTGGTAGCCGGGCAGGCGTGCGACCGCCGATCCATCGGGCAGCATGATGGGCGGGCCTTTCGCCTCGCGATCTACTTGCTCCGCGACGAAAGCGATGGGGTCGCGCTCGATCTCCGCGAGCTCTTCGAGCGAAGCTTGCGGGCGCAGATTGTCAGGTGACCAGCCGCGCTTCAGAGCGTCGGTGTAGCTCGCCAGATACTGCTTCGCTGGCCAGACGAGCTCCATCGAGGTATCCCGCACTGGCGCGGATGAAGTCATCTGCGAGGGCAGCGGATCGCGCTGTGGGCCAGTTCGTGGAATGCAGCGTCGATCTGCGCTGGCGACGACACCGACGGATGGTCGTACCACCATTTCATTCCCTCGAAGAGTGCACCCGCCAGCATACGGGCGACGAGCGGCCGGGAAATGTCTTGGTCGACGCCCGTCGAGTGCTGTATCCTGCGCTCGATTATTCGCGTCGCGTAGCCAACACCCAGGTCGCAAAGATCGTCCAGGCGTCCGCACATCAACAGCGCTTCAGCCACCCCTCGTGACTCGTTGACATGGTCGAGAAACTCCGCAACTGGGAAGAGTCGTGCTCCTCTCGGTGACGGCCTGTCGAGCGACTGCTCGAGAAAGGTGAATACGCGCTCGTAACTCGAATGCAGAACGTCTTCCTTGTTGCGGTAGTGCGCGTAGAATGTCGCGCGCGCAACACCGGCCCGGTCGAGAATGTTCTGCACAATGATGTCGTCGAAGTCGCGTTCCTGAATCAGCTCGATGAGCGCGCGCCCGAGCGCGTGCGTAGTGCGCACGACACGCGGGTCGGCTTCGGGCGCGTTCCGAACAGTTGCGGGTGGCTTGTTCGACATCGTCAGCGGAGGAGGAAGGATCGGGTAATATTGCCACCGCTCTGCCAACCGCAATCACCCAGCCCTTGAATATGTCTACCAATCGAAACGCCGCCGTCGCGCTCATGATCGGCTCCATTGCTGGACTGGTGACGATGGCCTTCCATCCGACCGGGCACGACGTCATGCGCAATGCCTCGGCCGGCGCTCCGAACACGCTGAACGTGGCGATGCACTTCCTCGCGCTGGCGGCGCAGCCGCTTCTGCTCGCGGGCACGCTCGCTCTGACTTCGAGATTTCGCGCGCGCCGCGACATCGCCGTTGTCGCGTACATCTTCTTCGCAGTGGCTACCGTGGCGGTGATGATAGCGGCTGTGGCGAGCGGCTTCCTTGCTCCCAGCCTCGTGCGCGGCTACGCGGAGGCAGATGAGCCGACACGCACAGTGATGATAAACGCCCTGACCTACACGGGTCGCGTCAATCAGGCGTTCGCGACGGTTTACGTGGCGTTCAGTGCACTAGCGATCTTGTTGTGGTCCGTCGCTGCGCTCCCGGGCGGCGACCTCCCGCGGTCATTAGCGCGGTACGGCATTCCGCTCGGCGCCCTGTTGATTCTCGGCATTCTGAGTGGATACTTGCAGCTGGACATTCACGGCTTTGGCCTCGTGGTGCTTGGGGAGGGGGTATGGATGGTCTCGGCGGCTGTTGTGCTTTGGAGATCCAACGATGGTTGACGGACGGAGTCCCCTGAGGCTGCCTACAAGCCAATAGAGAAAAGTCCGTTCGTGGCGTCGATTCTGATCGTACCGGAGTGTGAGATATCGCTGCCAAGCACGCCGTCACAGTTCACCAGGTTCCAGGCAACCCGATTGGAGACGACGAGATCCTTCAACTCGAGCGATTTCCCCGCTACCTCCAACTCCAGCGCCGGCACGCCGCGAACCATTCGCCCTTCGGTTTGGGCAATTCCCAGCAGACGCGCCGTTGACGTTTGCGGTCTGACGCGCACTTTGTCGAGAACAGACGCGTTCAGTAGGGTGACTTGGGCGCCAGTGTCGAGCGCGAAATGCAGCGTTTGCCCCGACTTTGTGCGGACCTCGATAATGGGTTTTCCAAACCACGTGAGATTCTGCGACGAGGTGCCGATCGTGCCGAGACGCTCAGGCGCCTGAATAGCGATCGTGCCATGCTTGTAGTCGATCGATATGTCGAACTGTCGGATGATGTCCCAACCGATTATTCCATCGATCTTGAGGCCCGACGAAGGAATTCCTTCGCCTCTTACGTTGACGCGCATTAGATCGGCGTCGATTACGATCGCTGGAACGTTGAGAAGCGCGATCGGGCCGATGTCCATTCGCTTGAGAACCGCTGGCCTGGCGCTGGCTGCTCCAGCGAACGTGCCGACTGTGAGTGTATCAGAGCCGATCAGCCCGACACCAGCCCGCGCCGCAACATCGGAGCTTAGAACCGTAAGCGTGGATCCCGTATCCAGCCAGAACCGGTACTCTCGTCCGTTTATCAGCACCTGGACTGTTGGAGTCCCGAGGGGACTCAGGTTCAGCTCCAGTGTGACCGGACTCTGCGGCAGGATCGTGACCGGCCGATCCACGCTTGCGAACGCTTTTCCCCATCGTCCAAGCTCCTCGGTGAGCTTTCTGTCCGCGGGACTGAGCTGCGAGTTCGCGATGACGTCGCGCAGCTTCGCCCACTCCTGTTCACCGAGGAGTGTGATGGCGAGAAGAATTTCAGACGCAACGGCGATGTTGGCATCGCTGTGTTGTCTGCTCATCATGACGAAACTGCTTTCCGCCTGCTGACGATTTCCCGCGGCGAGAAGTGCGACGCCATCGCTGAAAGCGATCCCGAGCTCATTTTGCGCGGCGCGGCGCAATGCAACGAGATCGAGATCGGCCAACGCGGTCCAGTACTCTTCGAAAGCGGTCATCGAAGACCTTTGGGCGAGCAGGTTTTCCTGCCCTGACGATGGAGACGCCGCAGCGCATACGAGAAACACGCTCACTCCAATCGCTCTGCGCCGACTGATTCCGACAGAGGAGAAACGCTTTGCGGCCGACTTCGGTACGTCGAGCGAGGTTGCCATGCGAAGAGCGATGAGAGATCACCAGGAACGCTCTCTACGCTACAATCGCCGGCACATGCACATTGTTTGCTTCAGGTAAAGGAGTTGGCGCCGATCGTTTACCGACGGTGCGCGGTCGCGCTGCCGCTCAGCCGCGGACTCCTCCACCGGCGGTATCTCGGTAAGGCCCGGGTTCAAACCATCCCCGAGACATCCGATGTCGAATCAAATCGGGACCGTGTCACCAATTGTGGCGGAGAACACATGACAAAGATCTTTTTGCTTCTAGGGTTGCTCGCGATGCCTAGGGCTTCTTGGCCGCAATCGGAGGCGCGTCCGGAGATCCTGGTGCTCGGGACATATCACATGGCGAACCCGGGACACGACATCTACAACATGCGAGCGGACGATGTCCAATCGCCCGAGCGCCAGCGACAAATCAGGCAGCTGATCGAAGTGCTGAAGGGGTTTCGTCCAACGAAAATCGCGATCGAGGCCGACGTCGGAAGCCAGCGAGTGGGGCGGGAGTACACCGATTACCTCGCGGGTGAGTACGCGCTGTCGGCCAACGAGATCGATCAGATCGGATACCGGTTGGCGAAGGAGCTTGGCCACCGCGCTATCTATCCGGTCGATGTCGACG
>JAXDME010000236.1:0-9324 GCA_034666285.1 Gemmatimonadaceae bacterium | reverse complement strand
TCATACGTCGCGAGGTTACGAAGGTCAGACTTCATCGCGGCCACATAGGCCTTGTCCTTCGTGTTCGCAAACTTCGGAATCGCAATCGCGGCAAGAATACCGATGATGACGACAACGATCAAAAGCTCAATGAGTGTAAAACCCTTTTTGTTGCTCGACATTTCGTCTCCTGAATCTGTGATAGGGACTTAGTGCACCTGGCACTTAGTACCAGAAAGACGCACGCCCCTTTTGGAGGCAACCCTACCTCAGGCACCCTCGGTGCCGGAGCTCCCGAATTGTGGATAGATCGTTGCGTGCCAACGCGTTGCAACCAAGCTCTTGGTTTTCAAAGACACGTGATTGTGATGCGTTTTGCAAACCGTTTTGCAATTTGCAAAGGTCAGCTGTTGAGGCCGTAACGCGAGAGCTTCCGATAAAGAGTCGATGAGTCGATACCGAGGACTTCGGCTGTGCGGGCCTTGTTCCCGCCTTCGTTCTCCAGAACCCACATTATGTACGCTCGTTCGATGGTATCCAGGGTCGGATTACTCTGCGCCGCGTCGCTGACAAGGGGATCGGATCTCGGCTCGACCACGCGCTCAGGAAGCGCGGATAGCGGGATCACGTCTCCCTTCGCCAGAATAGCCGCGCGTTCGAGCGCGTTCTCCAGCTCGCGAACGTTGCCCGGCCACGAATACTTCTGCATCGCATCCAGCGCCTCCGGCGCCAAGCCGCGCGGCGCCTCGCCCCGCATTTCCCCCGTTCGCTTAAGAAACAACTCCGAGAGAAGCGGGATGTCGTTCGGCCGTTCCCTCAACGGGGGCAGGATTATCGAGATCACATTAAGGCGGTAATAGAGATCGCTTCGGAAGTTCCCGCGCTTTATCTCTTCTTCAAGATCACGATTCGTCGCGGCGATTACCCGTGCGTGGACCGGCTTTGCCTCGGTAGCTCCGACAGGTATCACTTCGCGCTGCTGCAGCACACGAAGAAGCTTCACCTGCGTAGCGGGGGTGGTCTCGCCGATCTCATCGAGGAAGAACGTGCCATCGCCGGCCGCGGAGAAGAGCCCGTCCTTGTCGCGGGACGCGCCCGTGAAAGATCCTTTCACGTGGCCGAACAACTCGCTTTCAAGAAGGCTCTCGGGCAAAGCGCCGCAGTTGATGGAAAGAAATGGCTTCGTTGCACGCGGAGACTGGTCGTGAATGTACCGGGCCACGACTTCCTTGCCCGTCCCCGACTCGCCTTGCAGCAGAACAGTCGAATCCGTTGCAGCCACTGATTCCGCGATGTGCAGTGCATCCGCCCAGGCCTTGCTCGACCCGACTGGACGTCCGGTCTTGTCCCTCTTCTTTACTTCGGCCTTCAGGGACTTGTTTTCGCGTCTAAGATTCCGGTGTTCCGCCGCGCGCCGCACGATGGTTACCAGCTCCTCGTTCTTGAAGGGCTTCTGTATGTAGTAGAAGGCGCCGTTGTTCACCGCACCGATCGCCGACTGCAGGCTGGCTTGCGCAGTCATGAGGATCACCACCGCTTCCGGATCGTGCGCTCGAACCGAAGCAAGGATGTCGAGGCCTGTGACATCCGGCATTCTAACATCGGTCAGGATCAATTCCGGCTTCAACGCGGCTATCTGCTCGAGACCCTTCTTTCCTCCGAGAGCCGTGTAGGGAGTGAACCCTTCGTTCTTGAGCAGTATGCGAATCGTATCCAGAATCCCCATCTCGTCATCGATGACGAGAACGGTGGGCGCCGTTGGCGCTGTTGCGGTCATGACCCGACCTTCGCCAACAACTTCGGTGTGCGCTTCGGGCGCTTGGCGCCATCCGCCCCGAGCTTCGGCAGAATTACTGTGAATCGAGTGCCGGTGTGCTGCTCCGGAGTGTCCACGAGAATAAAGCCGTGATGCGCTTCAACCGCACGGTGCACGATCGAAAGGCCGAGTCCGCTGCCGCCGGGTTTCGTCGTCACAAAAGGCTCGAACAGCCTCTCCTTGATCGATTCTGGTATTCCTCGGCCTTGGTCCGCAATCCGGAGCATAATCGCACCACGAGAGAAATGCGCCGCTTGCGGAGGCAGCTGGTGTTGCGCGAGCTCTACCGCTTCGAGTCGGACTTCGCCGCCCGGAGGAGATGCTTGCACTGCGTTCAGAAGAAGGTTGAAGATCGCGCGATGCAGCAGATCGTCATCGCCAACGACGAACATCGGGCCCGACGGAAACAGTTCCCGAATTGTTACGCGTTCCGGTCTGTCGGGATGCGCACCGACCAGAGCGGCGGCGTGGCGCGCGATCTCGACTATGTCCAGACGCCGCACGCTTGTGACTCCGGTACGCGCGAAATCGAGGAATTCCGACAACAGCCGCGACAACCGGTCCGACTCGCGCTGCACGAGCTTTGTAAGGGTGCGAGTGTCGTCGTCAGCACCCGGCACCTTTGCCAGCAGCTCCGCGGCGCTCCGAATCGATGCCAGCGGGTTCTTGATCTCATGCGCGAGCGAGGCGCTCATCTCGGCAACCGCCTCAAGCCGCTCGGCGCGGGTGTGCAGCCGTTCGATGTCAGCTTCGCGCAGTCTGAACGCGGCCAGCTCCGCAGCCATCTCCTCGCGACCCGCATTCGCCTCGCGGAGACGGGCGCCTATGTAGCCACAGCCGAGTGCTACCGCTCCAAAAATTCCAAGCTGCACCAGTACCGGGATGTCGAAGGGCGAAGCCTGATCGACGATCGTCACCGCGAAGTAAAGCACGTCACCCAGAAGCGCGATCAACAACACCCCGGTCGCGGGAAGCACGAGAGCGCTGACCGCGATCACGAGTATGTAGAGGGGAGCGAGCTGCGAGGGCGTTCCGGCCTGAGTGAGGTGGACGACCGTCGTCACCAGAAACAGATCGAAAAGGACCTGCACGTAAAAGAACCTGTCACCGGGCGGCGCGGCTGTCTTCACTGTGTACAGCATCGAGCCGGCCGTGAAGATCAGGGCTGAAACGAAGGTGAGGGTCGCTATCAGCGTCGCGGTGGTGTCAGCGGCACGCCAGACGACGATGGCTGCGATGAAAATGGCGGTCGCCAAGGAAAGGCGCCCGACATACAGAACGCGTAGAACCCTTTCCCTGCCCGCACCAGATCCCACCGGCTGCGCGAGATTGGTTCGCGGGCCGGCGGGTGTCACCGGAATGGCCTGTAAGGCGGGCTCCGAAATACGCTCCTGAGTAACTGATGTCATTTATACGCTCCGGCGTGAGCCTAAGTCCCTACTACTATATAGATTACACGCATATGGTCCTTGGACTTCTTGCTGCGGACGTCGCGGATCCCCCGTCTATGACCGCGGCTGCCAGCAGCATGGTTGCCGTGCTTGGACTGGTCGCCTTGAACGCCTTTTTCGTCGCTGCCGAGTTTTCCCTGGTAGCCGCTCGGCGTAGCAAGATCGATGAGATGATCGGCAAAGGTGATCGTGCCGCGCGTGCCGTTCAGGCCGCGCTCCAACACTTAGACCGATACATCGCCGCCACGCAACTTGGAATCACAATGGCGTCGCTAGCACTGGGCTGGATAGGCGAGCCCGCCCTGGCCCACTTGTTCGACAACCTTCTTCGCTCGGCTGGGCTCAACCCATCGCCCACAGCCAGCCACGCGGCCGCCGTACCAATCGCGTTCTTCCTGCTGACTTTCCTTCATATAGTGCTGGGAGAGCTGGCCCCCAAATCCGTCGCCTTGGCAAGTCCCGAGAAAACAGCCAAAGCGGTCACGCGTCCGCTCGTTGTGTTCTCGCGATTCATGTCTCCGTTCATTTGGGTATTCAACGGAGCTGCAAACGGCGTCCTCAGACTCTTTGGAGTCGATCCCGCCACTGACGAAGAAGGCCATAGCCCTGAAGAGATTCGGTTCATGGTGATGCAGGCTCATGCTCGAGGCACACTTGACGAGTCCGATCGGGCAATGCTCGCGGGCGTTCTCGACTTCCACGAGAAAAAGGCCAGAGACGTGATGCGCCCTCGAACAGAGGTCGTTGCGCTCGATATCGAGTCCACAGAGCAGGAGGTCTGGGAAGTCCTGAGGAGTGAGCGCTACTCACGCTATCCCGTCTACCGCGAATCGCTGGACGACGTTATCGGCGTCTTCCTCGCGAAGGATCTATGGCTTCACTCCGGCGATGCGGCATTCAATCTTGCGGACTTCGTGCGCGAGCCCATGTACGTTCCGGACAGCCGGCCAGCTGAGCGCGTCCTGGACGATCTGAGAAAAACGCGAGCACACATGGCTGTGGTTCTGGATGAATACGGGGGAACCGCGGGCATCGTGACGATGGAAGACCTCGTAGAGGAGGTCATCGGCGACATCGCCGACGAATACGATTTCGCATCCCGCGAGTCGATCGTTACTGACGGAGTGCTCGAGCTAGCCGGTTCGTTATCGCTCATTGATGTCCGCTCGGACTATCGGGTACAGATCCCGGAGGGAGATTGGACGACCCTTGGCGGATACGCCTTCGCAAAGCTTGGCCGGCTGCCGAGAATGGGCGACAGAATTCCAATTCCGGGCGGCGAGATGGAAGTAGTTGCGATGGACGGACGACGCATCGCTGCGCTCAGAATTCACCGGGCCGGCACGCGAGCGACGGCGGCTACAGTCACGTCAACCCAGTCTGCTTCCGTCTAGAAGTCCTCGTGCCAGGTAACTACCTGTACGCCTAGAGCTTCTTCCGGAATACTCCGCACGCGTCGAGCGTGGCGGCGTCATCGGATCGGGACATGCGGACGGATGCGCAGGGGAGGAGTGAATTCTTCGCAATCCACCGCGAGCGCCGTCGCGAACCCACGTCGGAGACAAATCTCTCCACGAGTCCGGTGCGCGACGAATCGAAGGCGGAGAGCGCCGCTGCTGTTTTGATCGCGAGCTCGCTCTCCTGCGCCCGCACGTACAACAAAGGCAAGTGCGCTGCGACTGCGATGTCCGCCGCTGGAATCGTTCGGTCGATTGTTGCCGGCCGATCCCAGACGGCCTTTGTGTATTTTGCCTCCAGATAACTCGAGTACAGATGGGCTGCGGTAGCGCTGCGCCCGGCGAACTCGAGACGCTTGCCGATGGCGAGGTATATCTCGGGCGGTCCGACGTAATGGCGCACGAGCGAGCTCTCCAGCAGAGCGAGCGCCGTATCGGTCTTCCCCGCCCTCAGGTGGTTTTCGGCCAGTGCGTAACGGGGCTCACCCAGATCCGGGTCGACTCTCACCGCATCTTCGAGTACTGCACGTGCGCGCTCCGGATCATCCTCTTCGGTGTATACGGCAGCCAGCATCATTCTCGGCTGGATGCGTTGCTGGTTCAAGTGAATGGCTTGCGTCAAGCTCGCGATCGCAGCGTCGACCTGAGCTCCCGACCCTCGAAAGCTCGCCTCGTCCAGACGAAGCCGTGCCCGGTGCGTGTACAGACGGTCGTTAAGGGTATCGCGGTGAATCTCCTGCCGGAATGCCGCATCCGTCTCCGCAAAAGCTCCTTCGAGCATTCGCCGCTCGACCGGATTGCGGCGCATTTCGGCGTAGCGCGAACGGAGCGAGCCGAGATACTGCCCCATAACCAGGGCAGTGTGCGCGGTTTGGTGACTCGGCGTAGTAGCGAGAACGGTGAACTCGGCCAGAATCTGCTCGACCGGGGCCTCCGAGGCGTCGACTCTGTCGAGTGCGATATTCGTACGAAACGGCTTGTATGATTCCGAATAGAGTACGGCAGCGATGACCAAAGCCGAAGCGGCTGTGATGGCGAGCGCGGCCACGCGCGGCAAGCGACTACGCTCCATCGCAGGCCGCATCACTCCGTAAGGATTTTCGCGCGACGCAATCAATGCGGCGAAAAGCACCCAGAGCATTGTCGAATTCAGGTCGACGAACCAGAAGAAGAGATAGATGGCATAAGCGATCTGCAGTCCGCTGAGGACCGCGAGTGAGCCGGATGATATCCTTTCATCCCGGTACGCCCGGACCAGCGTCACGACGATCGCGAGCCAGATCCCGAGAAATGCCAGCGTACCGATCATCCCGGTTGTTGCGAGGAGCTCCAGATATTGATTGTGTGTTCTGTCGAACACATCGGTGCCCGACCGGTAGATGCCCGGGTCGAAGTGCGCCGACCACACCAGGTTGTGATTCTCGATGCCGTACCCGAGGAGCGGCCGGTCCTTGAAGCCGTCGATAGCGGCGCTCCACTGCATGGCGCGCGATTCGTCAGCGCCCGCTGGGTTGGTGAGCGCGAGACGCTGGAGTACCACTGGAGCGTTGCGCATCAATGCAGCATTTGGAAACGCCCTGATTCCAACGCTTATTCCGCCAATCACCAAGGCAAAGGCGATCGCTGTCGCGGGCGCAATCCAGCGCCTGCGCGGCGTCGTGTGAAGAGCGGCGAAAATCACGGAACCGGTCACCGCGCCCACCGCGAGACCAATCACGCTACTTCTGTTCTCCGCATATACGAGAGCGAGCAAGTTGACTCCGGCGCCTGCCAGGTAAAGCAATCGAAGGCGGAGGTTGCTCACAGCGAGATACATCGCCAACCCGATTCCGAACAGGAGATACGCCGCCAGGAGTCCTGGATTACCCACTGTGGAAGAGCTTGCAGACAGTACCGATTCCGACAAGTGTGGCGTTGACGTTACCGTCGAACGCTCGATGATTGCCCGCACACTGACGATGATGCTGACAATCAAGCCCGCGTTGAGCACCCAGCCCCATTCTTCGTCTCGCAACGCGCGAAGGAGAAGGAAGAAGAGCGCGAGATGCAGCCACGCCCACACCCCGCCCATACGCTCGAAGTCTCCGAACAGACTGTGGTCTCGGGCGGGAGAAAAAAGCGCCGACAAGAATGCCGCGCTGACGAAGGCGACGAGCGCCCAGAAGATCGGCTCGTAACGAAGATCCAGCTCTTCATCGCCAAAGCAAAGCGCCCACACGAGAGCGACGGCTCCAAGCTCTACGACCGCACGAAAGAAAATGTTCCTCGGTGCTACATAGGGAAAAAAGAAGCCTGTCGGCACGATTATCGGAACGAGGACAGACGCAAGCAGCACGAGTAGAATCGCAAATCGCCAGTTGGCCGCCGCCGCTATTCTCGTGAGAATCCGCACCGTCAACTTCCCCGAGTCCCGGCCAGATTCTGCAACGGGTCTGGAGCGATCTCATGACCGCCTTCGAAGCGAATTATCTCGTAGGGAATCCCGAGCTCTTTCAATCGCGACTCCTGCGCGGCGACCAAATCGGGTTTGGCAAATTCGTCCTGTCGCCCAAGTACCACAGTGACCGGCGCACGTCGTGAGAGAGCGGATGCCTCGTGTGCGCTGAGCTCTGGCGGCAACAATCCGGCCCAAAGCACTACCCGATCGGGGTCAACCTTTCCGCGCGCCACCCAGCGCGCAACTGTCGCACAACCCTGGGAGAACCCCAGAACCCACAGCCGGACCTTCTTGCGCTCCACTTCCGAAAAGACTTCGTCATACACGATATCCAGATACCCGACGTAATCTTCGATTTCACGCTCACGATCTTCCGACGTCATCCAGGTTGCACCAACAGGAGTATTGGGTCCGTGCGGTCCTCCCTGCGGTGGCGCGAGGTAATAACGAGAGAGCGCTTCAGGGGCGATGAACAGCCTGTTCGAGCGCTCGATGGAAACAAACCGCGTCAAAAAGCGCGATGCGAGCTGACCGTGTCCATGGCAGACGATCCATACTTCTGCGAGCGATGAGTCGAACGAGCCCATCACCGAGTAGCGCGCGGATCTGGGTACACGAAGATGCCGTTGTTCGAACGTGCGAACCGGGCGGTTGGAAGCTGGTGAGATGAGCACGGACTCGGTTTGGTCTCCGGCTCGATGAAGAGCCGGCGAATGGAACGTGACTTGCCCCCTGAAATTTACTCTTACTTCTGCCATTTGATGATTCGTCTCGCTATCCCGCTCGCTTTCATTGCCTTCCTTGCATCGTGCTCCGTCTCTCAGGATCAGGAAGTAGCACTCGGCCGGCAGAACGCCGAGGAAATCAACGCGCAGCTGCCGATCGTGACCGATCCGGCTGTCAGCGGATACATCCAGAATCTCGGCGAATCGATTGCGAAGACCACGAGCCGCTCGGACCTCGATTGGCATTTCTACGTTGTGAACACCAAACAGGTAAACGCCTTCGCGTTGCCCGGCGGTTACATCTACGTCAACCGCGGCCTCATCGAGAGTGCGACGAAAATGGACGAGCTGACGGGAACTCTCGGGCACGAGATCGGTCACGTGATCCAGCGGCACACTGTGAAGCAAATGCAGACCGCTCAGAAGACCAACGTTGGAGTCGCTGTCGTATGTACGCTCACCAGCATCTGTCACAGCGGACTTGCTCAGGTGGCGGTGCAGGTTGGAGGCACCGCTTTATTCGCCAAGCACAGCAGGCTCGATGAGCTGCAGGCCGATTCAGAGGGCGTGGTGAATGTCACGCGAGCCGGCTACGACCCGCAGGGAATCCCCGACCTGTTTCAGGTGTTGCTGAAGGAGCGTCAGTACCAGCCGACAGCGGTCGAGGGATGGTTCGCTTCGCACCCGCTCGAGGAAACGCGCATTGTAAGAGCGAAGGAGCTGATTGCGCAGATGAAACTGGATAACTCCCGCTCGCTCGTCGTGGATGATCCGCAGTTTCAGGCGTTCAGAACTCGTGTTTCGCAGCTGGCCCCGCCACCACCGCCGAAGCAACTCCCGAGCGGACAACCGTAGCGCGGCTTCAGCCGCGCCCTTCCGGCGCGAGCCTGCGACTAGCTCTTGTGCCGAAAGGTGATCCGACCTCTCGTCAGGTCGTAAGGCGAAACTTCGAGGGTTACCCGATCGCCGGCGAGAACGCGAATACGGAATCGCCGCATCTTTCCCGCGATTGTGGCGTGAACGTCGTGGCCGTTGTTCACCTGCACGCGAAACGTTGCATCGGGCAGCACCTCAGTGACCGTCCCTTCGAGCTCGATTGCTTCTTCTTTTGCCATAATACTCCGAATGGTTTTTCCAGTGGTACGAAATAACGGGGCAGCCGTCCCAGTTTCACGAACGAAAAAAAGCGGGGCCGGCCTGGACTTGTCCAGAACGGCCCCGCCTTCTATACGGCGTTCAGCAAGCTGAACTTAAGCGCCGAGCTTGGTTACGTTCTCAGCCGCCGGGCCCTTCTGACCCTGCACGACGTCGAATTCAACCCGCTCGCCCTCGGCCAACGACTTGAAGCCGTTGCCCTGAATGGCGGAGTGATGAACGAAGCAATCCTTCTGTCCGTTCTCGGGGGTGATGAAGCCAAAGCCCTTGGCGTCGTTGAACCACTTTACTTTGCCGGTGGTAC
>JAXDME010000235.1:0-12794 GCA_034666285.1 Gemmatimonadaceae bacterium | reverse complement strand
CCCGAGGAAGTCAGCGAGATGATCACCTGGGGCTATGGCGAGGTTGTTGCCTCCAGCTTCGATATGCCCGCGGTTCGCCACACGGATGTAACCGAAATGGTTCTGGAACGGGCTCGCCGACTAGTGGAGCTAGGTAAGGATGTTGTCATCGTCTTGGATTCGATCACGCGTATGGCGCGTGCCTACAATACCGTCGAGCGCGGCACAGGCCGCACGCTTTCCGGCGGACTCGATTCTTCCGCGATGGCCAAGCCGAAAGCCTTTTTCGGATCCGCACGCTCGGTCGCTCCGGAGCACGGAGGCGGATCACTCACGATCATCGCTACCGCGCTCGTCGAGACCGGATCGCGCATGGACGACGTCATCTTCGAGGAGTTCAAGGGCACCGGCAACTGCGAGATCAAGCTCGATCGCTCTCTTTCCGAGAAACGCATTTTCCCCGCGATCGACGTTTCGACCAGCGGCACGCGTCGTGAAGACAAGCTCTTCCGTCCCGATCAGCTAGAGCATGTTTACACACTCAGACGCGGTCTACAGCAAATGCCATCCAGTTCGGCAATGGAATGGCTCATCAAGCGCATCGCCGCCACTCCAGGCAACGACGCGCTGCTGGAAGGCCTGTAGAGGGAAGCGGGAAGAGACAAGCGCCAAGCGGGCGGCGCCCGGTGGGATAGCTGTCGCCGCAGCGATGTTGCTCGTTCCGGCACTCCTTTTTTCGCAGCAGACGGCGCAACCGGTCACACCGCAGCACCCCGAGGTAGTAAACCTCACGCTCAAAGGCGTGAAGGCCATGAAGACGACGGACCTCGCTCAGAGCGTCTACACCACGGCCTCGTACTGCAACAGCTTCATCCTCAAGCCGTTCTGCTGGATCAGCAAGTCGAGGTACTTCTACACCAAGAAATATCTCGACCACAAGGAGCTCGAGAGAGACGTCCTTCGCATCCGCATCTTCTACTGGAAGCGCGGATATCGCGAGACGGAAGTCGACACCGCGGTGGTCCCGCGCGGATCCAACAAGGTGGGCGTCACTTTCTTCATCAAGGAAGGTCCGCCCATTCTGATCTCGAGCATCGCGGTGAATCAGGCCACGCCGCTGCTTACGAAGCGCGAGATCGACAAACGGGTCGTCATCGGCAAAGGCGGACCACTCAATCTCATAAGGGTGGATTCCTCCCGCTTTTTCCTGCAGGGAGGTCTGTTCGACAAGGGCTACGCCGACGCCGAGGTGGACACCGCCATCGTCATCGATAGCGCCGGGCACTCGGCGCAGGTGAGCTTCACTCTCAATCCGAAATACAAGACGACGGTAGAAGACATCGTTATCAGCGGCAACGAAAAAGTGAACGCTCGCACGATCAACAAATCTCTCACGTTCCATGTCGGAGACATCTTCCAGCGCTCGGAGATGCTGCGCAGCCAGCGGGCCTTGTACGAATCGAATCTGTTCCGCCGCGCGGCCATCGAGCCCAGACCTCCCATCGACATCGCCACGCCTGATTCGGCCAAGGTCATTGTCGTGACGGTGCAGGAAGCGCCCCCGCGCGAAGCACGACTCAGCGCCGGATTCAACACTATCGATTTTTTCCAGGTCGAGGGACGCTTCACGAACTACAACTTCCTGGGCGCCGCCCGGCGACTGGACATACAGGGCGTCGTAGGAAACCTTTTCGCCAGCTCGCTCAATGGACGCGGGATTTTCCATAACGCTTCAGGGCCGCAAACCAGCAGTCTCGCTCGGTATTTCGCTCCGACCTACAACGCGAGCATCGATCTGCGCGAGCCGTGGTTCGGCTCTCCCCACAACGAGCTGGCGCTGAGTGTGTTCTCCCATCGGCGTAGCGCGCCCGGGATCTACATCGATAACGGTTACGGAACGAGTCTCACGTTCACGCGCGAGCTCACCGAGCGCGCGCCCACGAGCGCCAACTACCGGTTCGAGATCAGCAAGGTCGATGCGGGAGACGTTTACTTCTGCATCAACTACGGAGTGTGCGATCTGCCGACGCTCCAGGCGCTGCGCGGAAATCAGAAACTCTCTCCATTCGCGATCACCTCGACGATCGATCGCACCAACGATCCCTTCTCGCCGACAACCGGATACCGCGCGAACGGAAGCGCCGAACACGCGTCGTCGTTCACTTTCTCGGATTTCCGGTACAACCGCGCGACGCTCGACGGCGCTGCCTTCATGCCGATCAGAAAACGCGCATCCATCGGCGCGCACGCGCGAATCGGCTGGGTGAGCTCGCTCGGCAGCACCAGCCAGGCGATCGGGATTTCCAGCTCGGTCGACGGCGGCGTCCTGCACCCGCGAAAGAGATTTTACGCCGGTGGCTCGCACTCGGTGCGGGGCTTCGGAGAGAATCAGCTCGGACCGCGGGTCCTCACCATACCAATCACTTCGCTTCAGTCGCACGACACGCTGAACGCGGCCTGCACGTCGGGAACCGATGTCACCGCCTGCGATCCAAACGCCGGCAACCTCAAGGATCGTGATTTCGAGCCTCGGCCGTTGGGCGGGAATTTCGTGGTCGAAGGCAGCGTCGAGGCGCGTTTCCCGGTGTGGCAGCAGCTGAATGGCGCCGTCTTCGTGGACGGAGGAATGGTGAGCCAGAGGACAAACCCCAACCTTGCCAAGAGAAAGGCGGCCGTAACCCCCGGTTTTGGGTTCCGATACAAGTCGCCTGTAGGCCCCATTCGTGCCGATATAGGATTCAATCCCGGCGGCTCTGAGTCCCTGCCGGTTGTAACCGAAAACATCGTGAATGGCCAGAAGACGCTCGTCACTCTACAAAAGCGCCGCATCTACGCGCCCACCAATGGGCACGGCATCCTCGGCAGGATGGTCCTTCACCTCTCCATCGGCGAAGCGTTCTAATGCCTAGGTGGGCAACGCGTCTCCTCGTGGGAATCGCGGTGGTGGTATTACTCCTGGTCGCTGCAACGTTCGTCATCACGAACACCGACTGGGGTCGCGAGCGCGTGCGCCGCTACGTCCTTGGCATCGTTCAACGGAATAGTCACGGCATCGTCCACATCGGCAGCGTGAGCGGCAATCTCCTGCGCGGATTCACGCTTCACGATGTCGTGATCACCGACAGCGCCCGCGCGCCATTCCTGAAGGCGGACGAGATCTGGGCGCGATACAGCCTGAGTACGCTGCGCGGAAAGAAGATCGATTTCTCCGAGGTGCGTCTCGTCAAGCCGGTGATCGTCATCGACGAGCAGCCCGGTGGAAAGTGGAACTACGACCGCATTTTTCCGCGCGACACCACAACGCCGTCCGGTCCGAAAACAACCGGATGGGGAACCTGGATCCGGTTCAGCGACGTAACGATGCTCGACGGCGACGTCACCGTACGCTCGCCGTGGAGTCCAGATCGGAGTCTGACAGCTGCCCAGCAGAACGATGCAGTGCGTCGCGCTTTCGGACCATCGGGAAGACTGGCGCTGGTGAAGGTGCCGAATGGATACCAGAAGATTTCGACCTTCCACAAGATCAATGGACTATTTCCGCTCGTGCGCCTCGAGGATCCGGCTTATAAAACCCGGCTGATCGACGTCGCTGCGCTCAAGATGATCGCCGAGCCATTCAGACCGCCCGACGCCGATGTGCGTGGACTCACGGGGACGTTCGAATTCACCGGAGATTCAGTGTGGTGGAAAGGCGCTCGCGCCGCATTTCCGGCGACGCGCGTCTCCGGCGACGGTCGTTACTACTTCGCCAGCGGTGATCTGAAGCTGCAGCTGCACGGCGACCCCGTGCACCCCGCAGATCTCCGCTGGGCGATGATCCAGCTTCCCGAACAGGGATCGGGCAAGCTCGACTTCGGTCTCGACTGGAGCGGAAAGAAGAGCGTGTACACCGCCAGGAACATGGACGTGACTCTCGTAAAATCGCACGTCACGGGTCAGATCGAGGTCGCGGTGACGGACACACTCGCGTACAGGAATTCCGATTTGCACTTCTCGAACCTGGATACGCAGCTGCTGACTCAGCTCTTTCCGGCGATGAAATTCCCGCGGCCGCTCATACTCAATGGAATGGCGAAGTTCGACGGAGGCGAGCACACGCTCACGATCGACGGCGATGTCACGGTCGACGACAGACTCTCTGGCCGCAGCCGTCTGATCGGAAAAGGCCTGATGGGATTGGCCCTCGGCATTTTCAACGCGCGTGATTTGCGTGTGCGAATGGCGCCGTTGCAAATGGGGCTGGCAAAGGCAATTGCGCCCTCGATAAAAATTGGCGGCACGCTCACCGGACTGGTGACACTCAATGGAACGACTGCCGGCATCATGACCGCTCAGGGCGACGTGACGCACGTCGAGCGCGGCTCGCTCTCGCGTGCGAGCGGCCGCTTTGCCATGCGCGCGAAGGGTCTTCCCTGGTACGATATCGACGCGCGGATGCACCCGCTCTCTCTCGTCACACTCGGTCGATTCATGCCGGCCGTGGGATTGAGAGGGAGCGCAAGCGGCCCGATGAAGCTCAAGGGGCCGATCAACGATCTCGCGATCAATACCCAGCTCACGTTTCCCGACGGCGGGTTCCTCGACCTGCGCGGCACAATGGACATCGCCAGCAAAGTCGGCGGGTACAACCTGGATTTCGTAACGCGGCTCTTCAACGCCAATGCGGCGATTGCCAAGGCACCCACGACTTCCCTCAACTCAGTTGGATCTGCGCGCGGCCGAGGATTCGATCCGGCGACGATGCAGGCACAGCTGACGGCGAGCGTGAGCGCTTCGACGATCGATACACTGGTGGTGGACCGTGCCAACGTGAAATTGGCAGCAGCCAACGGCATGGCGCGCGTGGACACGCTGGCGTTGGAGCTGCCGCAGGGAATCGTCGAAGCCAAGGGCACATTCGGGCTCGCGCCCGGGAAAACGGGAACGCTCAGCTATCACGTTGCGATCGATTCACTCTCGCGCATCGCCGGCTTGATCTCGAAAGATACGGGCGTCGTGACCCCACGCCCGGGAATTCTCTCCAGTCGCATCGCGCGCGCGAAAGCCGATTCGGCGAGAATCGCGCGGGCCACCGAAGTCGAGCGCGCAGTCACCGGCAGAAAGCTTCCAACGTTTGCAGTCGATACGCCGAAGACGGTGCGCAAGAACGAGCTCTCCGGGTCAGCGCAGGCAGACGGCGTCGCGACTGGCAACATCAGAAATTTCAGTCTCAAGGGTACTGCTTCGGGTGCCAACATCGTCGCTCGTGGGAACACGGTCGGCTCATTCGTCGCTGACTACGACTGGATCAACGCGCGCACGCCGCAGTCACAGGTGCGAGTGAACGCGAAAGCAATAGAGTTGAATGCGGCCGGTTTCAGCCTCGACACTGTCTCGGCGAAGCTCACTTATCAGAAGCCGGACGGAACGCTTCAGCTAGTGATCGGCGAAGAGAACTCACAGCAGTACACCGCTGAAGCCGCGTTCACGCTGAACAAGATCAGAAACGAGCTTCGTCTCAACAACCTCAGACTCCAGTTCGACACCAGCAGCGTGTGGGCGAGCACTCATGCAGCCGCGCTGCACTGGGGGCAGGCTGGCATCGATGTCGACAGCCTCGAGCTCCGCAACGGAGCGAACGGACGGATCTACGTGAACGGCCAGCTGCCGAAGCAGGGGAATGCAAACCTCGATATCGCGGTCGACAATCTGAACATCGGCGACGTCACCGCGCTTACCCAGAGCAGCATCAATGCGAAGGGACTCGTCTCGTTCAACATTCACGGCACGGGGACGCTCGACAACCCGCAGTTCAAGGGAGCGTTTGGCGGAACGAACCTGTTGTACAACGGGGCAGCGCTTCCTGATCTCCGCGGAAACGTGCAGTACGCGAATCAGACGCTCACTGGTCGCGCGGAAGCGATGCGGCCGGGCCTTCCGCCATTTCTCGTGGCAGAGGGCACGGTTCCAATCAATCTCGCGCTGAGCGGTGTCACGGGCTCGCGCTTCCCTGCCGACAGACAGATCGCGCTCAACATCACGGCCGACAGTCTGCCGCTCGATCTGATGCCGCAGTTCACCGACTACGTCTCGAACGTTCGGGGTCGCGCGAGTGGCTCCTTCAAGCTGGTTGGCAGTCTCAACAAGCCCCAGCTCACCGGTCAGTTCCAGATGCACCAGGGGCAGGCGCACGTCGTGATGGCCGGCATCAATCTCAACGGCATCGAAGCGTCGATCAGGATGCTGGGCGACACCGTTGTTATCGATTCGATCTCCGCGAACAACAAGGGGCGCATCCTTCTCACTGGTGGAATCGGACTGAGGCCGCTCACCGCGCCCAGCTTCGATCTCAAGCTGTTCTCGTCTGGCGCGCAGGTGCTGAACAACGATCGCGGTCAGCTGGTCGTGGGCGCCAATCTGGCGATGGTTGGTCCGTTCAAGAGCGCGCACGTCACCGGAGACCTGCGCCTGCGACAGGGTGTTATCTACATCCCACCCTCGGACAACAAGAATCTCGTCGGAGCGGGCGACCCCGCCCTGTTCAACGTCCTCGACACCGCGGTGATGGCGAGCAAGGAGCTGTTCCCCAGCCAGTCGCCGCTGCTCGCGAATCTCATGATGGACGTCAATCTGCGCATCGATCACGACGTCTTCGTCCGTTCGCGCGAGGCGAATGTCGAGATCTACAGCGATCAGGATCTCGGCGTGCACGTCAATCGCGCCAGGGAGACGCTGGTTCTCGACGGCGTGATTCTGAGCGAGCGCGGCGAGTACGTCTTCATGACGCGCAGATTCACGATCAAGCGCGGATCGGCGACGTTCATCAATTCGACGGAGCTAAATCCGATTCTGCAGGCGACGGCGGGATATGAAGTGACGCAGCCAAGCCGGGAAGCGATCAACATCCAGATCGCTGTCGGAGGAACGCTGAGAAATCCGAACATCTCACTCACCAGCGATGCGCAGCCGCCGATTCCGCAGAGCGACCTCCTCAGCTATCTGGCGTTCGGCCAGTCGTCGAGCTCGCTCATTCAGCTCGAAGGTTCCGGCCTGACGAACGGCGGTGGTGGAACCAATCTGGTGGGCGCTGGCGCCGCGCTGGCCAGCCGTCAGCTCGCCGGTGTGGCACTCGGTGTCGCCGCCGACCAGGTCGCCGGCACCGCCGCCCGCTCCCTCGGCGCCGACGTGTTCACGATCACGCCAGCAGACGTGCAGACCGACGTCGGCAACTTCCTGCGCGGGACGCAATTCGAGTTCGGGAAGTACGTCAAGCCGCAGACTTTCGTCGCGGTAAAATCTCCACTCGATCCGCAGGGCCTGATCCGTCCGGGTGTTCAGGTCGTGCACCGGTTCGGCGGGACGCGGGGGTACCGGCTCGAGACTGGGCTCGATACGCGGTATCTGCTGCGAGAGCCGAGTCTGTCGCGGGATCAGAACATCGCGACGACCAGTGCGTTTGGGGCGTTCCTTATTCGGGAATGGAGATTTTAAGTACTGCAGGTATCAACTGAACTGAACACGGTGGGAGGCGTCAGTGGCGTAGGTGCCTGGCCCCTATGCATCTCTGGAACCTCCCACCGTGTTCAGTTCAGTTGGAACCTGACCAACAGAGATGCCAGATCGTCGGTTGCCGATGAATTCCAAGAAGAGTACAGTTGACGGTATGTGCGGCCGCGCGACGGTGATCAATCCCGACGGAATAACCGAAAAAGTCTACGGCTTCACCCGCAAGTTCGTGCCGAGCGACTGGAAGCCCCGCTACAACCTGAACCCGCACGAGGCTATCCCCTCCGTCTACTACGATCCGTTTCTGCGCGAGAAGGTTCTCCGCACGATGCACTGGAATCTCATTCCATCGAAGCTCGAGAGCAGGGACAAAGTCGCGGCGTTCGATTCCCAGTACTCGACGTTCAACGCGCGGCTCGAGACGATTGCGTCGGCGCCGACCTTTCAGCAGCCGTGGCGCAGCCAGCGGTGCCTCGTCGTGGTCGACGGCATCATCGAATGGGTCGGCGAGAAGCGCCACAAGATCCCCCACCTCATTCGACACAGGGACCGCATTCCATTCGCAATGGCCGGACTATGGAGTCGCTGGACGGACAGCGCCGGCGGCGAAGAGCTGTGGTCGTGCACGGTGATCGTCAAAAGTGCGGACGACTGGTACAGCCGATTTCACGACCGGATGGCGGTGCTCCTCGCTCCGGAATCACACGAGCGGTGGCTCGATCCGCAGCTGAAAAGTGGTCAACGCGAGATGCTCACCAACTCGGCGTACCATAAAAAGGGCGAGCTGGAATTTTTTCCCATCTCCAAACTCGTCAACAACGCGCGCAACGATTCGTCCGAGGTCCTGGAGCCCACTGTGTACCCGGAGCCCGAGGTGGACACCGAGTTGTTACTGGACCTGTAGGAGAGAAGCCCGCTAGCCTTCCCGCTTCCCCCTTCCCTCTTCCCGCTTCCCGCCATACTCGTCCCATAGCGCGGCCATCGCTCTCATCCCCAGCCTGAAATTCTCGTCGCTTAACCACTCGTCGGGCGCGTGAGCGTTTTCGCCGGGTAATCCGAATCCGACCAGGAGAACCGGTGCGCCAAGTATGTCCTGAAAGTCGCCGACAACCGGGATGGACCCGCCCTCGCCGGTGATTACCGGCTCTTTTCCGAACGCCGCGCTCAATGCCCGGCGAGCGGCATCGTAGATCGGTCCACTCAGCTCGGCGCGCCACGGGTATCCGCCGTGGAGAGCCTTCACTTCCGCCCTCACTCCCTTCGGCGCGACCTTCGCGACGTGCGCCTTCAACAGCTTCTCGATGTCGGCCGGATCCTGATCGGGAACGAGCCGGCAGCTGACTTTCGCCATCGCCTTCGCCGGCAGAACGGTCTTCGCTCCTTCACCCGTGTATCCGCTGAGTAGTCCATTCACCTCGCACGTGGGACGGCTCCAGAGTTTCTCGAGCGTCGTGTATCCTTTCTCGCCGCCCAGCGCAACGACGCCGGTCTCCTTCATCAGAGTTTTGTCGTCAAAAGGCAGTGATCGCATCTGCTTCCGGATCTTGGGATTCCAGTCGCGCACCTTTTTGTAGAATCCGGGGATCGCGATGCGGCCGTCCTTGTCGTGAAACGTCGCGAGGATGCGAGCGAGCGCCATCGCAGGGTTCACGACCGCGCCGCCGTAGCTGCCCGAGTGGAGATCTCCCTTCGGGCCCTGAACATTGATCTCGAAGTACGCGAGTCCGCGCAGTGAAGACAGAATCGACGGCAGGCCGGGCGCGAACATCGCGGAGTCGGAGATCACGACCGCATCCGCCTGGAGCAGCTTCTTCTGCTGCTCCACGAACGAAGCGAGGTGGTCGCTCCCGATCTCTTCCTCTCCCTCGACGATCACGACGACGTTGACGGGAAGTTTGTTGCGCGTGGCGAGATGCGCCTCGAGCGCCTTGATATGGAGGAAGACCTGCCCCTTATCGTCCACCGATCCGCGAGCGTAGATGTTTCCGTTGCGCAGCGTCGGCTCGAAGGCGGGCGAAGTCCACAGCTCCAGCGGCTCGGCAGGTTGCACGTCGTAGTGCCCGTAGACGAGAACCGTCGGCGCTCCCGGTGCATTCCGCCATTCGCCGACCACAACTGGATGTCCGGCAGTCGGATATACCTTCGCCGGCACTCCGATCTTGTCCAGCGAATTCTTCACCCACTCGGCCGCTCGCCTGGTGTCGGCATTGTGCTCCGACTTGGCGCTGACGCTCGGGATGCGAAGGAACTCGAACAGCTCGTCATGGATCCGCGAGTCGTTCTTGCGGAGGAAATCCTCCAGGTCGGCGGCGATCCTGCCCTTCGTGTTCGCCTTCTTACTTGATGTCTTCATGCCCGGTTGTTTGTTCTCGTTCTCGTTTTCGTGAAAGAGGTGCGACCAGCAAGCCGGATCACCCATTGCGCGCCATCGCGCCCGCTGCCGCCATTCCAGCGAACGTTGCCATGAGGCATAGCAAGACGCTGCCCGCAATGTACGTCGCGGCGCGAGCGTACTCGCCGCCTTCGATCAAGCCGACAGTTTCGATGCTGAAGGTGGAAAACGTAGTGAAGCCGCCGCAGAATCCTACGACAAGCAGAGCCCGCATCTCCGGCGACGTCTGCGTGTGAAGCAAGAAGCGCACGAACACGCCGATCAAAAAACAGCCGACGACGTTCACGAACAGCGTCCCGATCGGAAATCCGGTGGTGCTGAACCGCTGAACCGATCCGCCAACCAGGTACCGCAGCAGCGAGCCCGCTGCGCCGCCAGCAGCAATCAGGAATAGAATCATCGTGTAGTTTACAGTCTCCCCCGGCTTCTACGCCATTCATGCCCAACCGCCTCTCCAACGAAACCAGTCCCTACCTGCTCCAGCACGCCGACAATCCGGTGGACTGGTACCCGTGGGGAGCCGAGGCTCTCGAGAAGGCAACGAGCGAGGACAAGCCGATCCTCCTCAGCATCGGCTACGCCGCGTGTCACTGGTGCCACGTGATGGCGCATGAGTCGTTCGAGGACGAAGACACCGCGCGCCTCATGAACGAGAAATTCGTCAACATCAAAGTCGATCGCGAGGAGCGTCCCGACATCGATGGCATCTACATGCAGGCGGTGCAGGCAATGACCGGGCACGGTGGCTGGCCGATGACGATGTTCCTGCTGCCTGACGGAAGCCCGTTTTTCGGCGGCACCTACTACCCGCCGGACGACCGTCAGGGATTGCCATCCTTTCGGCGAGTCCTCGAATCGGTGAGCGACGCCTATTCGAAACGGCGGCCACAGGTCGCCCAGACTGCCGATCAACTGAAAGAGATCTACCAGACCAACGTTGTCAGAGCGCAGAGCGAAGGGGCGCTCTCGCCGAAACTTCTCGAGCCGGCGTACCGGTCGCTGCTCCAGAAATACGATGAACGGAACGGTGGCTTCGGGACTGCGCCAAAGTTTCCGTCCACTATGGCCCTCGATTACCTGCTCAGATACTGGAAGCGCACCGGCACCGCGCACGCACTCGACATCGTTGCCAACTCTTTTCAGAAGATGGCGCGTGGTGGAATCTACGATCAGGTCGGCGGTGGATTTGCCCGCTACTCAGTCGACGCTTCCTGGCTCGTGCCGCATTTCGAGAAGATGCTCTACGACAACGGTCTCCTCATCCGGCTCGGCGCCAACCTCTGGCAGGCGACAAAGAATGAGGAAGTCCGGCGAGTTACCATCGAGACCACCGAGTGGGTGGAACGCGAGATGACCTCGCCCGAAGGCGGATTTTATTCTTCGCTCGACGCCGACAGCGAAGGCCACGAAGGAAAGTTCTACGTCTGGAGCGAGGACGAGCTCGACTCCCTCCTCGGCGTCGATTCCCGCGCGTTCAAGGTCTATTACGGGGTCGCCCGCGAAGGAAACTTCGAGGGGAAGAACATTCTCTTCGTCCGCACTGATCCTGGCTTCGCCGCCAAGCGCGCGGGCGTGGACGAGGAAACGCTGGCCGCCGTTCTCGCGCGCGCCCGGCGCATCCTCTACGACGCTCGGAGCAAACGAGTCTGGCCTGGTCGCGACGAGAAGATCCTTGCGTCGTGGAATGGGCTGATGCTCCGGGGAGTCGCTACGGCCGCACGCGTGTTCGATCGCAAGGATTTTCGCGAGCTCGCGATTCGCAACGCCGACTTCCTGCTCACTACGATGGTGAGGAACGGACGAGTGATGCGCTCGCACAAGGGAGGCGTCAGTCGAATCAGCGGATTCCTCGAGGATCACGCCGCAGTCGCCCTGGGATTTCTCGCCGTCTACGAGCTCACGTTCGATCAGCGCTGGGTCAAGAACGCGGACGAGATCGCCCGCGCGATGATCGAATGGTTCTGGGATGACACAGCCGGCGCATTCTTCGACACCGCGAAGGACGCGGAGCAGCTCATCGCCCGGCCGCGCGATGTCACCGACAACGCCACGCCCTCAGGTACTTCGCTGGCGATCGAGCTGCTGTTTCATCTTTCGGAGCTGGAACAGAACACCGAGTTTCGCCGGCGCGCTGCTTTCACTCTCGAATCACTCGCCGATACAATGACGCGGTATCCGACTGCTTTCGGCCATCTCCTTGGATGCGCAGACATGGAGCTGAATGGAGCGATCGAGGTCGCTCTGGTCGGGGATATCCGAAGTGCACCGTTCAAGCTTCTGGAGAGAGCAGTTGCCGAGCAGTACGTTCCAGCGCTTGTTCTGGCTGGAGGCGCGCCGGTGGCGGACTCGCCGGTTAAGCTTCTCGTTGATCGACCTCTCATCGACGGGAAACCGACAGCGTACGTCTGTCGTGCCTACACCTGCGACAAACCGGTGACGGAGCCGGAAGCACTTTCGACTCAGTTGGAGAACGCAGTCAGGATCATCCCACCCGCCGCAGCCGGCACATAAGGAGAAGAGCAAATGGATGGTGTCAATTCCCGCGTTCCGCAGGCTTACGGATATGCTGTTTGTTTTATCACCGTGATCGTGATGCTCTTCTCGATAAAGGGCGTAGTAGATGCCGCCTTCGACTTGAGTGATCCTCTCCGGGCAGAAGCAAATGGGCGGCCGATAACGAACTTCGAGCTGTACAAGAACGCGAACCGGAGTGTGACTCCAGTGAAGGATCCAAATAGCCCGACGCCTGTCTCTGCCACGCCGGTCCGAAGCAAGGCCGACTCGCTGCCCGATGCAGAGCTGCGCAAGCTTTACGACGCAGAGCGAGAGGCCGCGATCGGAAATGCCAGATTCCGCGCGATTCGCTCGCTGGTCGGCAACCTGCTTCTCATCATACTTGCTGCTGTTCTCTTCACGATTCACTGGCGCTGGCTGAGAC
>JAXDME010000234.1:0-3563 GCA_034666285.1 Gemmatimonadaceae bacterium | reverse complement strand
AATCAGCAATAAGACATTAACCGATTTATCTGATATACAATATAATTCAATTTACTAGAAACAAACGTGCTATTTCGAGATCGCTATCGCTCCGAAGCTCTGCCGTGACGTCGCTAGCCGTAACTTTCATATCCTTGAAGCTAAGCGGTCCGGGAGATTCCCGCCCGTGGAAACCCTGAGCCTCGTCTGAAATGCCCTTTCGTTTAGTTGCCGCGCTCTTAACGCTCGGTTTAGGCAACGGTGCGTGTGCGAGAAATCACGTCGAAGCGCTTCGAACTCTAGTCATTCGATCCGTTCGTGACAGCGTCCGCCTTCAACGGACACCCGAGATGACGTCGTTTGCGGTCGATTTGATCATTCACAACCGTGGAAGCAAACCGATTATCGTGGGCGGATGTGGGCCAGAGGCGCAACGCGAAATCAACGGACAATGGCAGACGGTATGGAGCCCCGTCTGTGTTTCGGAGCAGGCCAGTTTGCTTTCTCCTGGCGATTCTTTGACGGGTGCACTGACTATCGCCGGGTTCACCAAACCGGGAATTGAACCTCCGCTAGATCCGAGAATGACGGCCGGCACCTACAGGTTGCGATTTGGCGTTAGCGATCCTTCTTCGTCCGGGATCAAACCCGTTTCGGGGACCCGTGTCGCAACTCCGTACCCTATGTCTGGGAAAAGTCTGGGATTCGTCTCTTCACAGCCATTCAACGTTTACGACCCTTAGTCGCGGTCAGCGCTCCAGGCACATTCGATGCTGGAATCGCAGGCATGACCGAAGAACAGATTGAGATCCGCACCACCGACGGCACCGTCGACGCACTCCTCACGCGTCCCACATCCGACGTCCCCCTTCCCGCAGTCATCAACCTCACCGACGGACTCGGCTTCCGACAGGCGTTCGCGGACCAGTCGAATCGCATCGCCGAGCACGGATACGTGGTGCTCACTCCGAACATCTTCTATCGGACTTCGAAGTCGCCGGTGTTTCCCTTCGCGCCGGACTTCGCGGACGAGCGCACGAGGACGCGCTTCGCCGAGCTCAAGGCGCCTCTCACGCCTGAGGCGATGGCGCGCGACGGGTCGGCGTACGTCGACTTCCTGGCGTCACTACCATATGTGAGCAGCGGTCCGATGGCTGTCATCGGATTCTGCTTCGCCGGCCAGTTCGCGCTGCGCGTCGCGGCGGCGCGTCCGGATCGTATCGCAGCCGCCGCTTCATTCCACGGCGGCGGATTATTCACAGAAGCCGCCGACAGTCCGCACCTCCTGCTCCCGCGAGTAAAGGCGCGCCTTTATTTCGGCCACGCATCGAACGATCAGAGCATGCCGGCTGCGGCTATCTCGAAGTTCGAGAAGGCGCTCGAGGAGTGGGGCGGGAATTACGAGAGCGAGACGTACCCAGCGCGACACGGATGGATGATTCCCGGCCGGGAGATATACGACCCGAAGGAGTCCGCGCGGGGGTTCGACAAGCTGATGGAGCTGCTCGACGACACGCTGCGATCACCAGCTACCGTTTGAGTTAGCCTAGCGCGCTTTCCAGCAGCTGGATCTTCTGCCAGATCCTTCCGGAGAGCGCGCTCGTGAGCGCCTCGATCTCGTTTACTTCGCTGAGTACGTCCTGATCCTTGAAGCGCTGAACCAGCAACGCTGAGAGCTTCCCGGTCAGCGACAGAAGATCCGTGCAGTAATCCAGGTAGCGTCCGAGTGACGGCGGGCTCATCGCTCCCTTCGGGCTCTCGGTGATCTCCGGCTCCGGCAGCCGCCGCCCAGCGGGATCCTTGCTCAGCTGATGCATGTCGACCACGTGCGCGAGGCTTCGCAATTCGTGGAGCACGCCGTGCGCGCGCCTGCGTTTGAGGTTCGTCTCGAGACGGAGCAGAAATAAAACCGCGACGCTGACGATCGCGACGATGTTCAGCCCGGCGGCGATCGACTGAACGTCCGAGAACTTGTGCGCGCCCTCGGGGAGATCGATTGGAGGGCTGGCCAGGTACAGCACGATGATCATCGACGTGATCAACAGTCCCGCGAAGATGCGTATCGGCCAGTTCGGTTTGTTGAGATAAGCCGCACACTCGGCCACCTCGCTGCCGACGGCGATCATCTCGTCGGCAACTCTTCCCAGCCCGGAGTCAGGGAACTGGTTGTCGATGCGGTCCCTCAACGCCGTGAGGGTCGCGATGATCTTCGATTCGTCTAGCTGACGATAGCGCGAGGTCGTCACAGGTACTCAGGGCGTGATCGCCACCTTGAGCACGCCGTCGCGCTGATGTGAGAATAGATCATAGGCTTCCTCGATCTGATCGAGCTTGAAACGATGCGTGACGAGCGGACGAAGGTCCACCCCACCCGATCCGACCACGCTCAGCAATCGCCGCATGCGCTCCTTTCCACCCGGACACAGTGTGCTCACGATGGAGATGTCCCCGAGACCCGCGTGAAACGATTCGAGTGGCATCGTCAACTTGCCGGAGTAAACGCCAAGACTCGATAGCACGCCGCCGGGGCGCAACACCTTGAGACAGAGCGCAAAGGTTTCCTGCGTCCCGAGAGCCTCGATGGCCACGTCCACGCCACGACCGTTCGTCAGTCGCATTATCGCGGCAACCGGATCTTCCGCAGTGTGATCTATCACCACCTCGGCGCCGAGCTTGCGCGAAATTGCCGCGCGCGCAGCGACGCTCTCGACGGCGAAGATCCGCGACGCGCTTTTGAGGCGAGCCCCCGCCGTTGCGCAGAGGCCGATCGGACCTTGAGCGAACACGGCGACGACGTCGCCGATGCGCACATGGGCGCTCTCGGCGCCGCTGAAGCCCGTGCTCATGATATCGGGGCACATCAGCACCTGCTCGTCGGTGAGTCCGTCCGGTATGAGCGTCAGGTTCGCCATCGCGTCTGGAATTCTCACGTACTCCGCCTGACAACCATCTATAGTGTTGCCGAGCTTCCAGCCGCCGATCGCCTTGCCGCCGCACTGTGAGCTTTCACCAGCGAGACACGACTCGCACTGACCGCACGGTGTGATCGCGCCGGCGATCACGCGTTGTCCCAGCTCATAACCAGTGACGGCTGCGCCGAGCGCGGCGATGACTCCGACTGGCTCGTGGCCGACGATGCGACCGGGGGCGACCGGATACTCGCCCTTCAGGATGTGGATGTCGGTTCCGCAGATGGTGGTGGTCGTGACGCGAAGGAGCGCATCGGTGGGACCGATCGCGGGAACAGGCCGCTCTTGCAGCTCGATCTTACCCGGCTCGACAAAGACGGCCGCTTTCATTGTGGTGGGCAGACCGGCTTTGGTCGCCGATCTCTTCGGACCACTCGCGTACGGCGTCCGGACCTTCATGTGCTGAGTTTTCATACCTATTCGAGTGCAAGAACGTCACCGGGATCGAATCACTCGAAGGGGGTTAGACCCTCGTAGCCACAGCTACCTCGCGGGCCACTCTTGCGAAGCTGAGCCTGCGAGCATAGTTGTGTGGTCGTCGCGGTTCATCGCCAACTCCACACGAAAAAGGAACATGAAACGACTTTGTTCGCTTCTCCTGGTTGCCTTGGCCTG
>JAXDME010000233.1:0-11895 GCA_034666285.1 Gemmatimonadaceae bacterium | reverse complement strand
GAGCGTGTGAGCATCCGCGAGATCCCCGCGCTCAACGCCGTGTTCAGCGAGGCATTCACCGAGCGCTATCGCAAGGACGGTATGGTAGGCGTAAGAGTGCCCCACCTGAACCCGGCCGTGTGGAAGTTCGCGATCACTGACGCGGAAGACGGAGCAATGATCTGGCGGAACGCGCGGGATGGGATTGCCGCGTTCAACATGGTGCACCGTTCAGGTGTCGAAGGCTGGATGGGTCCGCTCGCTGTGCATCCCGACTATCAGGGGCAGGGAATCGGCAAGTTGATCGTCACGTCTGGTATCGAGGCGCTGAAGAAGACCGGTGCTTCTGTGATCGGGCTCGAGACGATGCCCCGCACGATGGACAACGTTGGGTTCTATTCCTCCCTCGGTTTCACGCCCGGACACCTGACGGTAACGGTGACGCTGGACGCAGCGCGAAGTGGAATTCAATCGTTCCTAATGTCGACACTGACTCCGCATGAGCGAGAGCTGGCCCTCCGACAGTGCCAGCAGATGCTGCATCAAATGATGCCGGGATACGACTACACGCGCGAAATCGTCCTCACCGCGCACCACGAGCTAGGCGACACGGTGTTCGTGCGCAAGGGAAACGACGTCGTGTCCTTCGCGATTTTCCATTCGGTTCCGCTGGTCGAAGGTCGCGCCACCGAGGAGATGCGTGTTCTCAAGATCGTCGCGCGGACCGACGGCGATTTCGATCATCTGGTGACCCAGTTGTCCGCTCACACACGCACGAAGGGCGGACGTCGGGTGGCGATCAGGGTTCAGGGTCAGTACAGTGATGTTTATCGACGGCTAATGTCACGCGGTGCGCGGGTCAGATGGACGGATCTGAGAATGGCTATGCATGATTTCGCCGAGTCGCGGCCGGTGGATGGCGGTATTGTGCTGTCGAACTGGGAGATTTGAAGCGGGAAGCGGGAAGCGGGAAGCGGGAAGCGGGAAGAGGGGAAGAGGGAAGAGGGAAGAGGGAAGAGGTGACACTGGCTTGGAGAACACAATGGCGAAAGCAATCGTTGGGAAGTCTTCAAGAGCAAAAAAAAACGGGAAATCTTCAAGGGCAAAAAAGACCGCGGGCCCGCAGGAGGCACTCCTTCTGGTCGGAACAATGAAGGGAGCCTTCGTCCTGCGCTCCGACAAGTCGCGCAAGAAGTGGAAGATCGAGGGTCCGCATTTTCGTGGCGAAGCCGTTTATGCGCTCCTTCATGACTCCCGCGGTGATCGTCCACGCACTTTCGCCGCAACCAACAGCATGCATTGGGGGCCGACCCTTCGAACGAGCAACGATAACGGTGCTACGTGGAGCAAGCCCGGCCCACAAACCGTTCGTTTCCCGGGAGATTCAGGGCGAGCGCTCGCGCAGATCTGGCAGATTGCGTCCGGAAGGCGCGCCGACACCGACGTCTTTTATTGCGGTGTCGAGCCTGCCGCACTCTTCGAGTCTCGTGATGGAGGAGAGAGCTGGCACCCGAATGAGGGTTTGCTGAATCACGAGCATCAACCGAAGTGGCAGCCGGGAGGCGGCGGGCTTTGCCTGCACACGATCGTCCTCGATCCCGACAACCCGCGGCGAATGCTGATCGCGATGTCGACCGGCGGAGTTTATCGATCGGAGGATGGTGGCAGGAGCTGGCGTGCACGCAATTCCGGTGTCCGTGCTCAGTTCATGCCAGAGGGGCAGCGGTATCCCGAATTCGGCCAGTGCGTCCACAAGGTCGTTCACCATCCGAGCCGTCCTGGGCGACTTTTCCTGCAAAATCATTGGGGTCTGTACCGCAGCGACGACTGGGGTGACAATTGGGTGGACATCGCCAACGGCGTGCCGTCCGACTTCGGGTTCGCCATGCAGATGCATCCTCACGATCCAGACACTGTGTACATCGTGCCGATCGAAGCAGACATGTTTCGGGCTACGCCGGAAGCGAAGCTGCGCGTTTATCGAACCAGGAATGCGGGGGCGAGCTGGGAGCCGCTTACGAGAGGCTTGCCACAGAGTGGTGCGTACGAAAACGTCCTTCGCGATGCGCTCACGGCCGATTCATTCGACTCAGCCGGGATTTATTTCGGGACGAGAAGTGGAAAGCTCTACGGCTCTCGTGACGAGGGCGCGTCGTGGGCCGAGATCGCCGACGCGCTTCCTCCGATCGTGTGCGTGAAGACTGGAATTGCGGGGGCGCCCTGATAACCGTCGAGCTCCCCAACGTTCTCTGCGCGTATACCGACCAGAATCCGTCGCTCGTGTTCGACGAGCCATGCAAGACCGTCGCTGACGCACTCGCCGCACTTGGGCGAAGATCGCC
Source organism: Gemmatimonadaceae bacterium (assembly GCA_034666285.1). Classification (GTDB taxonomy): domain Bacteria; phylum Gemmatimonadota; class Gemmatimonadetes; order Gemmatimonadales; family Gemmatimonadaceae; genus UBA4720. Next base: position 9,574 of record JAXDME010000233.1, on the reverse strand, counting down.
AGGGGCCCTCGATCGGATCATGGATGAACGCGGAGAAGTGCGACGTCACGTCAACCTGTTCGTGAATGGCGAGAATGTTCGATTTCTCGAGGGTCTCGGGACGGCGCTGCCGAACGGCGCTACGATATTCGTGCTCGCCGCGGTCAGCGGCGGATAAGGGCGCCTGGTGAAGCTCAAGGCCGTCGATCCAAAACGCTCGATCAAGCTGGGTGACCAGCACGCGCGGCCTCACGGTCGCATCAAGAGTGGCAAAGCGCTCGACCGTGCCACGGAAAAGAACGTAAAGCGGATCTCCGATCTCCAGCGCGTTCTCTATGCAGATGCCAGGTACGCGTTGCTCATCGTCCTGCAGGGCCGGGATGCGTCGGGGAAGGACGGGACGATCCGCAAGGTCTTCACCGCCGTGAATCCGCAAGGATGCACCGTCGCGAGCTTCAAGGCCCCCACTGAGCTCGAGCAGCGCCACGACTTTCTGTGGCGCGTGCACTCGCAAGTGCCGCAGCGCGGAATGATCGGGATCTTCAACCGGTCCCACTATGAGGATGTCCTGGTCCCGCGAGTGCACGGCTCGATCAAGAAGAAGGAGTGGCTCGCCCGTTACGACGAGATCAATGACTTCGAACAAATGCTTGATCACAACGGGGTCGTCATTCTCAAGTTCATGCTGCACGTGTCCCGCGCTGAGCAGAAGCGGCGATTGATGGAGCGGCTGGCGGACGAGACGAAAAACTGGAAATTTCGCCTGGGAGATCTCGAGGACCGCGCGAAATGGGACGAATTCACCAAGGCGTACGAGGGAGCGCTGAAGAACACCAGCACCAAATGGGCGCCGTGGTACATCGTTCCCGCCGACGACAAGGATGTTCGCGACTGGCTCATCGCGCGCACGATTGCGGACGCACTCGACAAGCTGGACTTGCGTTATCCGCCGGCTGACCCGGCGGTCCTCTCAGTCGAAATCGACTAATGACGCCCACGCATCCGACCGCTGAGAAGCAAATAGCGGGATTTCTCGCCAAGTACACGCCCGAAATGGTCGCATCTGCAACCGACGCCCGGAAGAGAATGAGAAAGGCTATTCCAGGTGGCGTTGAGTTCATCTACGACAACTACAATGCGCTCGTCTTCGGTTACGGGCCAACGGAGCGGCCGTCTGAGGCTGTGCTCTCGCTCGCGCTCATGCCGCAGTGGGTGACGCTCTGCTTTCTGAAAGGAGCGAAGATGGCGGACCCGAAGAAACTCCTGAAGGGAAGCGGCAGTACTGTTCGCAATATCCGGTTGATTGCGCCGTACGACCTCAACAATTCCGATGTGCAGGCCTTCATCAGGACAGCGATTGCTGCAGCTTCGCCGTCTTTTCCCGGGAGCGGCGCACCGCTCACCATAGTGAAATCCATTTCGGCGAAACAGCGACCCCGGCGTCCTTCCGCGATGGGATCTCGACGGGCAAAGCAGGGAATCAGCCGACGCCGACGATAACGATTTCTTGACGCGTCAGGTCCCGCGTCCTACGTTCGAACTGCCAGGATTCATCTCAAGCCACTCCTCCGTCGTAAACCCCGAATGCGAAGACGCGAAGTCGTACGCTTCCTCGGCGCTGCTCTCGCGCTGCCATTTCTTCCCAGCGGAGCCGAAGCTGCGATTCAGCTCGGAAAGAGCCTGCACGAGCGGCTGGGCGACGTTCCATTCCGGACCTTCAACAGGGATCAGCAGGCTCTGGTGACTAACATCGCCGAGCTGATCATTCCGGAAACGGATACGCCCGGAGCGACGAGCGTGAAGGTCCCGGAATTCATCGATCTCATCCTCACTGAATGGGCGAGCGACGAAGAGCGCGCGGCCTTCCTTGCCGGGTTGAGCGACATCGATGCGCGCGCAGCGGCGATGGGTTCGGCGCGGTTCGTCGGATTGCCGGCGGCGAAGAAAGAGGAGCTTCTGACTGCGCTCGATGCCGCGACCGCGGAGAAAACGGGGGCCGCTTTCGCTTTTCACCGTTTGAAGGCTCTTACCGTTTACGGCTATTTCACCTCGAGGCCCGTCGAGCAGGACATCCTGAAAGTGCAGATGTTCTTCAACGGTTATCAGGGTAACGTGCCTTTCACTCCGGCGGTCTGACGATGCCCCCAATGACATTCGATGCAATCGTCGTCGGATCGGGAATTTCCGGCGGCTGGGCGGCGAAGGAGCTGACCGAGAAGGGACTCCATACGATAGTGCTCGAGGCGGGTCGGCCGATCGATCCGGCGGTCGATTACGTGGAGCACGTGCTGCCATGGGAAAAGCGCTACAGGGGGATGGGTAACCGCAAACAGCGCGAGCGCTATCAACCCATTCAGAGACATACGGGCGCCTGCGACGAGTGGTCGTCCAAGTTCTTCGTCAACGACCTCGACAACCCCTATTCGTTTCCCGACGACAAGCCTTTCTACTGGATACGCGGACGGCAGGTTGGAGGTCGGTCGATAATGTGGGGGCGGTGCGTCTACCGCTGGAGCGACCTCGACTTCGAAGCAAATGCCAGAGAAGGTTATGGCGTCGACTGGCCCCTGAGATACAAGGATCTCGCTCCGTGGTGGAGCTATGTCGAGAAATTCGTCGGAATCCAGGGGCGTCGGGAAAATCTCCCGCAGGTGCCCGACGGCGAGTTCCAGACACCCTGGCCGTTGAATGCGGCCGAGCAGAAATCGCGCGAAATCCTGCTCACGAAGTTCGGGGGCGAACGAGTAATCACCAACGCACGGCTGGCCGTGCTGACCGAGGATCACGGGGGGCGTCAGAAGTGCCACCTCTGCGGACACTGCGCGCGAGGATGCATAACGCTCTCCTACTTCAGCAGCATCAACGCGACGCTTCCAGCGGCGCGTAAGACCGGGCGGCTCACTCTCAGACCGTTCAGCGTCGTGCACAGCGTCATCTACGATCCCGTGAAGCGGCGCGCGACCGGGGTCCGGGTGATCGATGCCAACACCAAGGAGATGTTCGACGTCAACGCGAAAGTGGTGTTTCTCAATGCGTCGGCGCTGGAATCGACGCGCATCCTCCTCAACTCCGCGACTGCTGAATTTCCGGGCGGACTCGGCAGCTCCAGCGGGGAGCTCGGGCACAATCTGATGGACCACATCATGGACGGCGGCGCGACTGGTACACTGCCGTTCGCGACTGACCGGAGGGAAATCGGAAATCGGCCAGACGCGATCTATGTCCCGCGTTTCCGCAACATCAAAACGAAGCAGCCGGATTTCCTGCGCGGTTACGGGTTCGAGGGTCGTGCCTATAGAGCCGACTGGCGACGAGGATCGGAGATGCCGGGCTTCGGCGCCTCGTTCAAGAAATCGCTGATCGGCGATCTCGGACCGTGGGAGATGGATTTCGGGGGCTTCGGCGAGATGCTTCCGCGCCACGAGAATTACGTCGCGCTGGATCCGGATCTCGTCGATGCCTGGGGAATTCCGGCACTGCGGGTGAACTGCGCCTACAGCGAGAACGAAAAGAAGATGCAGGAGGACATGGTCGTCAGCGCCACGGAAATGCTCGAAGCACTTGGCGCGACCAACATAAAGACATACAAGGAAGACAATCCCCCAGGCCTGGTGATTCACGAGACGGGGACCGCGCGGATGGGACGTGATCCGAAGACCTCGGTCCTCAATTCCCACAATCAGGTGTGGGATGCGCCCAATGTCTTTGTGACCGACGGGGCGTGCATGACTTCCACCGCCAACCAGAATCCAAGCATCACCTACATGGCGCTTACGGCCAGAGCGGTTGATTTTGCGGTCAGGCAGCTGAACCGGAGAGAGCTGTAGGTCGAAGACTGAGCTGCAGCCTGGTGCAGTTGTAGTCGAGACGAGATGACAGTCCAGCGGCCAATTACGCGTAAGTCTCAGCGCTGGACCCTGGTTGCGACGATACTCGCGTCCGCGATGACGTTTATCGACGGGACGGTCGTCAACGTCGCGCTGCCCGCGCTGCAGGCAAACCTGCACGCCACGATTACCGATGTTCAGTGGGTAGTCGAGGCCTACACGCTGTTTCTCAGCGCGTTGATACTCGTAGGCGGTGCAATGGGCGACCAGTTCGGCCGCAGGCGAGTATTTCTTTTCGGCGTCATCTCGTTCACGGCTGCGTCGATCTTCTGTGGCCTCGCGCCCTCGCCGCGCGTGCTCATCATTGCGCGGGCGCTGCAGGGAATCGGAGCGGGTTTCCTGGTTCCCGGAAGTCTTGCAATCATCAGCGCAACTTTCAGCGACGCCGATCGCGGGCGTGCGATCGGAACCTGGTCGGGATTCAGCGCAATGACGACCGCGCTCGGTCCGGTGATCGGCGGTTGGCTGATCCAACACGTAAGCTGGAGAGCGGCGTTCTTTATCAATTTGCCGCTGGCAGGGATCGTCGTCGTATTGTCGCTCCGTTTCATGGAGGAGAGTCGCGATCCCTCTCGATCCCAGCGCATCGACTGGCTCGGCGCGCTCCTGGGAATCCTGGGGCTTGGGGGAGTGGTTTTCGGATTGCTCGAGTGGTCGCCACTCGGGCCCGGCAATCCATTAGTGATCGGATCGCTCGCGCTCGGACTGGTATGCCTCGTTCTGCTCGTCGTGGTGGAACGTCGTGCTCGTAACCCGATGATGCCACTGGACCTCTTCCGATCACGGACGTTCACGCTTGCCAACGTTCTGACGCTCCTGCTGTATGGGGCGCTCGGAATCGTCATGTTCCTCCTCCCGCTCAATCTGATAGAGGTTCGACACTATTCGGCGACGCAGGCCGGAGCAGCGCTGGTGCCGCTCGCGGTGATCATGTTCGCATTGTCGCGCTGGTCCGGTGGCCTCGTCGCGCGAGTAGGCCCGCGACTTCCGCTCTCGGTTGGTCCTGCGATCGCGGCCGTGGGTATAGCGCTGTTCACCCGTGGGGCAATTGGCGCATCCTACTGGTCGAGCGTTTTTCCCGCGGTTTGTCTGTTAGGGATAGGAATGGCTGTCACCGTCGCTCCACTCACCACGATCGTGATGGGCGCGGTTGAGGCAGCGCACGCTGGAGTCGCCTCCGGAATAAACAACACGGTCTCTCGAGTTGCCGGGCTACTCGCGATCGCAGTCTTTGGTGTTCTCCTCGCGCGCAGGTTCGACACGGAGGTCCGCCCGCGTCTGGATCACCTCGGCTTGCCAACGGTTGTGCGAACCCAGATCGACAAGGAGCTGCCACAGATGGCAGGGGCGGACCTCAAGTCCGTCGCGCTGGACGATCGGGAACGAGCGATCGTGCAGAGATCGATCGATGAGGCGTTTGTCTCCGGCTTCCGGCTGGTCGTGTTCGGAGCGGCGATACTGGCGCTGGCGGCCGCTGCGTTCGGGTGGGGCATACGTTCGCGTGGGAGCCGCGTTCCGCTGAAGTAATTCAGGAGCTCGTGCCGCCACGCGCCCAAACGCAGAACCTGGTTTGGTGCTACCGCTTCTCGAACAGTGATCTGAATGCGTTGCGGACCGTGATTCGACGCAAGTACTGAAGCTCGTCACCCGCGAAAGGGACGGGCACGATCTTGAACGTCTGCGTCAGAGCGTTGCTCGAGACCGTGTTATCGAGCGAAAGCAGGTCCAGAAGACCAGACGTCACAGGCGGGTTGGGCAGGAGCCGCTGGGCGAGTGCGACCACGGGACGCAACAGACTCACCGGCACCGGCAAGAGCGTTCGCTGCGTTCCCATCGCCGTCAGGATCCGCTCGGTCATCTCACGAAGAGTGAGCGGAACCGCGCCGCCCAGATCATAGACCTGCCCGAGAGTTTCCTTTTTCTCGAGCGAAAGTCGAACAGCGCGCGCCACGTCGTCCGCTGCGATTGGCTGGAAGCGCGCTCGTCCGCCATTGGGAAGCGGAAAAATCTTCGGCGTCAGCCGGATCAACCGGCCGAGCACGTTCACGAATTGATCTTCGGGGCCGAAGATTACCGACGGTCGGAGGATGGTCCAGCGAAGCCCGCTCGTTTTTATGGAATCCTGCGCGACACCTTTGCTGCGCAGAAACGGATAGGGCGACCGGCTGTCCGCGCCGTTCTGCGACATGAAGATCACCCGCGTCACAGCTTCGGCCCGCGCCGCTGATATGAGTCTTTCCGTCGCGGCGGTATTCGACTCTCGGTAGGTCTCACCCTTTTTTTCGATCGCGATCGCGGCGAGGTGGACGACGGCGCCGCATCCGCTGAGACAATTCCTGAGGGTGGTCGCATCGCGCGCGTCGCCGACCCGAAATTCCACGGGGAGCTGTCCAAGCGCCATCGCTGCTCGGGCGGGGTCCCTGATGAGGGCTCTCACCTGCCAGCCGTTCCTGGTCAGCTCGCGGCAGGTGTGGATGCCAACAAGTCCGGCTGCTCCGGTTACCAAGACGGGTTTTTTCTTATCGGCCGAGAGAGCCAGCGGCTGTTCTGCTACGGCGGTCGCAGATCCCTCGTTCTGGTAGGAGTACGAGCCGGGGTTGTCCATCAGCTCCGGGGCTGACCGTCACTCTTGGGTCCGCGACCGGCGCCGCGAGTACCCCGCACCACGATTCGGTAGATCAGGAGCGACACTCCCATCGTCAGGAGAATGTGAATCCAGCCCGGTGCCGATGTGGTGAATGTTACGACTCCCCAGACGACGAGCATTACGACCGCTGCGATTATGCCTAAATCCATGATAAGAATCGTTGACCTTGAATGTGACGACCTTTAACTTCAGACAGTCAGTAGTGCACGAGCAGCAAAAAAATTTTCGCCTTCATCGTTGGGGCGGAGAACTCACTTTTTGAGCCAACAAGTCCTTCGAGTGGGTCCGACAAACTTCGCTGACGTCATGCCCCAGTGCGGGGAAGACGGTAGGTGGGGTGAGGGCCTCAAAAATTCGACCGGGCTTCAAAAAACCTCTCCGTCCCATCTTTCTTGAGCTCCGCCGGACAACCGGCGGAGCTTTTGTTGTTAAGAGCACTCGGAACGCCAACGCGGTATCTTACCCTAAACATGCCGCGCGTAACAGTCACCCGCCGTCTGCGGTTCAACGCCGCCCACCGCGTCCACAACCCCGCGCTCTCGGATGCCGAGAACGCAAAGCTGTTCGGGAAGTGCAATAACCCGAATTGGCACGGCCACAACTATACCCTCGACGTCTCCGTTGAAGGGGAGATCGACGAAAAGACCGGGTACGTGTGTGATCTCTCCAGGCTCAAGACGATAGTGGAGAAGGAGATCGTCGACGTCGTGGATCACAAGAACTTCAACCTCGACGTGCCGTTTATGCGCGACGTCATCCCGACGTCGGAAAACATCGTTACGGCATTCTGGAAAATTCTCGCCCCAAAGGTCCAGCCGGGCACGCTTGCTCGTCTCGTCCTCTGGGAGACCGAAAACAACTATGTCGAATACACAGGCAAATAAGGAAACGGACAAGGAGTTCGAGGCGCTCGTTCGCAGAGAGCTCGAGCTCCTCGGCGAGGACCCCGATCGGGAGGGATTGCTTCGGACTCCAGCGCGTGTGGCGCGCGCTCTCAAATGGATGACTCAAGGGTACGGCTCGTCCGCCAAGGAAGTCGTTGGCAACGGAATCTTCAAGGAAGCCCACGACAACATGATCATGGTGCGTGATATCGAGCTCTACTCGATGTGCGAGCACCACATGCTGCCCTTTTTCGGGAAGGCGCACATCGCCTATATCCCCAACGGCAAGATCGTGGGCCTCTCAAAAATTCCGCGGATCGTAGATGTCTACGCGCAGCGTCTCCAGGTTCAGGAGCGGCTGACCGAGCAGATCGCTGAAGGTCTCTGCAGCGTGCTCAACCCCGCAGGCGTGGGCGTGGTGATCGAAGCCTATCACCTCTGCATGATGATGCGAGGGGTTCAGAAACAGAACTCCAAGACCATTACATCGTCTCTTCGCGGCGCATTCCGCGAGGATCCCAAGACGCGAGACGAGTTTCTGAGGCTCGCGCACAACGGCTCGAATTGACGCAGCCTCTCCGAACCGAGCTACCGATAAATGAGCTCGCTTAGCGGACGCACAGCGGTCGTTACCGGCGCATCACGGGGCATCGGCGCCGGGATCGCGGCGGCCCTGGCCGCTGAAGGCGTGCAGGTCGTCATGCTCGCCCGCAACGAAGCGAAGCTCAAGGAGCGCTCGGCGGCGCTCAAGGGATCGATTCCCATCGTCTGCGATGTCACCAAGCCGGAGAGCGTAGAAAAGGCGGCGGAGCGCATTACAAGTGAGCTCAAGCGCGCGCCCGACATTCTCGTCAACAATGCGGGGATCTTCGGAGTCTCGACGGTCGAAGAGACCTCGACCGAGTTTTTCATCGACACCATCAACACCAACCTCGTCGGCCCGTTCCTGCTCGTGCGCTCTTTTCTCGGAGAGATGAAGAAGAGAAAGGCGGGACACGTAGTCACGATCGGTTCCATCGCGGACAGAACGATCTTCACGGGTAACGCTGCCTACTCCGCCGCCAAGTTCGGGCTCAGGGCGATACACGAAGTGCTCCGCGCAGAGCTGCGCGGCACGGGCGTGCGGACGACCCTCGTCTCGCCAGCCGCGACGGACACAGAAATCTGGAACACCGTCAGTGTCACCGATCCCGCCGGCAAGCCACACTCGAAGCGGCCGATGCTCGATCCCGATGACGTCGTTAGAGCGGTGATGTTCGCACTCGCCCAGCCGGATCACGTAAGCATCGACGAGCTGCGACTCTCGCACAGCTGAACCGTGTTCATCGAGCTACTCGATCTGCTTCGCTGCGTCAGGCCCCACGACGAAACGTGGCTCGTCGCGTCATTCAACAAGGTGAGCCACCGATTCGTGGAGGAAGCCAGGCTCGGATGTCCATCGTGTTCAGCCGAGTACTGGATCCGTGACGGTGTGGCCGACTTCAGCGAAGGGGTGATCCTTGCGGATTGCGAGGATGAGCGCAGAGCCGCAAACCACGGCAGAGAAGAGCTCGCGACCCGTGCCGGGGCTTATCTCGAGGCGACGGAGCCCGGTGCCACCATCGTGCTCGGTGGCCTGTGGGCGTACGCCGCCCAAGAGCTGAGCGAGATGGCGGAGGTGCGGGTTATCGCCGTCAATGCGCCCACTGAAGTCGAGGAGTCGGAGACGGTAGCGCTGGTACGCGCGGGTTCCGAAATTCCGCTGGCGTCGGGATCGGTGCTCGGCGTCGCGTTCGACGCGTGGTTTCCGGCGAAGATCGTGGAGTCAGCCGTGCGAGTGGTGCGTCCCGGTGGCCGGATAGTCGGGCCGGTTGCAATCAGGGCACCATCCGACCTTTCGATTCTGGCCCACGACGACAAGTACTGGGTCGCCCAGAAGGCGCCCGAGATCGTCACAATATCGCGTGGGAGTCGGTGACCCCCGAGCGCTCGGCTTCAGCATAAAGCGAATCGATCAGCGTCTTGTAGTGCTTGTCGATTGCACGACGCTTCACCTTCTGCGTAGGCGTTAGCTCACCGCGCTCGATCGAGAAGTCGTGCTCCAGAAGGCCGATCTTCTTCGGGATCTCGAAGTGCGCCGCGCCAGCCAGCTCCTTGTTGACTTCTTTTTCGATCTTGGCGTGGATGGTCGGCATCCG
>JAXDME010000232.1:0-26074 GCA_034666285.1 Gemmatimonadaceae bacterium | reverse complement strand
TACTTCGCGAACAGAGATCCCTTGTTGGACCTCGTGCTGGTCGATTCGCGGAGGCGGAGATAGTGCGGCTACTTGCTCTGTCGCAGTCGCTGGTAGTTTGGCGCCCGTCTAAAGGCGGTTACTCTGGGTAGGCGCGACCGCCGCGGATCGTCTCAACATCCATCCGTACAACCAGACAATCGACCCAACGAACCCGATCACCCCTAACCAGGGTGCGAGCCCAAAATCCTCTGGTACCAGTGCGATCGGCGCGTCCTTCGAAAACGCGACAATGAGCCCGGCGTTTATCACTCCCCAAATGCTTTCTCCGACGATCAGACCCGATGCCACCAGTGTTCCCAGCCGCTGCGCGCGATCTGGATTCGGCATCGTGCGGCCGCGTCCATCGTACCAATGCGCGAGCACCGCGCCCACGATCACCGCGAACGTCGCCGACATCGGCAGATAAATTCCGATTCCCACCGCCAGCGGTGGAATCCGCAGCTTTTTCATCGCGCCGAGTGCGGCGTCGAGGATAACGAGACCGACGCCGACCGCCGCTCCGATGCCCAGCATCGTCCACTCGAGATGACCGCCGATCACGCCCTGCGCGAGGGCAGAGATGAGCGTCGCCTGCGGAGCGGGAAGAGGATTCGCCGCGATTACGCTCACATTCGGAGCTCCGGCGAAGCCATATGCCTTCGCCAGCAAATTCAGAACAAACGGAATCACTGACGCACCCGCGGCGACGCCGACGATGAGCGCGATTTGCTGACGCATCGGTGATGCGCCGACGAGCTGTCCGGTTTTCAGGTCCTGCAAGTTGTCGTTCGAGATGGTCGCGCACGCGAAGACGATCGCCGTCACGAAGAGCGCAAATGCGACGAGCGCCTGGCGTGTATCGACCGCCGGCGAGACGACGAGCGTAACGAGCGTAGCGCAAATCACAATTGACAGAATGCCAACGCCCGAGATCGGACTATTCGATGCACCGATGAGGCCAGCCATGTATCCGCAGACACCGGCGATGATGAACCCGACGAGCAGTACGAAAGGCACCGCCACCAGTGTCAAGCTCAACGCACTCGGCGCGAGTACCGTGGACTTCGCGAAGGTGTAGGCCAGATAGGCCGTGATTATGAGACACCCGGCCGTAAGTACGTAGATCCACGACGGCGGGATATCGCGGTCAGTGTCGTCCGCAGTCGCCACTGCACGGGACGCGACGAGCGTGCTCACGAGTCCGCCCATCACCGGCTTCGCAAGCCTGATCAGAGTGTAGATAGCCGCGACCGCGATCGTTCCCGCTCCGATGAATCGCACCTGCGTGCGCCAGATCACGGTCGTGTGCGCGGCTAGTGTCTCACCGACGCCGGTCGGATGCATCGACGTCAATATCGGTACCGCGATCACCCACGAGATCACCTGACCAACCAGCATCGCGATTCCGACCGACAGTCCAACGAGATGGCCCGCGCCCAGGAGCGCGAGTGACCACGCGATGTTGTAACCGCTCGATGCGTTTGCGCCGATGCGGAAGAAGCCATTCAATTCAGCGCCGGCGATGCGTGTCGCCGTGATTATCGCAAAACCCGCTGAGGCGACGGAGCCGAGGACGACGGCGCGGAGTCCCTCCCTCGCTTCCCCGGTCTCGTCCTTCGTCTCGCCACGCGTCCCCGATCCAACCTTCAGCACCTCGGCCGCCGCGACGCCCTCGGGGTAGGGGAGATCCGAAGTTGTCACCAGCGCGCGTCGCAGCGGAATCGTGAACACCACGCCGAGCACACCACCGCTCAGGCAGATCAGGAATGACTGCCAGAATGGGAACCCCGTCCACCAGCCCACGATCACGAGCCCGGGCAGAACAAAGATGATCGCCGAGAGAGTGCCGGCCGCAGAGGCGACTGTCTGGACGATGTTGTTCTCGAGGATCGACGAATCCTTGAAGGCGCTCAGGATCGCCATCGAGATCACCGCCGCGGGAATCGACGACGCGAAGGTGAGGCCGACCTTGAGGCCAAGGTAGATATTGGCCGCCGTGAAAACCGTCGTGATGAGGGCGCCGAGAACCAGCGCGCGTAGCGTAAGCTCTTTGGGTTTCATGGAGTAAATCCTACACCAAACGGGCTAGGGCCACGAGTACCGTCCGCACCCGTGACATTTTCGATCGCGATTTCCTCACTGGCTCATTTCGCCGTGGATATCGCCTTGTCCGCAATGAGCGAACCGTCCGCTGCTTTCTTCGCCATCACAGCCACCTGATCCCCAACGGCCAGGCTCTTAGAGGCGAGCTTGAGCTCGGTGACGGGCGTATTCGGCGGGATGGTCACGTTCTGAGAGCCGCCTGCGTACTGAACGACGAGACTCGACCCGTTGGCGCTGCTTACGCTCCCATTCGACATTCGAGACTGCGATGCGCTTCCGTTGGTCATACGCGAGGCTGACACGTTGCCGTTGGTCATTCGGCTCGCCGCGCTGCTCGATTGTGGCGCCATCATCCGACTTCCTTCGCCCACCCCACGCAGCTCCTCGGGGAAAATGTGAATCTCGGTCGCCCGCTCAGAGCCATCGGGCTGCTTCACCGTCGTCACACCGATAAAGGAACCGTCCTTCACGTGAGCGAGATCACTGGGAGCCCGCACATATAGATGAAACGGCTGCGCCAATGCCACTGTAATTCCGCCGGTGTCGGACTTGAGCGCGAGCTGGCTCGCAGACACACTCGTTACCGTGCCTCGGAGCATGATCGGCGCGTCTGCGTTCGGCGACGGGGCGCTTTGGACAGGCTGTGTGGTGTCTTGCGTTGAATCACCGCCGCGAGCGCACGCGACCGCGACGGACATCAGCGTGAAACCCAAAGCCGACGCTTTGGCGATCCGGACTGTGAGCAAGTTCATGATCACTGGAACCTCTCGGTAGATAATGGCCGAGAGAGTGGCCGCAATCAGCGTGCCCCGCGAGGATAGCTGCGTCCGTAACCAATTGTATATAGAGGATGCGCGGTGTCGTGCGGCAGGTCGGATCGCTGGGCTTCCACTTCGGCCATCGAAGATGGCAGCTCGAACGGCAATCTGCCTTCAGGCCGCGCAGCTCCAGTGAGCACGTCGAGGAGCGCGCCGTCACTCACCCCGAAGTTGCCGACGAGCGCGCTCGCTCTGTCCCTGAGCTCAGTAAGGATAGCAGGGCGATCGAGATACACCGTCAGTATAGTAGGAACCGCCACCGTGATCCGTTTGATCTCCTCGAACTCCGCGTCGCCATTTCGGAATCCGAGATCACCTTCGTGCTGCATCGCGCCGAACACGTAGTTCGGGTGCAGAGTCTGAAAAGGCGCATTCGTGCGCACGATCGCGATCTCGGCTTTCGACAGATCCGATACGACAGTGAATCCGTAACGTGCCGCGGTCGCTGAATCGATACCGTGAAGGAATACACGCTTGCCACGAGCGGCGAGCGGAAGGATGCCGTTCTTGTTTTCGAGCAGCACCAGCGCCCGACGCTGCGCCGCCGTCGCCTCAGCCTGGAACTTGGGATTGCCAACGAAGCGTCCGGCTTCCGCTGTGTCGACGTACGGATTCTCGAACAGGCCCTGCCTGAATTTCTGGAGCACAATGCGATACGCAGATTCGTTGACGCGACTCTCGGTGATCTTGCCGGCAACTACGGCCTGCACGACAAACTGGGCCTCTTCGGTGCCCCCGAACTGATCGACACCCGCGTTAACGGCCTTCGCAAATCGGTCGACCTTCGGCAGGTCTTCCACTCCCCACGACATTGCAACGGCCGAGAACGAGGGGCGCTGGCCGGGAGGGAATCCGTTGCGACAAAGATCCGAGCAATCTCCGGTGATCAGCCAATCGGTGAGAATGATTCCCTGAAAGCCGTAGCGCTTGCGCAGAAGATCGGTGAGCAGCTGCTTATTGAAGCCCGCCCCCACCTGCTCGAGGGGCCCTCCATTCAGCGTAGCTCCCTGAAGAATCGAGTACGTAGGCATCACGCCGCCGACATCCGCGGCGAAAGCGCCGAGGAAGGGCTTGATGTGCGTGTCGATGCCCCCGGAGAAGCTGGCGTAACGCCCGTAACTCGAGTGACTGTCGAATCCATTCTTCTGGGCGCCGTATCCCACCCAGTGCTTCACCACCGCGAGCACGCCAGCGGAATCGACACCCGACGTACCGTGCTGAAATCCTGAGACGTACGCCTTCACGAGATTGCGGGTGAGATCTGGGTCTTCGCCGAAGGTCCCGTTGATGCGGCTCCAGCGTGGCTCCGTCGCGATGTCGGCCTGCGGGGAGAGCGTCTCCTGGATTCCAACCGAGCGGTACTCCTGACGCGCGATGTCGGCGAAACGATGGACCAGAGCGGCGTCGCGAATCGCGCCGAAGCCGAGCGTCTCCGGCCATTTTGAGAATCCACTCGACTGCACGCTCGCGCCGGCAACGTATTGAAAATGATTTCTCGGGTCGGTGCTGATCGTGACGGGAATGCCCAGCCGCGTTCCCTCGGCGATCTCCTGCAGCGAATTGCTCTGGGCCGCCAGGGTCCGTGGATCACCGCTCAGGCGGGTAATGAATGTGTTCACACCAACGTTGCGAATGAGCTTGCCGATTGCGGTAGTGTCGTAGGCTTTGCCGCCGCCAGGAATTCCAGGAGGGCCGGCGCTCGGCGCGGTGCCGTGCATCATCAGGCCGGCTTTCTCTTCGAGAGTCATGCGACTCACGAGATCCGTGGCGCGCGCCGATGGCGAGAGGCGCCAGTCCTCGTACGGGTCGAGCACTCCGTTCCTGTTCAGGTCCTTGAAACGCAGTCCGGCTCGCTCGATGATCGGGGCAGATCGCGAAACGACAGCGTGTCGCTGGCGGGGCGCTGGGCTGGCGCCGCTTTGCGCGTAAAGTGCTGAGGGTGAAGCGACGCTAAGCAGGGCAACCAGATATTGCCTGAGCATGCCTCGAAGATGGATGCCGGCGAGCGCCGATTCCAGAGGGCGCCCGTCTTTTCAACCAGCGAGGGTCTCGCCGGTGTCAGCTGGCGCGTGCGAGCTGAGCGTCGATGAGAGGACGCACCGCCTCGATGGCAGCGTGCATTTGTTCGGGAGTAAAGGGCTTGGTGAGATAACCGTCCGCTCCCGTGTCCAGAAAGCGGCCGCGATCCTCGGCCATTGCGTGCGCTGTGAACGCGATGATCGGAACGTGCCGTCCGGTCCTGACTTCGACTCGGCGAATCTCGGCCGTCGCTTCCATACCGTCCATGTCAGGCATCTGCACGTCCATGAGAATCAGATCGAATTCCTGCGCGGCCAGCGCGTCGAGCGCTTTTCGGCCTGTGACTACGTGCGTGACGTGGTGGCCGGCTTTCTTCAATAGCACGGATGCGAGCAACGCGTTCACAGCATTGTCCTCGGCCATCAGGACGCGGAGTTGTCCGATTCCTTCCGCGTGAATCGGCACGGGAAGCTGTGGAATTGGGGAGGAATTCGCGGGCGCAGCCTGAAACGGGATTGCGACGTGAAACTGACTTCCAATACCAGACACGCTTCTTACCCAAATGCGACCGCCCATCAGTCGGGTCAGCTGGAACGCTATGGAGAGGCCAAGGCCCGTACCGCCGAACTTGCGGGTAGTGGAAGCGTCCGCCTGCGAGAATGAATCGAAGATCGTTCCCTGTTTGTCGGCCGCAATGCCAATACCCGTGTCCGCGACCGTGATGTGAAGCGTATTTCCTTTCGAATTGGGCTCGCCGAGCTCGACCCGCAAATCCACGGTGCCGTGCTCGGTGAACTTGATCGCGTTGCCGACGAGATTCATGACGATCTGACGCAAGCGGCCTGGATCGCCGATCAAGCGCCGCGGCACGTCCGTCGCAATGGTATGTGAGAACAATATCCGCTTCTCGGCGGCGCGAGGGGCGAGCAGCAGCATGATGTCGCTGGTCCACGTCACTAGGTCAAACTCGATGGGATCGAGCATGAGCTTTCCCGCTTCCATTTTGGAAAAGTCGAGTATGTCATTGATGATGATCAGCAGCGCGTCCGCGGAGGTCTCGACGATCTTGAGGTAGCCACGCTGCTCCGCGCTGACATCCGTCTGCAAAGTGAGCGCGGTCATGCCGATGACACCGTTCATCGGAGTCCGGATCTCGTGACTCATGTTCGCGAGGAATTCGCTCTTGGCCTTGTTCGCGACTTCCGCGCGCTCCTTTGCCATGACGAGCTCCGTTGTCCGGGCAGTGACTTCCCGTTCTAGCTCCGCACCATGCCCGAGCAGCCGGCTTTCGTGATCCTGCATCTGGGCAACCATGCCGTTGAAATTGTGGACGAGCGCGCCTATCTCGTCGCCTCGCTCGGCATCCTTTGCGCGGAGCGAGTAGTTCTTCGTCTCCGCGACTTCGCGGGCAGTGTCCGCCAACGCGGTTATCGGAGTCGAGATGATTCGCTGGAGCGTCAGCGACATCAGGTAGAGCAGAAGAATCGTCGCCAACATGATCGCAACGAGCAGCTCTCCGCTCCTGATCTGTCGGCGCACGATTTCGGAATGGTCCGACGAGATGTAGATGAATCCCGCGAGCTCGCCATCGAGCTTGATGGACCGGACGACGACCGTGCGATCGTCAACGGTGGCCGGTGTGGGAACGCGTGGCGGGATAATCTCGCCAGATGCGCCGCTTCGCTGGAACGAAGCAAAAAGTTTCCCGTCCTTTCCGTAGAGAGCGGCAGCGACGACGCCCGGCTTGAGCGAAAGCGCGGCGAGAATCTCGTTCGATGCGGCGACGTCACCGAAAGTCATCGCGGCGACGCTATTGGCACCGGCTACATCGGCAAGGGAGCCGAGATCCTCGGACATTACTCGCAACATGTTGCGCGAGTCGTAGAAGAAGCTCGCTCCGGAGTCGAGCGTAACGGCCGCCCCCGACGCCGCCATCAGCATTGTCAGCAGCTTGGCGCGGACGCTCAATCTGAGCTTCACCGCTGGGATCCGGACCTGTTGGTCGATGAGCGAACTGCGTGGGTCAGCGCGAGCAGCTTGGAGCTGACGCGGAGTCCGGCGCTCTGCGCGGCGGAAGTGTCCACGTCGAACCGCACCTTGCGGTCCTCGACCAGGAGCGCGATCACGCCGCCGTTGGTCGTGAAGCTTTCTCCTTCACCGATCGTGAGAACGCCGGCGGCGGCGGCCGCATCGCAAATGTGGTGAAGTTTTTTGGGATCCCGCTCGACTACGAAGGCCGCTCGCACACCAGTGAGTGACTGATCCCACTGGGTCCGGCGAACGACCAGTGGCCTGTCTCCGATCGTTTTCGATTCGAGAAAATGCTCTGTGGCATCGGCCGTGGCGCCCTCTCCAATGATGACGAGGACGAACGGGTTTCCCGGGGGAAGGGACGCATCTACCGGCCACTCGACGAACTTGAGAAAATTGTAGACGAACATCGCCTTGACCTGCGATTCGCCCATCGGTGACTGCGCTTCCACGCGAACGCCAAACAACAGCGTCGCGATAACGAGAAGCCGCTTAATAATGGAGCGTCGTCCGGACACGGAAGCTCCGTCCATCCTGTTGAATGGTATCCTGGGCAAAACCGTCAGGCACCGGATCTCCGTATTTGACGGCGAACACATTGTAGACTGTCGCGCTGAGATCGAATCTGCCGAATGTCCGCGGCGCGAAGAGCGAAAAATTGGTAACTACATGACTTCCGGCGATGTTGCCCGCGAGGGTGCGCCGTGAGCTCATGTACTGTGCGTCCACTGCAGCTGTCGCGGCGGAGGCGAGAATCGGCGCGCGCAGCTGTACCTGAACCATGTGTCCCGGCGAGTTGGTCAAATCTGCGTCCGTGACGCGTTCATCCGTATGCTGGAGGGAATACGACAATCGACCCGTGATGCCGTGGCCGCGGTTCACATCCAGTCCCAGCTCCAGCCCTTTGGAGCGGATCTCTCCCTTATTCTCGAAAACGAAGAGACTGTCGGTTGGGTCGAGATGCTGATTTGTGAGATTGGTTAGCCTGTTCCGGAAGGCGGACGCTGAGACCTGAACGCCCGTACCGATGAATCGCTGCGCTATCAGCTCGAGCGTCTCGATGTGCTCCGGCTTGAGCAGTGGATTCGGCTTGTACTGAAAGTTCTTGAACTCGAGCTCGTATTCGTTTGGTGCCCGGAACGCCCGGCCAGCGAGAAGCTTGAATGTCGTCGCCTGGTTTGGGGTATAGATCAGCGCCGCGCGGGGGCTCGTGGCGAAGCTTCCTTCGTCCCGGTCGACTCGGACCGCCGCGGAGAGCACCAGCGGATCGGCGAGCCTGATTTCGTCCTGTGCGAACACTCCCCAGCGCGTGGAACTTGTCTCCACGTCCGAGTAGAGCACGTAAGGTTGCGGATCGTAGTTTGTCAGATCCTGCTTGAAGTTGTCCCGAAATTCGGCGCCGACCGTGAGATATTGGCGCGACCCCAGTTTGCGTCCTGCGTCAACGTCCAAGCCCCACCATTCTCCGGTGACCAGGTCCTTGTTGGGAGGAAGATCGGCGTAGTAGGCGTACTCACCGTCATAGGCGTAGCGGCCGGCGTGCAGGCGCGTCGAGAACGAGGCGCCGTCCAGGAGCGCGCGCTCGAAGCTCAGGCTGGCGAGGGTCAAGCCATCGGTGGTCTGTGTTCGCCTATCGTTGAAGAGCGTGGCGAAGGACCCGGTGGGCAGCTCCTTCTCCCGAGACACGTTGCTCGCCTGAAAAGAGAAATCGCCCCTGGATGCGGTGACAAGAATCTTGCGGAAAGCTTCATGGTCGACGCCGTTGGCGAGACCGTTATTCGTGAGTGGTGAGTTGAATTCCGGATAGTACAGGTTTCTGCCGGTGCCGCTGGAGTACGTCCCTGAAACGAGCAGGTCGAGCGCGTTCGCGAAGGTATGGCCGTAGGTGGCGCGCCCGGCATACGTCCCGAAACTGGCGGCCGTGGCTGTGGCTTCCGTCCCCGCCACGCTGCTTCCCGGTCTGGTGACGACGTTTATGACCGCAAAGAAAGCGTTGTTTCCGTAGAGAGCGGAGCTGGGCCCGCGAATGACTTCCACCCGTTCGATCAGGTCCACATCGACGCTGAACTCTTCGCCGATTTCGGCGAGGTCGTACACATTCTCGTTGGTGCGGAGCCCGTTGAGCAGGAGTAGAACCCGCGAGTTCCAATCACCGGGGCGGGCAAAGCCGCGAATACCAAGGTAGGAATAGTTGCGGTCGTTGGTAACGTAGAAGCCGGGTAGCGTTCTCAGCACATCTGCCAGCGTACGGTACCCGTGCTCCCTGATCTCCGCGGCGGAGACAACGCTGACGAACGACGCTACATCCCGGGTCTCCTGCGCGCGCTTGGATCCGGCGACGACGATCTCGATCATCATTAGCTGCTCGAGATCCATTGTTGTGTCGATCGCCCGCTTTGGCGGGGGTGTTGGCTGTTGCGCGGCAGCAAAGCTCGCGGAAATGAGCACGCTTCCGATCAGGAAGCCGCTGACTTTCCGCCACTGCCTGTGTGGCGTTGACATATGTGTTCGGGACCGAGGAAGGGCGTACCTGTACTGACGACCGGTAGGCCGTATCGTGTCAGGTACTTCCCCTTAGTTCCTCGGGCGTTCGTGTATGATCGACCACGAGACGCCGAACCTGTCACGCAGCATGCTGAAGCGAGTCGCGTAGAACGTCTCTTCCAGCGGCATGAAGATCTCACCGCCTTCTGCGAGCAGCTTGTGGACTCTCTCAGCCTCCGCGGTCGAATCGAGAGAGAGGTAGAAATAGACACTGCGCATCTTCTGGAACTTGTCCGCCGGAACGTCGTTCCCAATCAGTATCGTGTCGCCAATTTCCATCCGCGCGTGAATGATCGCCTTGCCGGCTCCTTTGGGCGCTCCCGGTGCCTGGCTTTGATTCATCATCATCACGATCTTCCCGCCGAGATGCTTCTCATAAAAGCGGAACGCCTCTTCGCAATTCCCGCCGAAATTCAGCTGCGCATAAAGCTTCATCGAAACCTCACTTCGGTGAGAGAACCTGACCTGTGATTTTCCCTTCGACACTCTCCACATAGGAGCGAGCGACCGCTGTTGCGGGCAACGCCCCGGGAACTGGCGGCCAGCCCATGGCCTGAACGGTTTCCGCTACCCAGGGCGGACTCACGACGTTCACGCGAATTCCGCGCGGCGCTTCCAGCGCAGCAGCGCGCGTGAAGCCCTCGAGACCAGCGTTCACCAGGCTGATCGCCGCTGAACCCGGAATGGGCTGCTGGGACAACACGCCCGAGGTCAAGGTCACGGACCCATTGTCGGCGAGCGACGCCAGGCCAAAGCGCGCGAGGTTCACCTGGCCCATCAGCTTGTTGCTGATGCTGAACGCAAAGTCTTCGTCAGGGAGCTGGTCGAGCGGCTTGAACGCGGCCTGCCCGGCAGCGGAAACGATCGCGTCTACACGTCCGACTCGCTTGAGGAGCGCACGGATCGAAGCGGGATCCGACAGGTCGACTTTCTCGTGTGCCTTGTTGCGACTCGCGGCGATGATGTCATGGCGAGCGCCGAGTGCGGCGGCGACTGCTTGTCCTATGGTGCCGGTGGCACCGATGAGTAGAATGCGCATACGTGGATACTGCTCCGGATCGCTGAGGTTACCGAAGCTTACACGTGCGCCGACCACGATCGGATCGACTCCTTGTAGCCTTCGGGCATCCGCAAGCTATCGACCTCTGCAAGGGGGAACCAACGCAGTTCCTTGTGCTCCTCGCTCAGAACAGGTTCGTCGCGCGACGATTCCGTGCAGCCATAGGTGAGAACAAGCACGTGCACGCCGTCCGCGATAGTGTAGACCCAGGAATCGAGGATGTTCTGCGGCTCGACTCTGATTCCCAGTTCTTCGGATATCTCCCGTGAGAGACATTGCTCGGGCGATTCGGACAACTCGAGCTTCCCGCCAGGCAGCTCCCATTCGTCGCGCTCGTTGCGGAGTAGAACCACCTTTCCGTTGCGAAGGAGAACCCCCTTCACGGTTACAGGAAAACGGTACGCGTTGTTATCGCGTGGCTCGAAGATCATCGGAGCGGAGCTGTTTCCGATTACCTCGCCGGTGTGATCACGATGTTCCGGTATTCCACCGGGCCGTGATCGCCCTGCAGGAACAGCGGTCCCGGCGCGCCTTCATTGCTGTCCAACGCGCCTCCTGTGATTCCTGGAATCTCCTGATTGCAGATCACCTGCCGTCCGTTGGCGACGACGGTGACCATACGGCCGACGAGAGTGATGTCGTAGGTCTGCCACTGACCCGCGGGTCTCGCGGCAATCACACTCGGCGATATGAATCCATAGATACCGCTGAAGCGATCGTTGGCCGGCTCGTTCCCGTAATCGTCCTGGATCTGCACTTCGTGGCGTCCTCGCAGATATACCCCGCTGTTGCTCTCCTTCGGATAGCGAAACTCTACGTGAAGCTTGAAATCCCCGAAGGTCCGATCCGTCACGAGATTGGTGCCCGAGTGCGGACTGCTCAACACACCGTTGGTGACCTTCCATTGATTCGAGGGACCGCTGGCGTGCCAGCCGGCGAGATCGTTTGCGTGGAGCAATCTGATCGGCGCTCCCCAGACTGGATTCGACGTGCGTACGAGACGCGGCGCGCGCACACCCGTCCAGGAATAGGTCTTTCCATCAGGGAACGTCATGCTGCCTGCGAGAGAGCTACCGGAGACTCTACCGGTGACTGTGAGGTCGCCGTTGCCTGCTTCCCATTGGTGGGGGATCGAAAAACTGAGAGAGTCCCCGTTGGCTACGATTCTCGCGACCGGTCTTGCACTGCCGACCACTCCTACGAAGCGACCCACCACCGCGTCGCGTCCGGATTGCTCGACTTCGAGCCATGAGGGTTTGGGACCATCGGGAGTGGTGACGGTGATATCCCACCGGCCGAGGATTCGTTGATCGACTTCGGCGGTTGCCGGCTGCCGGTTCGAGGTCGCCGGCGGAATGATTGTCAGCAGCAGAATGAGGTGTCGCAGCATAGGCGTGGTCGATTAGAGGGTTGCCAATAAACTGCTTGTCGGCCGCGAGGTTCGTTAGTTAGTACGTTATATCACAACGTTTCGCGCCCCTCGACCCACTCTACCGTCGTTGGATAGAAGACCATGACAAAATTCGCCAGTATCCTCGAAACCGTCGGCCACACGCCTGTCGTGAAGATCAACAAGCTCGCGCCGCCGGGCGTCAATGTGTATGTCAAGATCGAAGCCTTCAATCCACTCGGTTCCGTGAAAGACCGCCTCGCGCTCGGCATCATCGAAGACGCGGAACGAAAAGGTCAGCTCAAGCCGGGACAGACCGTGGTCGAGGCGACGAGCGGCAACACCGGCATCGGGTTGGCGATGGTGTGTGCGGCGAAAGGGTATCCCCTCGTAGTCACGATGGCGGAATCGTTCAGCATCGAGCGCCGGAAGTTGATGCGCTTCCTTGGCGCCAAGGTGATACTGACGCCCGCGCCCGAAGGTGCGACCGGAATGGTGAAAAAGACGGTGGCGCTCGCCAAGAAGAACGGATGGTTCTACACGCGTCAGTTCGAGAACGAAGCCAACGCGGATTACCACTCGAAGACGACGGCACGGGAGATCATCGACGATTTCGCCGGCGAGAAGCTGGACTACTGGGTCACCGGATTCGGAACTGGCGGAACACTCAAGGGAGTGGCACGCGTTCTCGACAAGGAACGCCCGGATACCAAGATCGTTCTCGCCGAGCCCGCGGATGCAGCAATGGTGACGAGCAAGACGCCGCAGGAACGGAACCCCGACGGATCAGCGGCGGCGCGCCACCCGGCGTGGAAGCCACATCCGATTCAGGGCTGGAGCCCGGATTTCATTCCGAAGCTCACCGGTGATGCGCTGGAGATGAAGCTCGTCGACCGCGTCATACCGATTCCGGGTCCGCAGGCGATGCAGGCGAGCCGACAGCTCGCCCAGAAGGAAGGGATTTTCGTAGGAGTCTCAGCGGGCGCTACGTTTGCCGCGGGGCTCGAGATTGCGGCCGGCGCGCCGAAGGGGACGACTATCCTCTGCATGCTTCCTGACACCGCTGAGAGGTATCTGAGCACGCCACTGTTCGGGGACATTCTGGCGGAGATGAACGAGGAGGAGCAAAAGATCGCCGCGACGGTGTGACGGCGCCGTTCAGCGAATGCATCGGTTGCATTACCGGGCAGACCATAAGTCATTCTTCACTCTTGCGCATGATCAATCTCACAAACTCAAGGGTGCTCTCAAAGTCTTTGGGGTTCGCGGGCTCGCGCGCGGCAACGGCTGGATCTGGACGCCCGCTCCACGCTCGGTCGATGAGCGGGCTCCATGCGAGGTCGAGCGTGGCCTTTGCCCAGGCCGCGCCAGCTCGCTTTGATCCGACGCGTCCCTCGACGAGATCATGCAACATGCGGCAGTAGTTCAGAACGATAAAGCCCTGGTAGAAACGATTCCGGTACTGCTCAGGCTGCTCGAGAATCTGCCGACCCCAGTCGCGAATCGTGTGGCCGATCTCGCGACGCAGCGCGTCGACGGGTACCGGATCAACGAGTGTCGAGGGATCGGGCCCAGCGAGGACAATCGCATGATCACGAACAACGCGTCGAACGACGAGCGTGTTGCAGTGGTCCGACTTTATCAGGGACCGACTGCCGTGATCGAGGTACCAGAGCGCTTTGCCGCGCTGATGGTAGTCGCGAAGAATCGCAATCGGGAAATACGATCCCTCGAGATGACGGGCCCATTCCGAGTCGAGGCCGTAGACTCTGTTGTGGATGCCCTGCAGCGTAGCGACGTGGCGGTCCGACAGCTCGTCGCGCACGGCGATGATAAAGTCGACGTCGCTATCGCGATCTGAGTCGCCAACTGCGAAAGACCCCTGAAGATAAGCGCCAACGAAGGCATCGCCGAGGGCGCTCTGAACGCTGCTGACAAAGTCTTTTAGGACCGAATTCAGCTCTGGGTACTGTGTTCGATCGTCCTGCCAATCACTCACGGTAAGGTATGATTCCACATTCACCGCATAAGTTCGGCTGACACTCTAGTTCAGCTGCAATTCATCTGCCGGACAGCGTTGGCTTGCGGTTCAAACCTCTGCGCGCATCGCCTCTCGTCGTGGCAGTGAGAGCGCTACTGCCGGGAAACGCAGCTCTGGTACTCTATCGTCGCGATGGCAGCGCGCGACTGTGTCGCCAGGTTCCCCATCGCCGAATCGGGCGACGTCGACGTCGCAGCCGCCGCGTCAACTCCGGCGCTGGCGGACGCCATCTGCTGTAGCGTACAGTCCTCTTTCGCAGCGGCAGGCGTCGGGGTATCAACGGCATCGTGCTGCGCCTGAAGGGTGGAACAGCCGGCGAGCACAACTACGAGGATCGCGGCACGGGCGGTGTGAGAAATAATCTCTATCATTCACTAGTGCTTACGCACTGCACAGGCTCATCGTTGGAGAACGACGATCCTAGTGTGCCGACACCGTCCGGCCGCGCGACCACTCGCGTAAACCCTGAATACGCTCTGCCATTGTGGCCGAGAGTGGACGAGTGCGCGCGACCTCGGCACTCAGGTCTTCCATGCGGAGCGTGCGTCCCGCCGCAAATACCCCGTAGAGTGCCGACACTACGACCTGCTCGATTTCCGCGCCGCTGAAACCGTCCGTGGCTTCCCCCAACGCAGCGAGATCGAACGCGGCAAGCGGCTGCTTTCGGCGTTCAAGGTGCAGCCTGAAGATCGATTCGCGCACATCGGGCTCGGGAAGATCGACAAAAAAGATCTCGTCGAACCGTCCCTTGCGCACCAGCTCCGCGGGCAATCGTGCGATGTCGTTCGCTGTCGCAACGACGAACACGTCACCGCGGCGCTCCTGCAGCCAGGAGAGAAACGTCCCGAGAATCCGCGTCGACACACCGCCGTCGTTATCGCCGCCCGAAAACGCTTTCTCGATTTCGTCGATCCACAATACCGCGGGCGCTGCGCGTTCAGCGTCACGGATTGCCGAAAGAAAATGTTTTTCGCTCTCACCAACGTATTTGTCGTAAATCCCGGAAGTGTCGAGTTTGAGGAGCGGCAGTCCCCAATCAGCGGCGACAGCTTTCGCGCACATACTCTTGCCGCAACCGGGAACGCCGACGAGCAGCATTCCTCGAGGGAATGGCAGTCCCATCTCCGCTGCCCGGCCCGGCGCAGAAATAACGGCGCGACGGGTAGCAAGCCACTCCTTCAGTGATGCGAGATTTGCGATATCCTCGAGCTTCACATCGACGGGGCAGAACTCGAGCAGGCCGGCCGCTTTCATGTCGGCATACTTCGAGGCAATCACCTGCGGGATGTCCTGCGCGTTGAGAATTCCATCGTCGACAATGACGCGCGTGAGAATATGTTCCGCTTCCGGAAGCGTGAAGCCGCGCAGCGCTCCGACCAGACGCTCGAGGTCGGCGGGACTAAGCTCGGTGCGAACATTGATGCGCGCGTGGAGCTGCTGCACTACGCGATTGATGAGCGAGTGGTAGTCGCTTTGCGATGGCGGCGGGAGTGTCACGAGCGCAGCGAGCTGCCGCAGTGGCTCGGGCAAATCAGCAGTGCCATCGAGCAGAACGATTGCCCCATCCAGACCATCGAGACCAGCGATGGCGTCTTTCAGGCGTTGTGCACGCGTCGGGTCGGCGAGATCAGCGCCAAGTCCTTCGAACTCGTAGATCGCCGGAATATGGGCCGACTCGATATGCGCAAGCGCGGCAAGGGAATCAGTGGTTCCATAAACGGGGGCAGCTGCGTTCTTGCGGCGTAGTCCTTTCGTTCGTGTCCAGATGAATAACGGGATCCCGAGCATCGCAGCCGCGGTCGTCAGCGTGTTATGGGCCTGCTCCGGGTCGCCCGAGTCCAGCGCGATGAGACCAATGCGCGACCGAACGAGTACGACGAGCTCGTTGACTGGATCAGGACTACCGGCCATTGAGCAGTGGTAGAAGGATTCGAGGGCTGTTGTCTCTGGACGCGTTAGCTGGGCTCTTCGTAAAGGCCAAACTCGTTTCCCACAGGGTCCGCGAACGCCGCAAAGGCGCCCATTCCCGAACCGATCTCGGTGCGGGGCGTCAGCAGCCGGCCGCCTTCTTTCTCGATCCGCTTCAGAGTTTCGCCGATGTCATCTACCATGATGTACGTCCGCGTGCGCTCGTCAGGCGTCCGATCGCTTTCCTTCACCCAGGTTCCGCTTACCCCACCGGCGTCATCGAAGGCCAGCGCTCCGTCTCCCCGTTCCCTCACTTTCCAGCCGAAAATGCTGCTGTAGAAGTCAGCAGACGCTTGGGCTGTCTTCGCCGGTATTTCGAGGTAGCAAATCTTGCCGTGGGGCATACGGTCTCCGTTAAGCAGGAATGGTCTGCAGATATGCGTTGCCGGGCGCGATCTGTCCAATTCCAGCAAACCTCCGCCAGGCTTGTATAACGAGAAACTTAGTTATCAGGCATCTCGTAGTGATCTGAAATCGGGTCAGTTGCCCGCGACCCGGCACCGGTCGCGGCCGGCCCGAAACTCTTTCACTACACCGAGGCTCTGATGCAAATCGCCACCCGACTACTCGCCCTGCCGCTCCTGATCGGTTTCGCCGGCAGCGGAGTTCTAAACGCGCAGGTCCAGACTGCGCGCTCCAACGATCAGGGAGCAGTTGAAAGCGGCCCTGCCAGCGTCCGCTGGAATCGACTCGTCCCCAAGCTCGTTGACGAGAACTCCGCCCGTCGGCGTGCGGCCAGGACGGCCGCGGCCGGCGATCCCGCTGCGCTGCGCCGAATCATGCAAAACCAGCCGCCAATTCTCTTCCGGGTCTACACACTCCTCAGCGTCGCCCAGTACGCGGCGGTGAATGCTGCGGGCGACAATCGCGGCGTCTCTTCCGACGCAGCCGTTGCCAGCGCCTCTGCCGCAGTGCTCAACGAGCTCTATACGGACTCCGCCGTGCGCGCATCGATCGCGCGAGAGCTGGCCCGAGACCTCGACCAGGCACGAGCCGCATCGCACGGACAGGAGCGGACAATCGCTGGCGCACGTCTCGGAGAAGACGTCGCGACTCGCGTGATCACCTGGGCACCAGCGCCGGCCAGCTTTGCCGCACCCTGGGCGGGTACCATCCCGACTGGCCCCGGCATGTGGTACACCGTTCCAGGGGTTCCTCCGATCGGAATCGCTCTGACGCAGTCACGCCCCTGGCTGCTCGACTCGGCGTCGCAGTTCCGTCCCGCGCCGCCTCCGGCCTACGGTTCACCGACGTTCCAGGCGGCACTCGAGGAAGTACGACGCGTAGCCCGGGAGCGTACCGCTGAACAGACGACCATCGCACAACGATGGAACGGCGCGGACCCGTGGGCGCGATGGAACCAGGTCGCATCCGACGCGCTGCGCCGACACCATGCGTCAGACGCGGAAGCTGCGCGTGTTCTTGCGGTGCTGAATGCAGGGGCGTCGGACGCCATCATCGCCTGCTTCGAGGCCAAGTATCACTACTGGACCATCAGGCCTTCGCAAGTTGACACCACTCTCAAGCTCGCTGACAGCGTCGACCTGCCGAACTTTCCGTCCTATCCTTCGGGCCACGCCTGCAGCGCCGGCGCCTTCGACGCCGTGCTGGGACACTATTTCCCACAGGATCGTGCGGAGTTCACGCGGATTGCCGAAGAGCAGGCCATGTCTCGTCTCTACGGTGGGATTCACTATCGCTTCGACAACGACGGAGGCCTGGCGCTTGGAAGGGTAGTGGCACTGTACGATGTCGAGCGCGAGCGACATGGAGCGTTGAACGCGTGGCGTAACGCGCGGGTGGCGGGCAAGCCATAGTACTTGCAACTACGCTGCTACCCGGCCGCGGGTAGCAGCGTAGTTGACATGCCCGTACGACAACCGCGATGTAAAACCGACCCTGTCCTCGGCGACGGCGGCGGTGCAGATTGGCGTGCCGTCGTCAGCTGGTCCACAATCATCGCTCTGGACCGTCCATGCACCGACTCGTCTCGCTCGCGCCTCTCCTCGTTTCGCTCTGCGTCCCCATCACCGTGCGCAGCCAGGACTCCTCTCGCGTCCTCGTTTTTTCGAAGACTGCCGGATTCCGACATAGCTCCATCGGAGTCGGTATCGCCGCGATCCGCAAAATGGGAGCGGAAAACGGATTCTCCGTCGACGCGACCGAAGACGCCAACGCGTTCACTTCCAAGAACCTCGGGCGATACCGTGCAGTCGTGTTCCTGAACACGACCGGCGACGTGCTCGACGCCGCGCAGCAGGACGACTTCGAGCGCTACATCCAAGCCGGCGGCGGATACGTGGGAATCCATTCCGCCGCGGACACCGAGTACGACTGGCCCTGGTACGGCAGACTCGCCGGCGCCTGGTTCACCAGCCATCCGAACAACCCCAACGTTCGCAAAGGCACCTATCGGGTGCTCGACAAGAATCACCCGTCCACGGAAGGATTCCCCGACACTTGGGATCGCGAGGACGAATTCTATAACTTCAAGTCGATCGACCCGACCATCCACGTCCTCGTGGACATCGACGAGAAAAGCTACCAGGGCGGGACGAACGGCGATCACCATCCAATGAGCTGGTATCACGACTTCGACGGCGGACGTGCGTGGTACACCAACATGGGCCACACCGAGGCGACCTACACGGAGCCTCTCTTCCTGAAGCACGTCCTCGGCGGATTGCGGTATGCCATGGGTACGGGGAAGGTCGACTTCGGCCGCGCGCGGCCAGAGGAGAATCGCTTCACGAAAGTCGTTCTCGCTCAGAAGTTCGACGAGCCGATCGAGCTTGCCGTCCTTCCCGACGAGCGCGTGCTATTCATCGAGCGACACGGCTACGTCAATCTCTATACTCCGGCGACCAAACGCGTGACACGGATCGCCACGATTCCGGTCAGCACGAAGTACGCGGATAGCAGTCAGGCGGAAGACGGACTCCTCGGACTCGCCGCCGATCCGAATTTCGCGACAAACGGCTGGATCTACATGTACTACTCGCCCGCCGGTGCCGAGCCGAAGAACGTGCTCACGCGCTATCAGATGAAGGGAGACTCGCTCGACCTCGGCTCAAAAAAGGTTCTGCTCGAGGTAGGAACTCAGCGTCAGAAGTGTTGTCACACCGGAGGCTCCATCGCCTTCGACGGCAAGGGCAATCTCTACGTCTCGACCGGCGACAACTCGAATCCATTCGCGACGGGTTACGCGCCGATCGACGAACGCGCGGGTCGCTCACCGTGGGATGCCCAGAAATCGTCAGCCAACACCAACGATCTGCGCGGCAAGATAATCCGCATCCATCCCGAGCCAGACGGAACTTACACAATACCCGAGGGAAATCTTTTTCCACCGGGTACGGCTAAGACGCGACCCGAGATCTACACGATGGGTCACCGTAATCCGTATCGCATCTCGGTGGATTCTCGGACCGGGTTTGTCTACTGGGGTGAGGTCGGACCCGACGCGCAGATCGACTCAGTCGGACGCGGGCCGAGGGGCTACGACGAAATCGACCAGGCACGGGAAGCGGGATACTTCGGCTGGCCGTACTTCGTCGGCAACAATCAGGCTTACTACAGGACGACGTTCATCGACTCGGTGACGGAGACGTCAGGGGCGCAGTTCGATCCGGCGCATCCTGTCAACACATCACCCAACAACACCGGCCTCACCGAGTTGCCGCCAGCACGGGGCGCCATGATCTGGTATCCATACGCGCCGTCGCCCGAGTTTCCAATCGTCGGCAGCGGAGGACGAGCTGCTGCGGCAGGTCCCGTTTTCCACCGCGATGAATTTCACGGAGCCAGAACATTTCCGCAGTACTACGACGGAAAGCTTTTCATCTACGAGTGGATGCGTGGATGGATAATGGCCGTCACCATGAACGCTCAGGGAGATCTTGGTTCCATTGAGCAATTCATGCCGAGCCAGAAGTTCAGCAACCCGATCGACATGCAGTTCGGGCCCAACGGAGATCTGTACGTTCTGGAGTACGGCACCGCCTGGTTCCAGGGGAACGAAGACGCGCGCCTCGTCCGGATCGAATACAACGCGGGCAATCGAAAGCCAATAGTTGCGGCGGCGGTCGATCAGCCCGCCGGCGCGCTCCCGATGCGCGTACAGCTTTCCTCCGCCGGCACGATGGACCTCGACGAAGATTCGCTGCGATACGTGTGGAGCATCTCCCGCAGAAACGGGCCCGTCCTGCAGCGGCTGATCGAGCCCAACCCGACTTTCACTTTCACCGAGCCGGGTGCATACACAGCGTCTCTGACCGCTATCGATCCGCATGGCCCGGCGTCGACTGCGAACGTGCAGATCGTGGCTGGCAACGAGCCGCCCAACGTAGATCTCGATCTCGTCGGCAACCAGACGTTCTATTTTCCCGGAACTCCGGTGCGCTACGCAACCCGCGTGACAGATCGTGAGGACGGCTCGCTGGCGAGTCGCACCATCCCCGCGCGTCGAGTGAATGTGACTGCGCAGTACCTGAAGGATGGCGTGGGCTCGAGCGGTCCGGTGACTGGGCCTGCATCGAGCATCGATGCGCACGCAACTGGAAGAAAGCTGATTGAAGGCAGCGACTGCCTCTCGTGCCATCAACTCAACAGAAAATCCATCGGCCCCGCCTACATCGATGTCGCGCGGAAGTATCACGACGACAGCACGGCGACGTCGCGTCTCGTCCGGAAGATCCGCGAAGGTGGAACCGGTGTGTGGGGCAAGGTCGTGATGCCCGCGCATCCTACGCTCAGCAACGAGCAGGCGTCGGCGATGCTGGGTTACATCATGAGTCTCGCCGATCGGAAGACGACTGCGGCCTCGCTCCCTGATCACGGCGCATACGTCCCTTCGGCAGGTTCAGGCGATTCACCCAGAGGAGCCGTGGTGCTGCGAGCGGCGTACACGGACCGTGGCGCGAACGGAATGCCGCCGATCACAAAGGAGAAGGAGATCGTCCTGCATTCGCCGAGCGTGGTGGTCGCGACAGGTGTGCTTTCGGAGGGAGTGTCGAAGCAGAGTGCGCCGGAGGTGCCGGTCGAGGTCACTGTCGTGAATCGTTCGGGCTCCTCGGTCGCGTTAAAGCAGCTCGATCTCACGGGCGTCGCCGCAGTGGTCTTCACTGCTGTCGCGCCAACCCAGTACCAGGCCAAGGGCGGGAAGATCGAGGTGCATCTCGATTCGCCGACAGGTGATTTGCTCGGCGAGAGCGAGACGATCGGTCCGACAGCCGGCGTGTCCCCATCAAGACTGCGCGTAGCGCTCCGACGGATGTCCGGAATGCACGACGTGTATCTCGTGTTCAGGAATCCCGATGCGAAGGGCGATCAGTTCCTGTTTGGTGTGTTGACTGCAACGTTCGAGGGAGTGCCGAGCGGCAGATAGGACGCAGCGTTCGCCAGCTCAAAAGCGCCACTGCCGGTACACAATGTTCACGTCACCTGTCTGGCTAGGCGCGACATAGGGCGGGCGCGCGGGAATTGTTACACCGGGCACTGGCGGGATACCGGGCCGTCGCGCGGCAAGATCGAAATCGATGTGAGCGCCCGCTGGAATCGAGAGTGCGACGAGCGCGCCGGTGTCGGGAACGGCCCAATATTCCATGACCCAGTCGCGCGCGCGAGAGCGATATCGCGTGGTGTCGACGACACGTCCGTCAATCGAGGAACTGAGGACTTTGGCGCCGCGCGCGCGCATCAACAACGCAGTGGTTCCCGCTGGCGCGCTCGCGCGGAGCAACATGTGCCTGGCTCCTCCGAACAGCGTGTCGCGAATGAGCGTTGCGTTTGGAGCGCCGAGCAGCACGCGTTCGACCTTTCGGCCGGTGAAGCGGGTCGCGTAGTCCGATAGGCGCGCTGTCCACGCAGGACTCGGCCCTGGCGTTCGTTCTCCGATCGCTTGGCGGGTCCACGCATCAGGCGAGCTGTCCAGCGTACCGAGCCACGCGTCGCTGGAGTCAGCATTCTCGGCGTAAATCAGTGCGCTTCGGATGGGATGGTCCGCGCTCGGATGCACGGTGATAGCGGCAATCACGAGACACACTGCTCCCGCGCCGGCGAGCCATGTCGCGGCCGACCAGCGCGTGTCGCCTGCGATGAATTCGAGCTGCGGGGAAAGCAGAAATAGGATGAGCGACGCCACGACGCACAACGCGATCGCGCCAGTGCCGGTGACGCCGAGCATTATGACCGAGACACCGTAGATGAACCCGACGAAAATGAGCAGCGTCACGACCGCGGCGGCCCAATCGGCCACTTCACGGCCGCGCCTGAAGAACGCTGCCCCCGCCGCGAACATTAGAGGCCAGGTGAAGAGGTAGCTGACACCCGGAACTTGCACGGCGAGCGAAAGTCCGAGGACCAGCCATATGATGAGTCCGCCAACGTGAAGACCGCGCGGGGTCGACCATCCCTCGGCAACTGTATAGCACGCCGCCGTCACTGACAGGGCGAGCAACACCATCGCTGTCGCATACCACCCGCTCCAGACAGCGGGACCGTGGAGCATTCGGCCAACGATCCAGCCCACGGCGCCCGACAGCACAAGTGCGACGAGCACCCCGAGCACGCCCGCGCCCACTCCTTTCCTGTCGCGAGCAACGAGCGCTCCGACGAGCACCAGCCCCAGAATCGCCAACGGGAGCTCAAGTCCCTGGGGATAGACAACGAGGCCCACGATCGGCAGGTCAAAGAAGACGCCGTCGCCGGTACGCGCGCGCGGTAGCCGCTCGGTGCCGAACGTCCGCGCCAACGCAAGCATCTGCGATCCGTGATGCTGCAGACTACCTGTGCTCAGATGGGCGATGTCGTCCTGACTCGTGTGGTAGCGTTCGACACCGTCCGCGAACGCGAAGTTGAGTGCGGGAAGATCGAGCACGGCGATCTCGGAGAGGTCGGTGTCGTTGGGCAGCGTGCGATAGATCGTCGCGTAGACCGATGCGGCAGTCGCGTCATGCGCGGTGCGCAGCGCGCGAGAGGCGTCGAGATTGCCGGACCCTGTCTCGAACATGAAGGAGCGCCCGTTTGTGCCACGAGCCTCGAAATTGAGGACGACCGCGACGTCTCTTGCCCACGGGTGCTCACGCACAAACGCGGCGGCGCCGAGCAGTCCGGCTTCCTCGCCGTCAGTGAACAGGGCGACCACGTCGTGCGTCAATGGATGCTTGCGTGCACGCAACGCGCGGAGCGTTTCGAGCAGCGCGGCCGATCCGGCGCCGTCGTCGGACGCCGCCGGTCCAGCCTCGACGCCGTCGTAATGCGCCATTATGAGAACCGCTTTGCCGTGCGAGTCGCTGCCCGGAAGTCGGGCAAGAATGTTTTGCACGTGTCCCGCTCGCCGATATCGAGTGCCGATCCCCGTTGTTTGCTGGACCTGCGGTTGAAGCCCGATCGCGGAGAGCTGACCGAGGATGTAATCACGCACACGATCGTGATCCGCCGTACCCATTGGATGCGGCCGTTGCGCGATCTGCTCGACGTGCCGCATCGCGCGCTCGGCGGAGAACGCCGTACCGGGGGCCGTCGCAGGGACGGGACGCGGAGGCCGCCCAACACGGAGAATCGAGACCGCGCAGAGTGCGATGAGGCCGAGCGCGACAGCGATTCGTTTGACGATCGGCGACATTTTCAAGCCGTGGTCCTGTCTACGCTCGAAATCGCAGGCAGACCGGGCTTGGCACCTCGATTCTCTCGCGCGTCGGCGTCAACCGACCGCTGCGCATATCGCGCGCGAACACGACGATGGACCCGGACCTCTGGTTGGCGACGAGTAACCATCGGCCGGTGGGATCGAGACTGAAATTGCGTGGCCAATCACCGTCGGTGGAGACCAGCTGCTCCAGTGCGAGCGCGCCGGTCGGCTCCGCAACTGAGAAGACGGCGATACTGTTGTGGCCACGGTTCGACACGTACAGCGTGCGTCCGGATGGTGCGATGTGGATGTCGGCTGGAAAGTTCGTGCCGGTCCACCCGGAGGGGATGGTCGAGTGAGTGTTGAGTGGCGTCAGTGTACCGCGCACAGCGTCGAAACGAAGTGTGGCCGCCGTGGAGTCGAGCTCATTGGTGACGAACACCAGCGGCAACGTCGGGTGAAAAACGACGTGGCGCGGGCCCGCGCCGGAGCGCATGACAGCGTCGCCGCCCGCGACGTGCTTCAGTGACTTGCCATCGAGGTCGAGTCGGTAGACGAACACGCGGTCGGCGCCGAGGTCCGCGGAGAGCGCAAAGCGGTTGGAAGGGTCGGGAATGATGCAGTGGGCATGCGGCGCACTCTGGCGCTCGGAGTCCGGTCCGCTACCGGTGTGCTGCACCACCTGCGTCGCGGGCGCGAGTGCGCCGTTCGCCTGGATTGGAAGCAGTGCGACACTTCCTCCACTGTAGTTCGCGACCAGTACCACTCGACCGCTCCGGTCGACGCTTACAAAGCACGGCGCTCCACCACCGGACGGCTGCCGGTCTAGGAGTGTGAGCGCGCCCGTGTCGCGGGCGATCGTGAAGGCGCTGACTGCGCCGCTCGGCTTCCCGTTGTACGTCTCGAGCTCATTCACCGCGTAGAGAACGTGGCCGTTCGGGTGAATCGCGAGAAACGATGGGTTTGCGCCGGCGTCGACCGAGGCGACGTGCGTCAATTTCCCGGAGCGGCGGTCCAAACGGAGGAGATGGATACCTTCATGTCGGCTTTCGGTGTACGTACCGACGTAAAGGAGATCACTGTCAGGTTTCGCCGCTTTGCTTGCGGAAGGATTCTCCGAGCCACGTGCGAGCGCGGCGAGACCGACCACTGAGGCGGCGAGGAACTCACGCCGGGAGGGATCACGGCTATCCGAAGTGTTCACATTGCGTCCCGCGATGAAGAAAGTTGAGCTCTAACGTACTTTTCCACGCGCAGCGACCCTCCAGCTTCCTTCCACTCGGCCGCGCCGACCGTACCAGACTTCGTCGTGCAGATTGACCGTCGGGCACACATGACTTGGCACCACCCAGACTTTTTCTCCGATGTGAGCCGGCTCGTGAATCTCGACATAGCCGTGCTCCTCATTGAGTTTCCGCAATGTCCATGGGCGCCCGACGAAGTGGCCGAACGTTCCGGAACCGACTGTCTGATCGCTCGACAGCGTTTTTGACCCAGCGTCTATCACGCACTGACCCGGTACCGCGGTGCTGACGACCGTGGTGAGCACTCGCAGGGCGCAGTCCGCCTCGACGCAGATCTTCGCCTCCATGCTGCTCGCGTCATAGAAGACGTAAGTACCAGGACGGATCTCGGTTGTCTGGGGAATCAGCGGCGTTTTTCCCGCGCCCGGCGTCGAGCCTCCAGAGACGATCTTCGCGTCGAAGCCAGACGCGGATAGCGCGTCGAGGACGGCGTCGATCTTCCCACACGCAGCGCGAAAGCCGGCCTGGTCGAGCCACGAAGGCCAGTAAAAAATCCCCTGAAAATCCGAGCACGCCTTCGCGACCTCGACCGCCTGCCGTGGTGACTGCGCGCCAGTACGGCCCACGCCGACATCGATCTCCACGAGAGTGTCTATCCCCCTGAGGTCACGAGCGACTTCGACGGAATCGACCGCCACCTTCACGCGCCGTGTTTTCGCCAGCTCTCTCAAACGCGGCAGCTTCGCCTTCACGAGTGGGTAGGCGACAAGGACATCGTCGCCGGGCAACACCTCGGCCTCGCCAAGTTTGGCGACAGTGATCCCGATTGCACCTGCATCGAGCTGCATCTGCGCAATCTCAGGGATCTTGTGGGTCTTCGTGTGCGGCCGGAGCTCGACACCCCACGCCCGACATTCCGCTTGCATCCGGGCGATGTTGTTCTCGAGGACGTCGAGATCGACATAGAGAGCGGGTGTGTCCAGATCGAGCGCGTCCACTATTGAGTCTTCGTGGCGACGCGACCACGCATTAGCGGAGTTTCTTTGCGATGCACTCGATCTCGACGGCGATGCCGCCCGGAAGCGCGCCCGCCTGAATTGTCGTGCGCGCCGGAAATGGCGCGGAGAAGAACGTCTGGTAAATCTCGTTCATCGCTGCGAAATCGTTGATGTCGCGAAGATAAACATTGCACTTCGTGACGTGGT
>JAXDME010000231.1:0-2665 GCA_034666285.1 Gemmatimonadaceae bacterium | reverse complement strand
TAGCCGTGCGCCACGCGCATCGTGCCGGCCTCACCTCAGTAAGGTTTTCGCCAGATGGGAATCTGCTTGCGACTGCGGATCTAAACGGGGCAATCATACTCTGGCGTGCCGGCGCGTGGACACCTGTCCGAACCCTGGAGCATGGCGCTGAAGTGTATTCCCTGGCTTTCGCGCCTGACGGAAAAATCCTGGCGTCGTCGGGTGGAAACCGCGAGGTAACTCTTTGGAACACAGCGACTGGCCAGCGTCTACGCGACGTCAGGAGTGATCACCGCGCTCTGTGCGTGATTTTCGATCCCGCCGGCACGCTCCTCATTGGTACCGAAGACGGAGTCATTCACTTTGTCGACCCTTCAACGGGGGTGGAAGCGCGAACTCTTCAGGTGGACGGCGCCATCTGGGCTTTGGCAGTGTCTTCGGACGGGAGTACGCTGGCGACCGCGTTGCCGATTCGATTCTGGGACTACCGCACTCTGAGCAAGCGATCGAGCGCTCGGGCACTCGGGCAGTTGGGGCTCGCACTTTCGGGTAACGGCAAACGCGCGGCAAGCGCCGAGAGTACGGGCGGTGCGTTTCTATGGGCCCTCGGTGATTCCGTCTCGAGCGTGCCGCTGCGCACCTCTGTGGAGAGGCGGGCGAGCGGAGCTCGCGGATACGAATCGTTTGCGGTGAACATGCCGGTGGCGTCGATTGATCTTTCTCGAAACGCCGACCGCGTGGTCGGAGGCGGAACTACCGGTATAGTCTATGTTTGGACCCTGGCGGGAGAGCAACTCTCTGCGCCGACTCGGCTAGGCGGTCATACGATGTCGGTCACAGCGGTCGCGCTTTCACCAAACGGCGAGATCGTGGCCTCCGGAAGCCTGGACAGGACTGTTCGAATCTGGAAGCTCGATCCAATTCGCTAGCCCGATCGCGCCAGGCGTCGCACATTGAGGGACCTCGTGCGCCTACGCTGACGCCCTCACTGTTCTTCCGGGAGATCGAGATGCCAAGCCCAGCGGTTACCAGAACGGTAAGCGTAGCTGTGTTCCTCAGTATGGCTCTGGAAGCCTGCAGCGGAGGACCGCCTCCGGTGGAAACGGGCATCGGTCCTGTTCGCCCGGTTGCGCCATCAACTATTGCAGCTGGCGCTACGATTCGATTCCTGGTGGGAACGGATAGCCGTCTTAATGTCGGGCGCCTGAACAAGCTCTCTGCAGACTCGCTCATTATAGATCGATGCGAAAACTGTGATCGACTCCGATACGGCACTCTCGAAATCAGTCGCCTTGAAGTTCTTCGTGGTTCCTCGAGAGGAAGACATTTTGCGATCGGCCTTGGAGTCGGGGCGTTGGCGGGCCTCCTCAGCGCAACTATCGACAACGCACGACCTTGTCATACCGACGTCTGCGACTTGCGACTTCTAGGATTTATCATTGGGCCACCAATCGGGGCTCTGATTGGGGGAATTATCGCACTTGCGTTCCCGACCGGCCAACGCTGGGAGCCAGTTGCTTTCCAGGGCGCGCGATGAGACCCCGTTCAGTTCCTTCGCTCTCTTGCCCGCGGGTAGGTACCCCATTTGTGCGATTGCACCAGCTGACTCATTTGCGTTTCCTGCGATAGCCGATGGCCGACGAGAACCAGGAGAGCAATGCCGGAAAAGCAGATCTATATCTATATCGGAGACAGCAGCTTCAACCTTTGGAACGCGCGACGAAAACGCTCAAAAGCGCCGGGGAGTGATGATCCTCTTCGCTGTTCCCCGGACGCGCGTGCGTGCAGGTTATTTGCGGAAGGTGAACATCTGCTGCGACACAATGACACGTGCGACGGAGATATGATCAGTCTCGAGGAGCCGGACGCAGCGATGTGGGAATCGCTTCGGGAGTTTATCGCCGCCGAAAGCGCGCGCTGAACGCGATAACCATCGTTGGCCACTTATCGGGTGTACCGTGTGCGCCCATCATCGTGACGCGCTGTCCTGCCGCAACAGCGCCGGCCAGTTGAACTCCATCGCCAAGCGCGGGCGCGACTCGTTGCGCTGCATCAATAACTCCTTTCCGCCCGGCATCACGTCATAAAATGCCGCATAACTCTCGCGATCGTAGGTGTCCTCGAAGAGCGTGTCGCCGCGCACCAGCTCGAGTTGTGGAGAGGTCGCGACTGTGGCGCGCATCATGTGCCGAGGACCGCGGTAATAGACGTGACGACTATCGAGATCCCATACCGGTTCGGTGCCCCCATCCGCCGACAGTTGCACTCGGCGGCCCGGACCTGGAACCGGCTGCACGTAGACCTCCGCACGCCCAGTCTCGTCGCTCGTGTACGCCAGATACTTGCCGTCATTGGACAGTTTCGGCTGCCACTCGTTAGCAGCCGTAGCGATGAATGGGCGCGCGACCTGGGGAGTATCGAGCGGTGCGATCCAGATGTCCCAGTTCGTCGTTCCGAACATCGCCAAAGCGACGTATCCATGCTGCGGGCCAACTGATGCCACCTCTATTGGCTTGCGCAATCGGATCACTTCGCGCGATGGAACACTGTGGGCCCAAGCACGCCAGGTCACGCTGCGCGGTGCTGTGAACGCGGCACTGTCCGAGGAGACGTAGTAGATGCCTTTCCCATCCGCGCTCCACCCAAGCGGCCGAAGGCTGAACTCCGTGCTCGTAAGGCGTGCCAG
>JAXDME010000230.1:0-2556 GCA_034666285.1 Gemmatimonadaceae bacterium | reverse complement strand
CATAGCCGAACCAGTTGAAATAGCGAACCTTGTACGGACAGTTGTTGGAGCAGTATCGGGTCCCAACGCAGCGATTGTAGACCTGGACGTTCAACCCGTCGGGCGAATGATAGGTCGCGTACACCGGGCACACGGGCTCGCACGGAGCGTTGCCGCAGTGTTGACACATCATCGGCACAAACCGAGTGTCGAAGTCCGCGCCTCCGTCTTCCCCTCCCTCGTAGTAACGCTCGATGCGGATCCACGCCATCTCGCGACTGCGAAGAATGTTCGCGCCAAAGCCCGTCCTGTCGGGCAGGACCTTGCCCGTCTGCCAATCAGCGCCGACCGTCGGAATGTTGTTTTCGGCGTAGCACGCGCTCACACACGCGGCGCATCCGGTGCATCGCGCTAGATCCACTGTCATCGCCCATCGCCGCTTGGCCATGCCGCTCCAGTGATTCGGATCGTACATGCCCTTACTATTCGAGTTCGGATCGCCCTGTTCCCCCTGCGCATCGTTGGCGACGGGTGAGCGAAGACCCGGAAGGAATGCGTGGTTCGCGTCACCAGGCATCTCTTCGCCGTGCGGCGCGCCACCTTCGGGACTCTCGCCCTTGGGCACTTCTGGTCCGCCATTCTGCGCGACCTCGGCAGCGTGCTCTGCGCCGGAGTCATGGCCCGCACGCCCTGCTCTGAGATCAGCAATCGCGATCGCCTGGCCAATTCCGCGTCCGTGCTGGCGTGCAGATCCTTCCGTCGTAACTATCTGCGCGTAACCGCCAGCCTTGGACACACTTGCCTTGGTCGAGACAAACGCGACACCGCCGGCACGGTCTTCGGCGACGGGAAGAATCTCCAGCGGATTGAATCCGGATTTCGCGTATCGGCCGGCGTGCGTGTGGCCCCTTCCTGTGGCGATCGCGACAGTGTCTCGCTGTGTGCCCAGATAGCGTAGGACCGGCAGCGTCACGCTTCCCGCGGATGTCTGCACCGTAACCAGATCACCGTTCTGCAACCCCATCTTTTCGGCAGTCACAGGATTCATCTCTGCGACCGTTTGCCAGCAGATCTTTGTGACCGGATCTGGTATCTCCTGAAGCCACGGTTTATTCGCGCCGCGCCCGTCCCCTATGAATGGATGCGAATACACGACGAGGTACATATTCCCGCTCGACTGCTCGATCGGTGTAGCGGCGCGTACAGACGGAGCCGAGCGCGCGGTCGTCGATTCCCCGAGCGATCCGGACGCGATACCGCGGGGCAGCGCTGCCGCGAGTCCCGCAGAACCTCCAGGAAACCGGCCGATCAACCAAGAGCGATAGTCCGCCATTGGATAGCGCGCCGCGCTGGCCAGGTCCTTCTTCGCAACGGCGATCAGCACATCGGAAGTAGCCCGAGTATCGAACACCGGATCCATGGTCGGCTGCTGGAGCGATATCGTTCCGCGAACCGGCTCGGCGTCGCCCCACTGCTCCAGTGAGTGATGGTCGGGAAGGACGAGATCAGCGAGCTCTGACGTTTCATCCGGAAAACTGGAGAAACTGACCTTGAACGGGACTCTCGCCATCGCGGCGGCAAATCCTGACGACTTCGGAAGCGAGAATGCCGGGTTGGCCCCACGCACCATCAGCAGAGAGACGCCGCCCGCGTTCATCTTCTCGGCGAGAGCTCTCAGCTCGGCCGGCACAGCCATGCGATCGAAGCCGAGGTAGCCTTCGTTCGGCTTGATGGTCACCCCGACATTTCCTTGTGACTGGTTGAGAGCGTTGGCGGCGAGCGCCACTTCCAGTCCATCTCCACCACCTCCCCCCGCGACAACCATGCTCGGCTTCGTTGCCGCAAATTCCCGAGCGAAACCTTCGAGAACGGTTGCGGCAACACCGCTTGCCTGCGATGCCTGCTGTGGCGTCATCTGTCCGCCCAGCATTCGCACGATTGACATCTCGCTGCCGGGCCGGCAGTCGATCCACTGGTCAGCATTGAGACCGGTGAGCGAGCGGCGCGGGCCGACGTAAATGACTCTCGGAGCTCTCGCGTGATCGGCGCGGGCATCAGCGAAATCGAGCTGCTGTGGCACCATCGCGCCCCAGGTGTCGAGGAAGTCCGCTCCGATCGAGACGACGAGGCGAGCCGCGCGGAAGTCGAGCCGTGGCCATGCGACGCCGTAGCTCTGGCGATTGGCGGCGACGACAGCGTGATCCGCACCCGCGTCGTAACTGAGGTGCGCCGGCATTCCGAGCCCGGCGAGCCAGGCATCGAGAAAACCAGGAAAGCTTCCCGACTCGTGTTGATTGATGAATACCGCTCCAGCGGCGCCGCGGCTCCGGGTCTCCCCCAGTTTCTGCGCGAAGATCTGCAGCGCGTCATCCCAGGTGGTGCTCTGGAGCTGCCCGTTGCGTCGGACCATCGGCCCGCGATATCGATCCGGGTTGTAGAGCCCTTGCAGAGCCGACTGTCCCCGTGCGCAAAGAGCGCCGCGGTTCACCGGATGGTCGGGATTGCCCTCCAGCTTGATCGTACGCCCGTCACGGGTCTCGGCGATTATGCCACATGCTACCGAGCACTCCCGACAAG
>JAXDME010000229.1:0-3242 GCA_034666285.1 Gemmatimonadaceae bacterium | reverse complement strand
GTAGTCAAATGGCAGAGACAGTCGAGAAAGATGCGAAGGAGTCGGTCGCGCGGAACAAACGCGCCAGGCACGACTACCACATCATCGACACATGGGAGGCGGGTGTCGTTCTGACCGGCAGCGAGGTCAAGTCGCTGCGGAACGGAAAGGCCAACATCGCTGATTCCTACGCGATCGTTAAGGACGGAGAGGTTTTTCTGCTCAACCTGCACATATCGCCTTATGAACAGGCGAGCTACTTCAATCACGAGCCCACCCGCACGCGAAAGCTCCTGCTGCACCGAAAGGAGATTCGCAAGATGATCGGCGCGGTCGAGCGTCAGGGGCTGACGTTGATTCCGCTCGAGATCTACTTCAAGAAGGGCAAGGCGAAGATCGCGCTCGCCCTGGGCAAGGGCAAAAAACTTTACGACAAGCGCGCTGACGAGAAAAAACGTGATGACGAGCGGGACATGCAGCGGGCCGTAAGAACTCGATGATCGCACTGCTTCTTTTCCTGCAGACTGCTGCGGCGACAATGGCCGCCCCGGTTCCGACCTTCATTGTCGTTCGCGATGGAGGTGCGATAGCATCGGTTCCGGTGACGATCGACGCCGGTCAGCCGAGCGTGCGCGCGGACGCGCTGATGAGGGCGATGCGCGGGATGCTGATCACGTCCACGAATCTTCATTACACGCTGTCGTTGCCCCGCGCCCGGATCGATCTCATCGATGGGATCCCGTTCGCAAAGCGCGACACGCTGACTATTCCACTCACCCGCGCTCCGCAGGTGCGAGGTGGGCAGCTGTACCTGCCGTTCCAATTCGTGACCGATGTAATTCCGCGGTACGTCGGAGGATATGTCTACGACGTGGCTCTCAGCGAGCTACGGACGGTGACGGCCGTGGCAAGCCGTCCGTCGGCGCCCATTAGGTCCGCGAGCTCCAGTCCCATGAGCACGGCGATTCTCACCGCACCCGCAAGCGCGACCAGGCCGGTGAATCAACAGCCTGTGTTCACCAGACCGTCGGCCCGTAAAGTCGTCGTGATAGATGCGGGGCACGGTGGCCCTGACCGCGGAATGACTGGGCCCATCGGATCCCCCGCATGGTTCGTCGAAAAGGATGTCACACTCGCCGTCGCGAAAAAACTCGCGACAGTGCTGCGAGCGCGCGGGGTGGATGTTCTCATGACGCGAACGACGGATACACTGATAGCGCTGGCCGATCGCGGGAAGATCGCCAACAGCAATCACGGCGATGTATTCATCTCCATCCACGTCAACGCTCCGGGCTACACAACGGCGGCAGCCGCCCGCGAACACGGGTTCGAGACATATTTTCTGGCTGAAGCCAAGACGGAAGACGAGCGCAGGGTCCAGGACATGGAAAACGAATCCGTAAAATTCGAAACTGGGGCGAACGCTACTAAGGGCGACCCGCTCAGCTTCATCATCACGGACATGGCTCAGAACGAACATTTGAGGGAGTCGAGCGATCTCGCGCTCACGATTCAAAACGGCCTGATAGATGTGCATCCCGGGCCAAACCGGGGCGTGCAGCAGGCGAACTTCGCCGTGTTGCGTGGCTCGTACATGCCGGCGGTTCTCGTCGAGATAGGCTTCGGAAGCAATCAGTCGGAAGCGACTTATCTCAGCGACCAGGACAACCAGCGGTCACTCGCGAGAAACATTGCGCAGTCGGTTCTCGACTATCTCGCACACTATGAGTCCCGAGTCGGAGGCACCCGGTAGCGGTGACTCCGACCGCGCTGGCAGTCACCGTCGCGGGAATTGATTTTCAGAATCCAGTATTACTGGCCGCCGGAACCGCTGCCTATGGGCGTGAGCTTGCGAGCGTCATCGACCTCGACGAGCTAGGCGGACTGATCACGAAAGCGGTGAGCGTCGAGCCGAGGCACGGGGCACCAGCACCTCGGGTGGCGGAGTTCGACGGAGGAATGATCAACGCTGTCGGGCTCGCGAATCCTGGTCTCGACGAAGTGAAATCGGCGCATCTCCCGTGGCTGGCCGAGAATCTCCGACGGGCCAGGGTGCTCGTGAACGTGGTGGGCAATCGAGCCGAGGATTTTGCGACGGTCGTCTCGACACTTGATGATGCAGAAGGCTTGGCGGGATTCGAGCTGAATGTCAGCTGTCCCAACGTCCGGGCAGGGGGAATGGAGTTCGGCGCAGATCCGCAGGCGCTCACGGACGTTGTGTCGCGGTCGCGAGCGGCGACCAAACGACCGATCTTCGTAAAGCTTTCGCCGACGCTGGTGGATATCGCGAGAACTGCCCAGGTCGCTGCCGATGCGGGTGCGGACGGGATATCGGTTGTGAACACCATGCCCGGCCTCGTCATCGACGTCGAGTCCCGCAAGCCAGCCCTCGGCTTCGGCAGTGGCGGTGTCAGCGGAGTGGGTCTGCTGCCGGTAGGAGTGCTCGCCACTCATAAAGTGACGAAAGCCGTCAGCCTGCCGGTGATCGGCGTCGGCGGCATTTCCAAAGCGACCGATATCATTCAGTATGTGATTGCCGGCGCGTCGCTGGTCGCGGTCGGCACGGCCGCGATGCAAAAGCCAA
Organism: Gemmatimonadaceae bacterium; assembly: GCA_034666285.1. GTDB lineage: Bacteria > Gemmatimonadota > Gemmatimonadetes > Gemmatimonadales > Gemmatimonadaceae > UBA4720. Next base: position 679 of record JAXDME010000229.1, on the reverse strand, counting down.
AGCTGGCCACAAAGCTCGTCGACGACCTGGAGGCTTGGTGCCGCAAGAATGGAGTCCATTCGTTGACAGAGCTACGCGGGTCGCTGCGATGGGGGAGGTGAGATGACGCCACACTCTAAACCCGCGGCGGCCCGGACAAAGACCGCAGCCAGAACCGCTGAGCCGAAAAGCTCGCGACCGACGCCGATCGTCGCGCTCGATTTCCCACGCGCGGACCTCGCGCTAGCGATGGTGGATCGCCTAGGAGAGGCATGCAAGTTTTACAAAGTCGGTGGTGAGCTCTTCACCGCGGTAGGACCACAGATCGTCCAGACGTTGCGCGCTCTTGGCAAGGACGTTTTTCTCGATCTCAAACTTCACGACATCCCGAATACGGTCCGTGGCGCCGCCCGGAGCGCGGCTACTATTGGCGCCAAGCTCCTGACGGTGCACACGTCGGGCGGCAGAGAGATGATCGAAGCGGCGGTCGAAGGTGCCGGCGACAAGTGCGGGGTGCTGGGCGTCACGATTCTCACTTCGCTCGACGCGGCTCAGCTTCGTAGCGCATGGGGCCGAAAGACGCTCGAGGTCTACGGCGAGGTTCTGCGGCTGGCGGGCGACTGCGCAGCGGTCGGTGCGCACGGAGTGGTTTGCAGTGGACTCGAGGCGCAGAAAATCGGCGCCAAGTACGGGGATCGGC